>CADEFX010000249.1 GCA_902826715.1 uncultured Hyphomicrobiales bacterium | reverse complement strand
CCAACCTGCGTTTGATAACGCTAGGGCCAAGCGTCCGCGGCCGCAAACATATTGGCCATCGGATGCGCTTCAGTTGGCTCAAAAACTGGTTTTGCCAGCTACGAACTGAATTATGGAAGAGCTGTGATGGTCTGGCGCATAGTCCGGGGAGCAATAACGAATATGGTCTGGCAAAGAGGGTACGATTTTGGGCAGGGAAAGTGACCTATAGGAACCGATTTAACTTAGCACCCACTAGAAGGGGTTCTCGTTGTTCAGAAGCTTTCTAGCTTTGAGCCGGTCGCCCGGATGATCTCTAGGAGCTGACGGAACAATGACCGCCCCGCGATCTGGTCTTGCGCATAACCCTCTTGCTTGAGCCGTTTTCTGATTTGCTCAACGTCTGAATATCGACCTGTCCTGGCCAGCTGAAATGCCCGCTCTACTGAAGTAACGTTAGGCTCCATGACTTCTCTCGCCAAGCTCACAAGATAAAGGCGCCGGGGACACGAAGCCCGACGCCCAGAGCAGCTTGTTCCAAACGAGGCACGAAAGGAACAAGCCACTACGCCTAAAACTCCGGTCGAGCCTATTGGTTGCAGGGAAGCAAAATTAGTTTGGGTGGCACTCGTCGGGGACCCGCGGAATGATTCGCATCGGCGCGCATGAACTGATACTTTAGTCGAAGGAACCGCCTCCAAGTAAGAGCTCGGCATGAATACTGCGCGCGCCTCAATTCGCCAATCCGATTTCGACGAAGACACACTCACCTTGCTCGAAGGCATCTATGACGAGGTGCTGGACCGTGAGCCGGTCAAAACTCCGGACATAGCCTTCGCCATTGCGGACGCACTCTCCATCATGGCTGGCGTCGGTCGGAAATCTCCAGAGCAATTGAAGCGCTACGCCGTTTCTCAGGCTCATTCGGCGCGCTGTGACGCTGCAAGGCTGTGAGCTTTCGAGCGCATGTTGCAAGTTCACGGACTAAATGGCGAAATGCGTTCGGGAGCGGCACCAGCGTGGACTTTGCTGTCCGTCCAGCGTTCGCGTCATGCGGTGATTTCTGCGTGCTGCTCCCCTCAACCAACCTGAACTTCTGCTAGCATTCTTCAAGGGGTAATTCCTACGCCCGGAGGGGCACCCCACGTGCCGTCTAAAGGCCGGGGTTGCCTGGATCAGCAGACCCTCCGGTATGCGGCTGTTTTCAGGACGTGGGTGTAGCTCAGGGGATATGCGTCTTACCACCCCCAAAAAAACTCGCGTTAGCTGCGGGTGCCCAGGCACTGGCTCGAACGCTTGTGGCGAGGCGGGCATATGACGGCGGCGCTGCATCTCGCGCTGATGAGCCGGGACTTGTTAATCCGAACTCCCAGCGTGAGGCCGGTGGGTGCGTTTCCCCGGGGAAATTTGAGCCAAGAAAATACAGATTCCCTATCTTGCAGGTAGCGCTCTCCATCGCCGGCAACTAAATATATGTGTATTCCCCAACCCATAAACGACTTGGCGCGGTCTGATTCCGGCGCCGTACGACCTCTGGACTGAGAGCAATCGTAGATTCCGAAGCGATGGGCTTCGTTCGTGCGCCACTACCCTCTGATGGAGGATGAGTAGCCACCACCCACGCATTACGCGGCTTGGGCGCACGAGAGAAGTCAAATGGCATGCCGGTTCTGTTTACAGGATCGGAAGGCTGAGTGCGCTTTTTGCACTCGTCACGAAGGGCTCTGTCTCACCTGACACCCCGAACTGCTCCAGCGGTCGTCTGATTAGCTGCTGGTGGCTTGCGTTGGCTCAGCTGGATGTAAAGGGAGATCGCCCAACCGCCCCTACCTAGAAGGTTATCCAAATCAGATGTAGCTGCGGCTCCGAAATAAATGGACCGTTTGCGTTACGCTTCGCCTTAACAGGCGAAAGTGTAACGTGCTCACCGAAATAAATGAACCTTCGGTTCGATCAGGTCCTAATGTTTTTCATGTACCCATTAGATCAGACAGTATCAGTAGCTAATGATATCAAACTGGTTGGATGTGTTACTCGAAGTTAGTTTGAAACCAATCTGACCCATCTAGACCATAGGCGAAGCGTTAGCGAGCCTATCTCGCGTAGCGAGATGAGCTGGGCCCAGTCTGTACCGATTGGTTATTGAAATATCCGGTTGTGCCCACTGGGTACCAATAGCTACTAGATCTGGTCCAGTGACCTATAACTGTTCATGGTCCTTCTGGTGATCAATGGCGTACTACGTCAACTCAAATGCCAAAGCAGAATGGCTAGCAACCCTTGAAGTTCTTGCACCCGACATTCGTTGATGAAGAACTCCTATATGTCATTTCTGAATATCAGCCGAAAATTACCACACGCTATATAGGTCAGTGACATCAGATCAGGATGTCCGAGCCAGCAATCAATTGCCCAGAGTACAAATGCCCGATGAGACCAATCCTAGTTCACATGCCAGAACCTTTGATCCAGAAGCTCGATCGAAAAGCCAAGCGCCTTCAGATCTCTCGCAGCGAGCTAATTCGCATCACGCTACTTCTTCATGCTCAGGACATTGAACTTATCACGCACGTGAAAACAAAAACCGTGAGCGAGCCGCCACCTAATTGGCTTCAAAGCCTCTGGAAGGCGTAGTCGGCGCATGATGTCGGTCCCGTGCTGCACTTCGCGGAGGATGTCAGTTCAAAGCCTATACCCGGAGATAACCCTGGTCCTGGCCGAAGCTGGTTCCTGGCGAAATTCTGGTCCGTATCCTCCAAACGCTGCTATAGGATCGCCAGCAATCCTGCTACTGGACCGAAAGTATGGCGTCGTCCGACAAGGATTTTGTCTTGACCTAGAACACTTAGGGATTTCAACTTGCAGACCCATTTCTGGCGGTCGGATTCCAATTAACGACGGCCGCCCGCTGAGAGTGCCACGGGGCAAGCGACCAAGATTCTAGCAACAATCCCGCCTTATGCGCCAAAACGTGTTATAGTGGTGCGTGCGCAAGTTACTGATTTCACCGCGTCGTTGCACTCCCGGCCATCGGGCATCACCGAACATCGGCGTCGCACACGCTGCGATTACCCATCAGTCGCCAGCACTTCCACTGCGACCGTGAGATGGGGCGGGTGAGGGTTCTTCCCTCCTTTTGGATCTATCAACATGCAAGTTCCGTCAGAGCTCAAGCCTGCGGCTTGGGGCGCCGTTGCCGGTGCTATCGCGCTCGCCATCGTCGGATTTAATTGGGGAGGATGGGTCACGGGAGGGACCGCAGACAAGAACGCCAGGGAAGCTGCCGATAGCGCCATTGTGAGGGTTCTTGCGCCCATTTGTGCCGAGAAGTTTCAGCAGCAGGCCGATGCCGGTTCAAAAATGGTCGAGCTGAGGAAGGCCAGCACATGGGAGAGAGGCACCTTCGTTGAGAAGGGCGGATGGGCAACCATGCCGGGCAGTACCACGCCGAGCACGGGCGTGGCTCGGGCCTGCGCCGAGCTTCTCGACAAGCCGAAGGTCTGATCGCGACGTTGGCGGCGAACCCCCATCAAAACAGGAGAGACCGACATGGCAAAAGGCAACAATCAACGCGGCAATCGCGAGAAGCGGAAGCCGAAAGCCATCAAAACCAAACCGTCGGCGTCGGCAGCATCGCCGTTCGAGCCTGCACCCGGCATGAGCAAGAGCAACGTCGTCGGAAAGAAACGATAGATCGGTACATGCGCGCGCTGGCAGCACGTTTTAGGCGCTGCGCGCCGCTTGCTTGCCCAGGCTAGCAATGGATTGACGCAATGGCAGAGAAACAAAATCGCGAGGAAAGGCCATGGTCCGCGAAGGACCTTATGGTGCTTGAAAATGCCTTCAAAAGAGGAAAGCCGGTCACTGAGATAGCGGATCTTGTGGAGCGTCGCGAAGACGAGATCTGGCGCAAGATCCAGGACATCGATATTAAACAGCCCGCGGAGAAGTAGCAGCCGAAGCCGGCGCCAGCGAGAGGCACTCCTGTCCTCCGTATCCGCATCGACTTCGCAGAGCCGGGGGGCGCTGGCGTCGTTGCCCGCAGCATGGGTCGCCGTCCGAAGAGTATCGAATGTTCAATCGGTGACCGTGCGCCAATAGCTGGTTGGAGCGGCTGGCAGCATCGTTGTCGTGCCAGCGCTGCCCGCGGCGTTGCGAATTGAATCGCTGCTTGTCCTGCTCGCCTGGATGGCTTGGGCATTACCTTATGTTTCGGTCGACAAGTGTCGGTCGTCTAACGAATGGATCGAGGCAATCGAGGTGCAGCGAAAAATCGTCTACGACACCAACAAGAAGCCAGCATCCGACCCAACCATCGAGGGCAGAACGCGCAGGTGTTTGGTGTGCCGGAAGCAGTTCTTCAGCGCCTGGAGCGGTCAGCGTATTTGTCAGGGCTGCAAGTCCACCACCGCTTGGCGTAGCGGCGCGGTGGAATAGCAATGCAAGATCGGACCAGACCGACCGGTGCGCGATCCACCAACCGAGCGAGAGCGCAAAACCGCAATCAAACTCCACGCAGCGGTTCCAACAGCAAGAGCCCTGAACGGTACATGGCGCTTGCCCGCGAGGCCGCCGCACGCGGCGACATGATTGAGGCAGAGAACCTTTACCAGCACGCCGAGCACTATTTCAGGCAGATGCGCGAAACGAGTATTTGAAGAGGGAAACAGATGCCACGCATGCCTCCAGTCCCAGCCTCTCCCCTTGGCGTCCGCTCATCATGGAAGAACATGACCGAAAAAGCTTTCGGTTGGGTCGTCACTGTCACGTCACCAAATCCTACCGGAGCAACAGCCAAGGTTTGGTACGCGGCCTGCCCCGAGAAAGTGGCGGCCGTAGAAGCCGTGAAGCTAGTCACTCATGATTCGCATGCGACAATTGAAATCAGCAGAGAGATGTCCGAGACGCTGATGAAGGCTTTCGGCCTCACAAACGGGCAGGTGAAGTGCTTCGACTGATACTCAGCAGCTGTCGGTTGAGGCGGGCCAGGGCGGCAACCTATGGCACGAGCCTACGTTGATCAGACGCGTGAGACTGCGAGTTGCCGATCGTCCCGATTTGGCCATTTTGGCGGCTTGGGGGCATTTGGACGATCTAACTGTAAGGTGCCGTTACGATGCCGCGTCCTGATTTTGAGCTGGATGTTGTGAACCACCTGCTTCAGGAAGGCCACGTGCGTATGGAGCGCACGCTTGTTGGGCACACCTAGGGACGACCTGCCAGTCCGCTCGACTGACCCCGACCTCGTTTCGGCAAGCTTGATGGAACGTGTCCACGGCGGATGTGGTTGATCCGGCTTTAGACCGGAGGTTCTCATGAGCGACGCCAAGACCACAACCGAGCACGAAACGATCCGCGATTGGGCCGAAAAGCGAGAGGATTCCCGGCCCGCGTCGCAGGAACGGGCAAAGCGGGCGATAAAGCCGATGGCGTCCTGCGCATCGACTTCGCCGAGCTGACCGAGGGCCTGGAACGGATCACATGGTACGACTTCTTTGAGGCTTTCGAGCAGAACAAGCTGGCGTTCCTGTATCAGGACCAATCCAACAGCCGCTTTGTCAAACTGGTCTCCCGGGACTGAACGGAGTGGGGCCACGAACCCTTTGCCCGTCAGCGAGTTAGCACGTCAAAGGAGAACCCCTCATGCAAGACGAACAGTCCCGCAAGTTAGATGATGCCTTGGACAAGACGTTTCCTGCCAGCGATCCGGTCGCCATTGGAAAGGCCACGGGCACCGAACCTTTGGAAGGATCCCCAGCTCGCCAGGTGCCGTGGTGCGAAGATCGCACTCCTCAGTATGGCCCGGGCTCGGCGGAGCCAATCGATGCAGGAAACAAGATGATGTTGGTTGGAATTGCGGCCCTGGCTGGTGGCGTGCTGCTGGCTCTTTCATTCATGATCGGAGACAATGGCACCCATAACGACGCGAACAACCGCGGGCCGTCCGGTGAGGCCCACAATCCGACTGAGACACCGAACGCCAACAGCCCTAAAGCTCAGTAGACGGCTAGGCCGCCTCTTTCTCTTCTGACCACGTGTCGGTTTCAGTCTGCACTTGATTGAGCAGCCGCTGGAGCGCGTTCATGCGGTCCTGCACGGCATCGATCTGCCGCCGCGATGGCGGGCTTTGAAACTCGTCTGTGAATCGGCCAGCGCCTGACATATCCATCGGCGCCGAAACCTGACCCCGCGTATTGCCTCACGGAGGAATGTTACCGGAGC
>CADEFX010000248.1 GCA_902826715.1 uncultured Hyphomicrobiales bacterium | reverse complement strand
CCGCCCCGGATGGCACTTTCGGGCATAAGCTCCAGAACTTGGATGGAACGTTCATGAACCTGTCCGTCACGCTGCAAGTCGTGGCAAGGCATTTGCCCGACCGCCCCGCGATCACGGCTGAAGGCCAACGGTTAACGTTCGGCCAGTTCGAGGATCAGGCCGCCCGCATCGCGGGAGCGCTGCGCAAGCGGCACGGGCTGAACCCCGGCGACCGCGTCGGCCTTTGGATGGACAACTGCCTGGAGTTCCTTCCCGTCCTCTACGGCATCTGGCGGGCCGGACTGACGGCCATTCCGATCAACTCCAAGCTGCACCCCAAGGAGTTGCAATGGATTCTGGAGAATGCGGGCGCCCGTTTGTGCATCGTCACGCCGGAGCTTGCGGACCGGCTGAGTGGGGCCAGCCTGCCCACTGTCATCATGACCGGCAGCGCCGATTATCAGGCCCTGCTGGCGGGCGAGCCGATGACCCGCGCTCCGGCCAATCCCGAAGATGAAGCCTGGCTGTTCTACACCAGCGGCACCACCGGCCGTCCCAAGGGCGCGGTCCTGACCCACCGCAATCTGCTGTTTGCCGTCCAATGCTACCACTCGGACATCGACTATCTGGACCACACGGACACGATCTTCCATGCCGCGCCGCTGTCGCACGGCTCGGGTCTCTACGGCCTCGCGTTCGTTGCCAAGGGTGCGCACAACGTCATCATCCCGGGCTCCTTTGACCCCGACCGCATCTTCGAGGCGCTGACGGCCTATCCCAACGTCTCCATGTTCGCGGCGCCGACCATGGTCACGCGGCTCATCAATCACCCGCGTGCCGGCAGCACCGACACGCGCAACCTCAAGACCCTCTTCTATGGCGGCGCGCCGATGTATGTCGCCGACCTGAAGAAGGCGCTCGGCCTGTTCGGCCCGAAGCTTTACCAAATCTATGGTCAGGGCGAGAGCCCGATGACCATCGCCGGCTTGTCGAAGGCCGCACATGCCGATACCAGCCATCCGCACTACGAACAACGCCTGGGATCGACCGGGGTCGCGCGCACGGGCGTTGCGTTCAAGATTGTGAGCGAGGACGGCCGCGAGCTGCCTCCCGGCGAGATCGGCGAGGTCATCACCCGCAGCGACTGCGTGATGAAGGGCTACTGGAACAACCCCGAGGCAAACGCCAAGTCCTTGCGCGATGGCTGGCTCTGGACCGGCGATCTCGGTTCCGTCGACGAGGCCGGCTTCCTCACCCTCAAGGATCGCTCCAAGGACATGATCATCTCGGGCGGGTCCAACGTCTATCCGCGCGAGATTGAAGAAGTGCTGCTCACTCATCCTGACGTTGTTGAAACAGCCGTGATCTCCCGCCCCCACCCCGACTGGGGCGAGGAGGTGATCGCCTACGTCGTGCGGCGTCCCGGAGCGGACCTGACTAGCCAGGCGCTGGACCGGCTGTGCCTCGACAACATCGCGCGCTATAAGCGGCCCAAGGGCTATCGCTTCGTGGACATGCTGCCCAAGAACAACTACGGCAAGATTCTGAAGACTGAGCTGCGTGTGTGGCTCGAAAAAGAAACGACCGGACGCTGACCGTGCCGCGGCGCTTGATCTGACGGGAGGACTGCGACGTGCTGCTGGGCTGTATTGCCGATGATCTGACCGGCGCCACCGATCTCGCGCTGATGCTGACCCGCGCCGGCATGCGCACCGTGCAGGTGATGCAGGTGCCCGATGCGAGCACCAAGCTCGACGGCTTCGATGCGGTCGTCGTGGCGCTCAAGACGCGTACCTGCCCCGTCGAGGAAGCCGTCTCGCTCTCCCTCAAAAGTGCTGACGCGCTCCTGGCCCTGGGCGCGAAACAGCTTTTCTTCAAATACTGCTCCACGTTTGACTCCACCGATCAGGGCAATATCGGCCCTGTCGCCGAAGCTCTGCTCGACCGCCTCGGCGCCGACTTGGCGCTTGTGTGTCCCGCCTTCCCGACCAACAAGCGCACCGTCTACATGGGCAACCTGTTCGTTGGCGATGTGCCGCTGGCGGAAAGCCCGATGAAGGATCACCCGCTGACGCCGATGCGCGACTCCAATCTGGTGCGCGTGCTGCAGCGGCAGACGAAGCTCAAGGTGGGCCTCGTGCCCTTTGCCGTGGTCCACCAGGGTGCTGCAGCAGTTTCGGAGGCTTTCGCCGCCGCCACCGCAAAAGGCGAAAGCTTCGTCGTCGTCGATGCCATCACCGACCAGCACCTCATCGACATGGGAACGGCCGCGTCCGGCATGCGCCTTGTCACCGGCGGCTCCGGTGTCGCACTCGGTCTGCCCGCCAACTTCATTCGCCAGGGCTTGATGCGCGCGGCTAAGGCCCCCGAACAGCTCAAGGCCCCGAAAGGCCGCTCCGTCATCATCGCCGGAAGCTGCTCGGAGGCGACGCGCGGTCAGGTCGCCGCCGCCAAAGCTGCCGGCATCCCGGCGTTCGAGGTCGATCCATCCGCAATCCAAAGAGGTTCTCTCGCAGGTAGCGAGATCGCAGCCTGGGCGCAAAAACAGCCGGCAGACAAACCCGCGCTCATTTATTCGAGCGCCGATCCCGACACTGTGCGTAAGGTCCAGGACAAATTCGGACGCGACGCTGCCGGCAGCATGATCGAGCAGACGTTAGCCGCCGCTGCGCAAGCGATGGTCAAGGTGGGCTTCACGCGCATGATCGTGGCCGGCGGCGAGACTTCCGGCGCGGTGGTCAATGGGCTCGGCGTAACGGCGCTCGAAATCGGCCCCGAGATCGACCCGGGCGTGCCGTGGACGCGCAGCATCGGCGGCACGGAACTGGCACTCGCCCTCAAGTCCGGCAACTTCGGCGCACCGGACTTCTTCCTCAAGGCCTGGGATCGTCTGGCATGACCGCCGAGTCCAAATTGCGCGAGCAGGTGTGCAGTGCCGGCGCCTCGCTGTTCAATCGCGGGCTGACACACGGCTCAACCGGCAACATATCCGTTGCCCTGCCCGACGGCGGCTGGCTGATGACCCCGACCGGGTCGTCCTTGGGAACGCTCGATCCAGCGCGCCTGTCCAAGCTCGACGGCGGGGGCAACCTCATCGGTGGCGACTCCCCGACGAAAGAGGCTTTCCTGCATACGACCATGTACGACAAGCGCCCCAAGTCCGGCGCCGTCGTCCATTTGCATTCGACGCACTCTGTCGCTGTAAGCTGCCTCGACGGCATCGATCACGGCAATTGCCTGCCGCCGATCACGGCCTACTACGTCATGCGCATCGGCAAGCTGCCGATGGTCCCGTACTTCCCGCCCGGGGACCCCACGCTGGCAGACGCCGTCGGAAAACTTGCCGGCACGCATCACGCCGTGCTGCTCGCCAATCACGGCCCGGTTGTCGCCGGATCGAGCCTGTCGGCCGCCCAGGATGCCATCGAGGAGCTTGAGGAAACCGCCCGCCTGTTCCTCATGCTGCGGCACGAGAAGCTGAACGTGCTCAACCCCACACAGATTGCGGACCTGCAGCGTCGCTATCCCTCATAACCCGTTCACAACGCATCCGGAGAAATGCCAATGGCCAACACGATCGATCTCAAAGGACGCATTGCCGCCGTCACGGGCGGCGCGCAAGGCATCGGCAAAGCCGTCACCGAGCGTTTTCTGGCGTCCGGCGCCAAAGTCGCCATCTGGGATCGGGACGCGGCGCTGGCTGAGAAGACGGCCGCTGCGCTCGGCAAGAATGTCATCGCCGTTCCTGTCGACGTCACGGATCTCGCCGACATTGAGAAGGCGCGCGACGCGACCGTGAAAGCCTTCGGCCGCATCGACATCCTCGTCAACAATGCCGGCATTGCCGGTGCCAACGCCACGACGTGGGACACCACCGTCGACGAGTGGCGCAAGGTGATGCGCATCAATCTCGACGGCCCGTTCCTGTGCTGCAAGGCCGTCGTGCCCGGCATGATCGCGCAAAACTACGGCCGCATCGTCAATATCGCCTCCATCGCCGGCAAGGAAGGCAATCCCAACGCGGCCCACTACTCTGCATCGAAAGCCGGCGTGATCGCGCTGACGAAGTCGCTCGGCAAGGAAGTCGCGAGCCACAACATCGCCGTCAACTGCATCACGCCCGCTGCCGCGAAAACCGCGATCTTCGATCAGATCACCGAGCAGCACATCAATTTCATGCTGTCGAAGATTCCCCGCGGCCGCTTCGTGACGGTGGAAGAAATCGCCGCGCTCATCGCCTGGGTCGCGTCGGAGGACAACTCGTTCACAACCGGCGGCGTGTTCGACATCTCCGGCGGCCGCGCCACGTACTGACCTCTAGCCCCTCTCCCCGTCATTGTCCGTGCGAAGCACGGCTGCGCCATGACGATGGAGAGGGTTAGGGTGAGGGGCAGCCCTGACGACAAGCTTCTCCGACCATCGCCTATCAATGCCCACAGCAATGACGGCATAAACTGCGGCCCAGACAGCAATCAGCAGGGCACCGGCTAGCCAATTCGCGTCGCGCAACATTAAAGCCGATCCGGCGGCCGCAATCATGAGTGCGTACTCGCCGAGCGCCATGCGCCGGTGGCTCCATCCAAGTCCTACGAGCCGTTGATAGTAGTGCGTCCTGTGCGCCTGCCACACCTTCTCGCCCTGCAGGGCACGGCGCACGAGCGTAACCGTGGCGTCGAGCACGAACGGCGAGAACACGAGCAACGGAAACCAGAACGGCCACGTGCCCTGTTGCCACCCGAGCAAGCCGATAGCGGCCGCGAGAAATCCGAGGGGAATCGATCCCGCATCACCGAGAAAAATGCGCGCCGAATCGAAATTCCAGGCCAGAAATCCGAGCGCCGCGCCGGCCATGATCGCGCTGACAATTGCCAGGTCGCCGGCGCCGCCAGCCAGTGCCGCCAGCGCATACGCCCCAAACCCGATGACGGCCATGCCGCCGGCCAGGCCGTTCGCGCCGTCCATGAAGTTGTAGAGGTTCATCGACCAGACGACGCCGAGAACCAGCAGCGGCAGCAGCCATATCGGCTGCACCCCGCTCGCGATGACAAACCCGATCGCGGCGATGAACTGGACCGCGAAGCGCACGCCTACCGACAGGCTGCGCACATCGTCTATCAGGAAAATCGCACTGATCGCGGCCGTCAGCGCGGCTAGGTACGCAAGCGCACCAGCGCCGGTCACCAGCCAGGCGATCGCCGCGCCCAGGAAAAGCCCGAGCCCTCCCGTCCGTGGCGTCGGCACCCCATGCAGCGATCGGTCGTTGGGCACATCGAGCGCCAGGCGCGCAAACGCCGGGCTGGCCAGCACGCGCACAAGGATGCCCGCTGCCAAGAAGGCCACGAGCGATCCTGTGACGACGTCCTTCACGGCAACCGCCGCATCTGAAGAAAAGCTAGGCTGCGGGCTCGCTAGTCGAAGTCGCGCGGCGGCCTGCGCTCACGGCGCTCGCCGCCACCGCCGCCACGGTCCCGTCGCTCGCCGCCGCGGCCGCCACGATCTCCGCGGTCGCCACCCTCGTGACGCCGACCCTCACCGCGACCTTCCCCGCCACCGCCTTCGCCGCCCTCTTCACGCGGCTGCGGCGGCAACTCCTGGCCGGTCGCCTGATCGACGATCTTCATCGACAGCCGCACCTTGCCGCGGTCATCGAAGCCCAGCAGCTTGACGTAGACTTCCTGGCCTTCCTTGACGACCTCGCCCACGGTCTGCGGCCGGCCCTGGGTCAGCTGCGAGATGTGCACCAGTCCGTCCTTGGCGCCGAAGAAATTCACGAAGGCGCCGAACTCCATCACCTTCACGACCTTGCCCTTGTAGATCACTCCGACCTCGGGCTCCGACGTGATGCCACGGATGCGGCCCAGCGCCGCCTCGATGGACTCGCGCTTGGAAGCGGCGATTTTCACCGTGCCGTCGTCCTGGATGTCGATCTTGGCACCGCTCTCGGCCACGATCTCGCGGATGACTGAGCCGCCCGAGCCGATTACTTCGCGGATCTTGTCGACGGGGATCTTGATCGTCTCGATGCGCGGGGCATGCTCGCCGAGCTCGGTGCGTGCCGAGTTCAGAGACTTCGACATCTCGCCCAGGATGTGCATGCGGCCCGCATGTGCCTGATCGAGCGCGACCCGCATGATCTCCTCGGTGATGCCCGTGATCTTGATGTCCATCTGCAGCGAGGTGACGCCGTTCTTCGTACCGGCCACCTTGAAGTCCATGTCGCCGAGATGGTCCTCGTCGCCCAGGATG
>CADEFX010000247.1 GCA_902826715.1 uncultured Hyphomicrobiales bacterium | reverse complement strand
GTGATCGTTCGAGTGCTTCGTTCATCCCCAAATTTTAGGCGGATTCCGGCTCTCTTAGGATTCAATCGCGGTGGCGTTTGCGCCATAATACCGGGGAAAAGTGCGTCAGCAAAATTTGACTGCAGCCGCGCTGGCCTGTCCGGCCGTGTGCGGTATGCCTATGCTTCCTCTCTTTCTGATCGGCCAAGTGCCGATCCGATCAACACGGAAGACGCTATGCTTAAACCACATTCGCGGTCGACTGGATCAAGGAAGGGGGCAAGCAATACGGGAGTATAGGAACCTTCTCAGCCCTATAGGACCGCCAGGAAAGTGCTTTCCTTCGCAGTGGGGCTGACATCGCCTTCGCATAGGTGATCATGTTCACGAGCAGCGAGCCATGGACTTTAGCTACGCAAGACTGATGCTTTCGCCCGATTGGCCCGCCACGCACAAATGCGCCATTTGCTCCACGGATGCGATGTTGGCTGTGATGGAGGATGACGGCCCAACGCTCTAAGATTAGAGCTCGATTTCGATCGCACCAAGCGGGCCAAAGTCGGCGCGGGCGACGTCCAGGAAGCACCGCGTCCATCCGCATCAAACGGAGGCGCGCAAAGCACTGCACCTCTGCATGCGGTTTAGTGCTGCCGCATTCTCATTGCGCCACCTCTGCCTCGGTGCGACGCTGTTAGAATGATCCGGAAAGATCATTTTGCAAGTACGCGCAGCCGAGATGAGCTGCACGGTCGCTACCGCAGCGCTCCTGCGACACGTTGATCTTCGGCACTCCTTCTGCGCACCTTTCGCGCTGGCATACCTCTATGAATGACCGAAGTGTGCGTGCTCGCCCGACGTGCGGAAGTGGGATCGCATCCAGACAACGACGGCGATCGGGAAACTTCCGGGGGGCCGAGGCGCCAGACGAAAGCATACCGGAGGCCCTGATGGCACGCGACCTCATCCACCTCGAACTCATGGCGTTTCCTGACGTCGAGGAGGCGCTGCGTAACGGCTACACAACTGTTCTCGTCCCGTGCGGCGCCGTGGAGCAGCACGGTCCACATCTGCCGCTTTGCATGGATGCCGATCACGCCGAGCGCCTTTCCGTGGTGCTGGCCGGGCGCATGGGAGACGCGCTGATCGCGCCCACGATCAAGGTTGGCTGCTCCTCTCATCATCTGACCTTTGCTGGCACGATTTCTCTGCACAACGAAACATTCGAGGCCATTTGCCGGGATTATTGCCTCAGTCTGGCGCGGCACGGCTTCAAAAGAATCCTTTTCTTTTCCGGGCATATCGGGAATTTCCCCGTCCTTCGCGACATGCTTCCGCGACTGCAGGCCAGCGTTGGCGGCCTCTGCGCGGTCGATGCTTTCGTGAACTCCGAAACGTGGCTGTCGGCATGGCGCTCGGCGGTGGCGTCCGCGGGAGGCGATCCGGATAAAGTCGGCGGGCATGCCGACATCGCGGAGACGTCGCTCATGATGGAGATCCGGCGGGAGAGCGTTCGCCACGAGCGCTTCGCGCCGGGGCATCTTGGTACGCCCACGCAAGAGCAGCTCGCGCTGATCTGGCGCGACGGCATCTCGTCGGTGACAGAGAATGGCATTCTCGGAGATCCGCGCGGTGCCACGCAAGCGATTGGCGTGAGCTGCCTGGGCGCGATTGTCGATCTACTGATGTCCTCGTTTTCGAGACGCTGACGCAACATCGATCGCCCACCCACGTCGGCACGGTTCGGCGTTGTTACGGCGCATGGAGCCAAGCTCGAAGAGAAACATCTGATAGCTTGCGGCGCGCCGCCCGATGTACCAGGCATTGGGGCCGGAACCGGCAAAGCCTACCACCCACCTCGTCGGCAACGAACGGGAGGTCGATATTGAGGACCTGAAGGCGGACATGGTCGCTGTCATCGGTGGAGCTGATCCAGAGGCACGGCGAAATCGTACTCGAGTGCCATAATATGGCTCCGTATTTGAAGCTTGCCCGGAACGTCAGCGGCGTTCCCGAATTCGACGTCTAAGTGTCACAAGTTGCTCTTACCGACACGAGGCGAACGGGTGTCGGTGGTGTCCGCTATGTAACGCAGGTAACAGCTGGGCCTTTCTCGTTCAGGGATGGTGCGTCTCACGTCCAGCTAGGAGCGGACGTGTCAAGCCGAACAGGAGACGATAAGATGCGGACAGGTCTCATCGCGACAATCGCTGCAGTGACCGCTCTGGCAGCAATCTGGAGCACAGGTGTCATCACTACTGCATCATCAAAATTCGACCAGTCGGCGCCGGCGGCGTCTTCCATCGACGCGATGCAAATGATGAAGAACGCAAAAGGTCTTCCGGTGGAGCAGTACGACGCGCTCTGAGAGCAGACGAATAGAGACCCATCGCCTTTCACCTGCGGGCGCGCTCTTAATGGGGCGCGCTCGGCCGGCATAGCGCCTGCGGCTAGGCAAGATAATTCCAACCACAACGATCCTGCTCTAGAGTGACGCGCACCGCGGCACATTGAGGGCGTAATGGAAGCCGACAAATTCAACATGTCCTTGAGGAAGTTCCTCAAGCAGGTGGGCGTGACATCGCAGCAGGAAATAGAACGGCTGGTGCGGGACCAGGCTCTCGCGAGCCAGAGCACGCTCAAGGTCAAGATGGTCTTAACGGCGGAAGGGACGGGGCTCAAACACGTCGTCGAAGGCGAAATCGACCTCAGCTAGCACGCGATCGTTGCTGCCGCTCGTCCGCCAGCCCCCTAGAGACGCACGCCTTGCGTCGAGAACACGTCGGCTACTGAATCGGGCACATAGCGGCTTGTCAGCAGGCCGGCCGCCCCAACGGCGATCAAAACCGCCACAGTGCAACCGGCCAGAAAAGCCCGCATAGCCATCACCTCCCAATGCAGATCGACAATCTTACCACAGGCACTGATCAGGAAGCGAGAGGGCCTGCGCTCGGAGGCAACAGCGAGAACCACGCGCGGTGCCATAACGGCACCTCATAACACGGCTGCCGAGGCCGAAAGGCTTCATTGCATCAGGGCGCCCGTCCGAACTCTACAGCACGCCGACCACGCGGCTATTGTCCAGGTCGACAACCAGCACCTTGCCGGCCGCGCGCATGAAGCCTGTCCCCCTCAGGCCTGGAAATTTATCGGTGAGCGATGCCGGCATGGGCATGAGATCCGCCTCGGCCACGCGGGAAGGAATCTCCGCGCCGACCTTGGCATACGCGCCATTGCTGTCACCCCCGCGCGCCTCGCGCTGCGAACCCAGCGCTTGGACGATCTCACTCTGCTGGTCGCTCGTGAGATGCTTGAGCCGGTAACCCGCGATGGGCATCTGGTCGTCAGCATGGGTGCGGGCCGAAAATTTGGCGGGTGCCGTATCGACATCGGTCATGGCGCCTGGCGCCGACAGCACTCCATTGACAAACGCGTGCGGCGCCGGATTGGTATGTGGTATCTTCGCACTCGGCTCTGCCTTGCCACCCTGCTCCGATTTGGTGTCACCCGTGTTCGGCGGCACCGAATTTTCCTTCTGGATTGTCTGGACGGCTTGGCCGTCTGCCTTGTCCTGGGCCAGACCCGCATTACTGAAGATGAGCGCTCCGGCAACGGAGACGGCAAATAGCTTTTGCATGATAAAGCTCCTTCAGATCCCGCGACTCTGATGGCGGAGCAGAGTGCGCTGCAAAGAACAACGCAACATGAGCCTGCAATGTTCCTTGCCGGCGCGGTCCGAAGAGGTAAAGGCCGTGGCGTCGCTGGCAAAATGAACGCGCGCAAGATGCTTGCGCGCGTCTGCAGCAAACGGAGCTGCCGAATATCTATTCCGCGGGAGCTACGCTGCTGCCCTTGACGTGGCCTTTTTCGGCTTCCTTCTCGAGCCAAAGACTGTGGTGTTGCCGGGCCCAGTTGACGTCGACCTCGCCGGTCCCCATGGCCTCGAAGGCGCCCTGCATCCCGATCGTCCCGATGTAGATGTGCGCCAGCATGATGGCAATGAACAGCATGCCAACGATGCCGTGCACCATTTGAGCCGTCTGCATGCCCGTAACATCAGTCACATAGAACGGAAACATGAGCAGGTAGCCGGTGATGGCAGCGGCACCGCCGCCTAGCACCACCACCCAGTAAATGGCCTTCTGGCCCGCATTGAAGCGCCGCGCCGGCGGGTGGTTCTCGCCAACAATGCCTCCGCCTTCGCGGATCCATCTAGCGTCGACGCCGGACGGGATATTCCAGGCGACCCACATCAGGAACATCAGCACGACGCCGAGCGTGAAGGGGAAGCTGAGATAGTTGTGCGCGTACTTGGCCCACTGCGACCAGCCCGCAAATGCCTCAGGTCCGATCAACGGGGTCAGCAGCTCCTTGCCGAAGGTGATATTGGCCCCGGATAAGGCGAGAACGATGAAGCAGCTCGCCGTCATCCAGTGCACGAAGCGCTCGAAGGCGTTGAACCGCACCAGCGTGCGGCCGGACCGGCCGGCCTCGATCTTCACCATGCCGCGAATGAGGTAGAACAGGACAAGTACCGACAGCATCCCGAGGATCGCGATCGCCCCGATCCAGCGCAGCGTCACCTGATGGAATTGCCGCCAATCGCGGCCGGCGGGCTGCTCCAGGACGCTGCTCCTGCTATCGGGCAAGGAGGTCCGGCCCTGGATCTTCTGCAACTCCTGCAGCAGTTGCTGCTCTTTGACCGACTGCGCCTGCGGATTGACCGACTCCGGCTGCTTCTGCTGCGCCGTGGCGGGAACCGTCAACGCCGCCGTCACGCAAAACGCCAGCACGGCCATCAAGAATCGAAGCGGTGTGCGCATCCTCGCCATTCCGACCTTCTCCCTTATTCGGCTGCCGCCACTCGGCGCCCTAAGCGGCGGGTTGACCTCCCGTCGCCCGCTTGTGGCTCTACGACGCGATCGTCTCGCGATAGGCCGTCTTCCATCCCCAGGCGCCCGACGTGTAGCCGCGCTGCACGACGCGCTCCTTGTAGATCTGGGCGATGATCTCGCCGTCTCCGGCCAGCAGCGACTTCGTCGAGCACATCTCGGCGCACAGCGGGAGCTTGCCCTCGGCAAGGCGGTTGGAGCCGTAGCCGATGAACTGTCCGTTCTCGCGGCTTCCATATTCGACAGCCGTGATATCGGCCTCCGGGCCGCCGGCGCAGTAAGTGCACTTGTCCATCTTGCCGCGGCTGCCGAAGTTGCCGACGCGCGGGTACTGCGGCGCGCCGAACGGGCAAGCGTAGAAGCAATAGCCGCATCCGATGCACAGATCTTTGGAGTGGAGCACCACGCCGTCCGCCGTCGTGTAGAAGCAGTTCACGGGGCACACGGCCGCGCAGGGTGCGTCGGTGCAATGCATGCAGGCCATCGAGACCGATCGCTCACCCGGCTTGCCGTCATTGATGGTGACGACGCGCCGGCGGTTTATGCCCCACGGCACGTCGTGCTCGTTCTTGCAGGCGGTGACGCAGGCGTTGCATTCGATGCAGCGGTCGGCGTCGCAGAGAAACTTCATTCGTGCCATGGCCGCTTCTCCTTACGCCGCTCTGACTTGGCAGAGGGTGGCTTTGGGTTCCTGCATGCCCGTTACCGGGTCGAAGCCATAGGTGGTGATGGTGTTGACGCTCTCGCCGAGCACGACCGGGTCAGCTCCCTTTGGATACTTGGAGCGCTGATCTTCGCCCTGGTACCAGCCGCCGAAATGGAAGGGGCACCACGTAACGCCCTTGCCGACGCGTTCCGTGACGAGCGCTTTCATGCGTGCTCGCGGCTTGGTGTCGGCCGCGCCGTATACCCACACCCACGCGCCATCCTTGATCCCCCGATCAGCCGCGTCAGCGGGATTGATTTCGACGAACATGTCCTGCTGCAGTTCAGCCAGCCACTTGTTGGCGCGCGTTTCCTCGCCACCACCTTCGTATTCCACGAGCCGCCCTGACGTGAGGATGAGCGGGAACTCCTTGGCGATCCCCCTCTCGACCGCGGCCTTCTGCACGTCGAAGCCGACATTGGGCATGCGGAACTGTCGTGCATTGGGTAGCGTCGGATACGTGGCCACGAGTTCGGGGCGCGGTGTGTAGATCGGTTCGCGGTGCACGGGGACGGCATCGGGGAGACCGAACGCGTTGGCCCGCGCCTTGCCGTTTCCGTAATGCATGCAGCCGTGCTTCATGGCGACGCGCTGAATGCCGCCCGATAGGTCAGTTGCCCAGGAAACCATATCGGGCGTCGTTCCCCCGACG
>CADEFX010000246.1 GCA_902826715.1 uncultured Hyphomicrobiales bacterium | reverse complement strand
CTGTGCGTCGACGGGTGCCGTCGTCGCCGATCCCGCTGCGCATGCTGCCGGGCCTTGTGCTGCATCGCGATGCACACGATTTCCAGGCAGGCGCCGAAGCCATTCTGCGCTCCGGCGCAGCGTTGCCGCTGGGCTGAACCGAACTGGCGCCGCTTGTAGCGTGCCTCTCCTGCCGATAGAAACTCGGGGCGCGCGCACGCGCCCCTCAGCTGAACATTGCGAAAGTGCATCGATGTCCTTGTTTTCCCGCAAGCCTACGGTTCCCGTCCTACGCTTCTCAGGACCGATCGGCATGGCGTCGCCCATGCGGCCGGGGCTTTCCATCGGCGCAGCTGCCGGCGCTATCGAAAAGGCGTTCTCGCTGTCGAAGCTGCCGACGGTGGCCATCGTCATCAACTCGCCGGGCGGATCGCCGGTGCAGTCGCATCTGCTGTTCAAGCGCATCCGGCAACTGGCGGCGGAGAAGGAAAAGAAGGTCTACGTCTTCTGCGAAGATGTCGCGGCATCGGGCGGTTATTTTCTCGCGGTCGCGGGTGACGAGATCTACGCGGACCCCTCCTCCATCGTCGGCTCGATCGGCGTGATCTCAGCAAGCTTTGGGCTGGAGAAGGCCATCGCCAAACTGGGCATCGAGCGGCGCGTTTATACGGCGGGACTGCACAAGGGCGCGCTCGACCCGTTCCTTCCCGAAAAGCCGGAGGAGATCGAGCGCCTGAAGGCGATCCAGCGCGACGTTCACGCGGTTTTTATCGACATCGTGAAGCAGCGGCGCGGTGCCCGGCTGAAGGCGGCCGACGACGAGCTGTTCACGGGCGCATTCTGGTCGGGACCGAAGGCCGTGGAGCTCGGTTTGATCGATGGAATCGCGGATTTGCGCTCGCGCATGCGCGAGTTGCACGGCGACCGGGTACAGCTGCGGGTGATCCCGCTGGAAGGCGGAGGATGGCTGTCGCGACGCCTGCGGCGTTTGCCTGGGCTCGGCACAACAGGCCTGCCGGCGCTTGCCCTACCTTCGACACTGGGTGATGATCTGATTTCGGCAATCGAGGTGCGGGCGCTGTGGTCGCGCTATGGCCTCTGATCGCGGTGGCTTGGGAGAGCGGGATGCCTCACCTGGTAGGTTTGATGCTGATCGGTGCTGGCCTGTATGCCGGATATCGTGCGCTGACGCATATCGCCGGCCGGACGACGGAAGGCATGCAACGCGCCGAGGCCGACGTCCGCCAGCGCTCCGTGCCTGAAAAGCATCTCGGCACGCTCGAATACGATCCGATCAGCGGCGTCTACCGTCCGGTCGACCGGCGCTAGGGGCAATGGATTGGGACTTTGTCGAGACGGTGCGCCGCGCCGAGGTGAACCTGGCCGTGGCGGAAATCTCGGCGCGTAAGCCGCCCGGGTCCACCATCATCGACATCGGCGGCGGCAGCGGCTGGCAAGCGCAGATGCTGACGGACGCAGGGTTCGGCGTCAGGTCGTTCGATCTCGCGGGCAGTGAATACAGCGGGCGGCGCGTCTTTCCAGTCGAAGACTACGATGGCCGCACGTTTCCTGCCGAAGCCCAGGCGTTCGACATTGCGTTTTCGTCCAATGTTCTCGAGCACATTCCGCACGTGCGCGAGTTCCAGAGCGAAATCCATCGCGTGTTGAAGCCGGGCGGCATCGCCGTGCACATCCTGCCCTCTGCGGCGTGGCGCTTCTGGACGTTCGCCGGTCATTATCCCTGGCTGGTCAAAGCCGCGCTGGGAGCCGTTGGCGGGCGCTCTCAAGGCGGGCAGGCGCACGACGCTGCTACCGTGTCGCGCGCGATGCAGCGGTACGGCAAGACGGACCTTCTCAAGCGCATTGCCATTCCGCCACGTCATGGCGAGACCGGCAATTCGCTGTCGGAGCACTGGTATTTCAGCCGCTACCACTGGACACGCCTGTTTGCCGACACAGGATGGCGCGTCGTGTCGAGAGGGACCAACAAGCTTTGCTATACCGGACACAGCCTGTTGGGGAACCGGCTGGGACTGACTGCCCGCGCGCGCCTGGCGCCACTCCTCGGCAGCGCTTGCCACGTGTACGTTCTGGAAAAGGCAAAGCCCTGAAAAACACGCCGATCCGAGCATGTCGCGGCTTATGCTAGCGGGGATCATGCGGACCGCGAGACAATCCAGATGACGCCCGGGGCCATTTGCGTATAGTGCGCGCCGCAACACCATCCCGATGCGAGCCATGCCCAACACACCGGCCAAGTCCGCCGGCGCCAAGCCTGCCGTAACGGCGCTGCGACCGAAAGAGTCCTTCCAGGACCTGATCCTGACGCTGCAGCAGTTCTGGGGCGCACAGGGCTGCGTGGTGCTGCAGCCCTACGACATGGAGGTGGGTGCGGGGACGTTCCATCCGGCAACGACGCTGCGGGCCCTCGGACCGCGGCCGTGGAATGCGGCCTACGTGCAGCCGTCGCGGCGGCCGAAGGATGGCCGCTACGGCGAGAACCCGAACCGGATGCAGCACTATTACCAATTCCAGGTGATCATGAAGCCGGCCCCGGCGGATATCCTGGACCTCTACCTCCAAAGCCTCGATGCCATCGGCATCGACACGGCCACCAATGACATCCGCTTCGTCGAGGATGACTGGGAGAGCCCGACGCTGGGCGCCTGGGGCCTCGGCTGGGAGGTGTGGTGCAACGGCATGGAGGTGACGCAGTTCACGTACTTCCAGCAGGTGGGCGGCTACGACTGCTCGCCGGTGCCGGGCGAGATCACGTATGGGCTGGAGCGGCTTGCCATGTACGTGCAGGGCGTGGACCGGGTGTTCGATCTCAACTTCAACGGCCGCACGGACGCACGCAAGCTGACCTACGGCGACGTGTTCCTGCAGGCCGAGCAGGAGTACTCGCGCTACAATTTCGAGCATGCCGATACGGCCGTGCTGCTGCAGCACTTCCGCGATGCGGAGAAGGAGTGCCAAGCGCTGCTGGATACCGGGGCGCCGAAAGCCGCTGACAACGACAAGCATCACAAGCTGGCATTGCCGGCCTACGACCAGTGCATCAAGGCGAGCCACATCTTCAACCTGCTCGACGCGCGCGGCGTGATCTCGGTGACCGAGCGGCAGAGCTATATCCTGCGCGTGCGCGAGCTGAGCAAGGCGTGCTGCGGCGCGTGGCTGCAGACGGCGGGAGGCGGGGCGTGATCTGCGCCGCAACCTCATGTGTCATCCCGGGCGGAGCGCGTGAGCGCGCAGACCCGGGACCCAGGGGCGACACGGTAAGGCTGCCGCGTTGGATACTGGGTCCCGGCTCGCGCGGGAACGGACGGAGCGTTTTCGCATTTGCGACTCGGCCCGCGCTTGACCGGGATGACAGCATCACGGAGCGGAGCGTGATTGACCGAGCCTGCCGCTGCCCCTCACCCTAACCCTCTCCCCGTAAGAACGGGGAGAGGGGAAACCCACACCGGGCGACACCATGTCTGAACTCCTGCTTGAATTGTTCTCCGAAGAAATCCCGGCGCGGATGCAGGCGCGGGCGGGGGAGGATTTGAAGCGGCTCGTCGTGGATGGGCTGAAGGCGCAGGGGCTGGAGACAGCCAAGGCGCAGGCGTTCGCGACGCCGCGGCGGCTGACGCTGGTGGTGGAGGATGTGCCCGCGAAGTCGCCGGGCGTCAGCGAGGAGCGCAAGGGGCCGCGCGTCGGGGCGCCGGCGCAGGCGATCGCGGGGTTCGTGAAATCGGCGGGGCTTTCGTCGATCGAAGAGGCGACCGTCGTCAAGGACGAGAAGAAGGGCGACTTTTACGCGGTCAGGATCGAGAAGGCAGGACGGCCGGCGGGTGAGATTATCGCCGAGGTGGTGCCGGAGGTGATGGTCAAGTTTCCCTGGCCGAAGTCGATGCGGTTCAACCGGGCATTGGACAGTAAAAGCGCGGAGCTCCGCTCCGACAAAGGCGCCGAGCTGCGCTGGGTGCGGCCGCTGCATTCCATTGTGTGCCAGCTTGATGGGAAGGCCGTGCCGTTCGAGATCGCGGGCCTCAAGGCCGGCGCGATCACGCGCGGGCATCGCTTTCATGGCAACGAGGACATCACGGTCGAGGGCTTTGTCGACTATGCGACCAAGCTCAAGGCGCACAAGGTGCTGCTGCTCGCGTCCGAGCGCGTGGAGATGATCCGCGAGCAGGCCGAGGCTCAGGCCAAGGCGCACAAGCTGGAGCTGGTGGCCGACGAGGCGCTGCTGGCGGAGAATGCGGGGCTGACCGAGTGGCCGACGGTGCTGACGGGCAGCTTCGACGAGGCGTTCCTGCAGGTGCCGGCGGAGTGCCTGATGCTCTCCATGAAGCAGCATCAGAAGTGCTTCTCGCTCCGGCATCCGAAGACGGGCAAGCTCGCCAACAAATTTCTCGCCGTTTCGAACCTGATCGCCAAGGACGCGGGCAAGCAGATCGTGTCGGGCAACGAGAAGGTGATCGCGGCGCGGCTGTCGGATGCGCGGTTCTTCTGGGAGCAGGACCTGAAGCGGCCGCTCGACGAGATGCGGCTGGCGCTGAAGGACATCACGTTCCACGAGAAGCTCGGCAGCCAGTGGGACCGAGTCGAGCGCGTGGCGGAGCTGGCGCATCAGATTGCGGGCGCGGTGGACGCGGTGCCGGAGGACGCGCGGCGGGCGGCGCAGCTTTCGAAGGCCGATCTGGTGTCGGGGATGGTGGGCGAGTTTCCCGAGTTGCAGGGGCTGATGGGGCGTTACTACGCGCAGACCGCCGGCACCAAGCCCGAGATCGCGCGCGCGGTGGAACTGCACTACAAGCCAAAAGGCCCGTCCGACACGGTGCCGAAGGTGGAGGATGGCGACGCCGTGGCGGTGGCCGTGGCGCTGGCCGACAAGCTCGATACGCTGGTGGGATTCTGGGCGATCGGGGAGAAGCCGACGGGCTCGGGCGATCCGTATCAGCTACGGCGCGCGGCGCTCGGCGTGATCCGGATTGTGCTGGAGAATGATTTGCGGGTGAGGCTCGCTCATCATATGCGGCGCGCTCTGTCCCTTAATCCGATCGTCCCCTCCCCCCTGGTGGGGGAGGGACAGGGAGGGGGGGATCGCAGAGCGTTTGCTGCGTCTTCTCAACGCGAAGCAATGACCGCCGGGACTCCCCCCACCCCTAACCCCTCCCCACAAGGGGGAGGGGAACGGGCAGCGGTGGCGGAAGACCTCCTCTCCTTCTTCGCCGACCGGCTCAAGGTCCACCTGCGCGAGAAGGGCGCGCGGCATGATCTGATCGATGCCGTGTTTGCGCTCGGCGGGCAGGATGACCTGGCGCTGATCGTCAAGCGGGTCGAGGCGCTGGCGGAGTTCCTGACCACCGACGACGGTGCCAACCTGCTGGCGGGGGTGAAGCGGGCGTCCAACATCCTCTCCATCGAGGAGAAGAAGGACAAGACGAGCCACGCCGGCACGCCCGACGGCGCGCTGCTGGTGGCGCCGGAGGAAAAGGGTCTCGCGGCTGCTATCGCCAAGGTGAAGTTCGATACGCAGGCGGCCATCAACGTGGAGAATTTCGCCGGCGCCATGCGGGCGCTGTCGGAGTTGCGCGCGCCGGTGGATGCGTTCTTCGAGAAGGTCACTGTCAATGCCGAGGACGCGAAGCTGCGCGAGAACCGGCTGAAGCTGCTGTCGGAGATTCGCGCGGCGACCTTGGGCGTGGCGGACTTTTCCAAGATCGCGGGTTGATGGCTCCTTGAGCCTTTTCGATTCTTGTTGAAACGGGTAGCTGCCGCGCGGACCCTGGGTCCCGGGTCGCGCGCGGGAGCGGACGCTTCACATACTGCCCATCTCTTCGGCCCGCGCTTGCCCGGGATGACAGTGAGGACATGACAGCTGCACCTGCGCCCAGGTTGTCATCCCGGCCCAAGCAAGCGTCGATGCGTAGCATGGCTCCGCCATGAAGCGAGCGCGAGCCGGGACCCAGGGCGACAACGACGCGCGACAACCATGGACGCCAAGCGGGCAGCCGGGGACAAGCGTCGTAAATATGCAGCCGGACGGCGGACGGGCGATCGGGGGTGTCCGATGGGTGATCGGCGGTGATCGCGGGGTGCCCGATCGGACGTCCGGGTCAGCGCGGAAAAAAAAGTAATCCCCGCCTTGGGGTGGTCATCGATACTGGTGGCGTCCTGGACCATGGGGCGCGATCGAGCCCCGGCCTTGATCCGGGAATCGCCCTCCGATGATCCGCCCGGCTGGCCGCCAGACCAGTGGAGCGCCGATGCGGAACCCG
>CADEFX010000245.1 GCA_902826715.1 uncultured Hyphomicrobiales bacterium | reverse complement strand
AAGGCCGAGAAGAGTCCGCTCGTTGAATTGACATACAACTGGGATCCGGAGACTTACGGAGAGGGACGCAATTTTGGCCATCTCGCCTACGAGGTCGACGATATCTACGCGACCTGCGACAAGCTCATGAAGGCCGGGGTCACGATCAACCGTCCGCCGCGCGACGGGCGCATGGCCTTCGTCCGCTCTCCAGACAACATTTCGTTCGAGCTATTGCAGAAGGGCGAGTCCAAGCCGAAGCAGGAGCCCTGGGCGTCCATGCCGAACACGGGCAAGTGGTAGGCGGGCGTTCGCTTCTGCCGGTCACATGAACGTGTCGACGATGTCGATCGAGGATTCGCGGCCGACCTTGTCGAAATCCTGTTCGAGCCAGGTGCCGGCGGCAAGCCGGCCCTGGTCCCTCAGCCGCTGCAGGAAGTCCCAGTCCGTGTTGAACTTGCTGGCGGCGCTGTACTGAGCCATTTCCGCGTCATTGCGGATGGAATGGATCAGCATCCTGGAGTAGCGCGTGCCGTCGAGGGAGCCTTCGTCGAGGAGGCGCGTCACGAAGGCGATGGCGCGCATCTCGCGCATCAGCGACGAGTTGAAGCTGATCTCGTTGATGCGGTCGGCGATCGCCGGTGCCGTCTTGGGCACGTCCGTGCGGGTCAGCGGATTGATGTGCACGATGACCACGTCCCGCGACGCGCCCTTGTAGATCAGCGGGAAGATGGCCGGGTTGCCCATGTAGCCGCCGTCCCAATAGGCTTCGCCGTCGATCTCGACCGCTTTGAAGATATACGGCAGGCAGGCCGAGGCGAGGACCGCGTCGGATGAAAGCTCATGATTCTCGAACACGCGAATCTTGCCCGAGCGCACGTTGGTGGCGGACAGGAACAGGCGCGTCGCATGCGGGCATTGTCTCAGCTTGTCGAAATCAACCAGGCGCTGCAACAAGTCCCGCAGCGGATTGAAGTCGAAGGGGTTGAGCGCATAGGGCGAGAACACCTGAGTGAGTGCCTGAAAATACATGTACGTCGGCGAGAAGTCGGTGCTGATATTATTGTGCTTCATCCATTGATCGACCCATGCCGGGTACATGGAGCCATAGAGCCCCGAGCCATCGCTGACCTCACGCCACAATTCGGCGAGCTTGGCGCGAGCGCCGGCGGGCCCGCCGAGCGAGGTGCCGTACGCCATTGCGACGGCATTCACCGCGCCGGCGCTCGTTGCGCTGACGGCCTCTATGGCGAGCCGGTCGTCTTCCAGGAGACGATCGAGGACGCCCCAGGCAAACGCGCCATGTGCGCCACCCCCTTGCAGGGCGAGGTTCACCGGCCGGCGATTGCCTCGCGCGGCCATCTGCTCGGGGGTGCAAGCGCTGCCGCCGCTGGGTCCAGGCGTCGTCATTCCGCCGTCCAGCCGCCGTCGATCGATAGTGACGCGCCCGTCATCGAGTTCGCGCCTTTGGAGCACAGGAACAAGGCCAGCGCGGCGATCTCGTCGACGCCGACGAACTTGTGCGTTGGCTGGGCGTGGAGAATGACCGTCTTGATGACTTCCTCCTCGCTGATGCCGCGCGCCTTGGCGGTGTCGGGAATTTGCTTTTGTACCAGCGGGGTCAGGACGTAGCCAGGACAGATCGCGTTGACGGTAATGCCGTGCTCGGCGGTTTCGAGGGCGGCCGTTTTCGTGAGGCCGATGATGCCGTGCTTGGCGGTGACATAGGCCGATTTGAACGGGGAGGCGACGAGCCCGTGCGCCGAGGCGATGTTGATGATGCGGCCCCAGCCGCGCGCCTTCATGCCAGGGATGGCGGCGGCAATGGTGTGAAACGCCGCCGACAAGTTGATGGCGATGATCTGGTCCCACTTTTCGGGTGGGAATGTCTCGATGGCCTCGACATGCTGGATACCCGCGTTATTGACGAGGACATCTACGGCGCCGAATTGCTTGGCCGCGGTCTCCACCATGCTTCTGATCTCGACAGGCTTAGTCATATCCGCCGGGGAGTAGACGGCCTCGATGCCGTGCTTGGCCGACAACTCGGAGCGGATGTTTTCGATCTCCTCCGGCTTGCCGAAGCCGTTAAGCATCACGTGAGCGCCGGCGGCGGCAAAGGCGTGAGCGATGCCGAGGCCGATGCCGCTGGTCGAGCCTGTGACGATGGCGGTCTTGCCTTGCAGTGGGCGGCTGAGGGTCGCATTCGAAGCTGTGGTCTGCATGGGGCTCTCCTTAAGAAAAATGGCGGGACAACGGGCGGGTTACGTCGGGGGCACTTGAGTACGCTCGGCGTACATCTGGCCGGTGCGGCCTGTCTCTCCAACGTTGGGTGTGACCGGCATGTGTGCAATGGCGCGGATATTACGAACCGGTAAGGGCGAGCGTGCTTCGGCGTTGACCGGGCGCTGAGAAGCGGAGTGTAATCCGCAGCGCGACCGAACTGGTCGCTTGGTCTTCGAGGGGGCAGCTGAGCCATGGCCATCATCAATCGCGTTGCCGGCATGAAGGACGAGATTGCCGCCTGGCGCAGGGACATCCATGAAAATCCCGAGCTGCTTTACGAGGTGCATCGGACGGCGGGGATCGTGCAGGAAAAGCTCAAGGCCTTCGGTTGCGACGAGGTGGTGCCGGGGATCGGCAAGACCGGCGTCGTCGGCGTCATCAAGGGGCGCAAGGCAGGATCGGGCAAGGTGATCGGACTACGCGCCGACATGGACGCGTTGCCGATTCAGGAGATCACGGGATTGCCGTATGCCTCCAAGACCCCGGGCAAGATGCATGCCTGCGGTCACGACGGGCACACGGCCATGCTGCTCGGCGCGGCCAAGTATTTATGCGAGACGCGCAACTTCGACGGCACCGCGGTAGTGATCTTCCAGCCCGCGGAAGAGGGCGGCGCTGGCGGCAAGGCCATGGTCGATGACGGGATGATGGATCGGTGGGGCGTGCAGGAGGTCTATGGCATGCACAACAATCCGGGCATGCCGGTCGATCAGTTTGCCATTCGACCCGGCCCGATGCTGGCCGCCTCCGACCGCTTCGACGTTTTCATCGAGGGCTTGGGCTCGCATGCCGCCAAGCCGCATCTGGGCAATGATCCGGTGACCATCGGCTGCCAGCTGCACCAGGCGCTGCAATCGATCGTGGCGCGCAACGTCAATCCGGTGGATTCCGCGGTCGTGTCGCTGACAATGTTTCATGCCGGCGACGCCATGAACGTGATCCCGCAAACCGCCAAGCTGTGCGGCACGGTGCGTACGCTGACGGCGCCGGTGCGCGATCTCGTCGAGCGGCGCATGCACGAGATCTGCGAGGGCATGGCGCGGATGCACGATGCCAAGGTCGAGCTCAAGTATGCACGCGGCTATCCAGTGACCGTCAACCACGAGGCGCAGACGAAGTTTGCCGCCAACATTGCGCGCTTGGTGGTGGGCGACCGCAATGTCGACGACGATGTGCTGCCCGTGCTCGGCGGCGAGGATTTCTCCTATATGCTCGAGGCGCGGCCGGGCGCCTTCATCTTCATCGGTAACGGCGATACGGCGGGCGTGCACCATCCCGCCTACGACTTCAACGACGACGCCATCCCCGTAGGCTGCTCGTACTGGGCGCGCCTTGTCGAGACGGCGATGCCGGCGAGTTAGGACGCCACTTTCAGTCGCGCAAAACCGGCGTCGAGATCGTCCTTGAGGTCGGCGACATCCTCAAGGCCGATATGGATGCGCACGGTCGGCCCTGCAGTCTCCCACTTGGTGGCGGTGCGATAGGGCGTAGCGTTGAAGGGCAGAACGAGGCTTTCGAAGCCGCCCCACGATGCACCCATACCGAAGAGCTGCAGGCCGTCGAGCATCGCGGCGACGGCCTTTTTCGGCACCGGCTTCAGCTCGAACGCAAACAAACCCGATGCGCCCAGGAAGTCGCGCTTCCACAATGCGTGACTGGGATTGCTCTCAAGGGCAGGGTGCAGGACGCGCGAGACCTCGGGTCGCTGCTCGAGCCAGCGCGCGATATCGAGGCCGGACCGCCAGTGGCGCTCGAGCCGCACCTCGATGGTGCGAATGCCGCGCAGACCCAGATAAACCTCCTCGGTACCGGCGCAGATGCCGATGCTCTGCGTTTCATCGAGCATGATGGGCGCAGCGCGTTCATTGCCGGTGATGGAGCCGAGCATGGCGTCGGCATGACCGACGATATACTTGGTGGCGGCCTGGATCGAGACATCGACGCCGTGCTCGAAGGGCTTGAAGTAGAGCGGGCTTGCCCAGGTGTTGTCCATAAGCACCCAGGCGCCCTTGGCTTTGGCGGCGGCGGCGATGGCGGGAACGTCCTGCACCTCGAACGTCTGCGATCCCGGCGACTCCAGGAACACGACGGTGGTATTGGGCTTCATCAGCTTGGTGATCCCCGCGCCGATGAGTG
Organism: uncultured Hyphomicrobiales bacterium; assembly: GCA_902826715.1. GTDB lineage: Bacteria > Pseudomonadota > Alphaproteobacteria > Rhizobiales > Hyphomicrobiaceae > CADEFX01. The sequence continues at coordinate 2,095 of CADEFX010000245.1, read as the reverse complement.
GATCGTAGAACGTCGTCTCGACGCCGAAGCGCTTGAGGATCCCGTTGCACATTTTGCGCGTCGGCTGATAGGCCGTGTCGGCCACCAGGATGTGGTCGCCGGCCTTGGTGAAGGCCAGCAGAGCAGCGGCGATGGCGGCGGCACCCGACGGCGTCAGCCACGTGCGCACGCCGCCCTCCAGCGTGCAGATGGCCTCCTCGAGGGCATCGGTAGTCGGCGTGCCGCGCCGGCCGTAGACATAGCGCTGCTCGCGCTTCTCGAACGCGTCGAGCGACTTGAAGAGCACGGTCGAGCCTCGATAGACGGGCGGATTGACGAAGCCGTGGTGCGCGAAGGGATCGCGGCCCGAATGGACGATGTTCGTCGACGTGCGACGCTTCTTTTTTGGCCCGTCGCCCGGCTGTCCCATGCACCCGTCTCCTTTGCTGCTCAATCGGCCGTGGTGAGCCAATCGCGCGCAAAGGTCAAGAGAAGAGGCGGAATAGCGGCTGTCCGGCGGCCAGTGACTATTGCATCACGACTTCGATCTGAACGGGCTCACCGCCCTGGATATTGAAGGAGCGGCGGAAGGTGCGGTCGCCCTGCCTGGCGTTTACGATATAGGCCCCGAAGCCCAGGACATGCGTGGGGAGGGCACCGACGCTTTCCTTGATGAGATCACCCTGCGCATTGACGATGTTCCACTGCGTGTCGGCCTGTGCCTCGCCGCCGGCGCGCGTAACGAGCTTGAACGTGACCTTGGCACCGGGATGCGTGATCATGGCCTCGGTGAGCTTGCCGGGCTCGACCGTGACGTCGGCGCGGACGACGGCGTTCGCATCGCCGTAGGTGCTGACGAGGTGATAAATGCCGGCGTTGAGCCGCACGATCAGCCCGGGGCGTCCGCTGCCCACGATCTTGCTGCGATTGCCGGCCTGGTCGGTCTCGCCGCTGAAAACCTCGTAGCTGACGGCGCGCTCGGGCGCCGGTTCGCCGGTCGAGAGCAGCGCATTCACGCGCAGGCCGCCGGCATTGAGGACGAACCGTTCCTGGACGGCCGCGCCGATCTCGACCTTGATCTTGCGCGTGAGATTGGCACGCCCGAAGGCGGCGTTGACGATGTAGTTGCCGGGGGGAAGCTTGATCTGCGGGCTCGCCTCGCGCCAGTTGCCGATGGCCTTCGGCTTGGCTTCGGCGGCGCCCGGCTGCTCCTGGAAGATGCGCCAGACGAGGCCCTGGTCGATGCGCTGGCCGTCGTCGGTGAGGAGGGCGATGAGGGTCACGTCGCCGGTGGTTGCTGTTGCCTTGGCTTCAGAGGCCGAGCGCGGAACGACGGTCGTATTCTGCTGCTGGGCCGATGCGGGCACGACGGCCAGAGCGATGCTCATGGCGGCAAGCATGCGCGCGAGAAGATGTGGCATTTTCCGCATGAAGCCTAGCCGGATCTTGGATCGACTCGGGTTGCCGTCAGCAGGGAGATCACAGCCATTTGCGGGCAACATCAAGGCATCGGCTATTGGGTTGTGAATTGGACGATACGGTTGTCGCGCGGCTTGACCTCCATCTGCGCCTCGATGCGGCGGTCGCGATGCTCCGCCTGCACGGAATAGGAGCCCGTCTGCAGGATGCCGATGGGCTGGGCCTCGTTCGTCAGCCAGACGGTGCGGCCGCTCGGATCCTTGACCTCCCAGAATACGTCCGAGTGCAGCTGCGGGCCTTGCGGCTCGGCAAGGACCAGGCGGACGACGCCTGCGTCATGGTCCATGACGACATTGTCCTGGGCGCCGGGCTTGAGGTCTATGGTGCGCTCGGCGCGGGCGTTGAGGGGCCCGAGGCGGCTTTCGATGCGATAGCGGCCCGGGGCCAGGTCGAAGGTGGCTGTCAGCCGACTAGCCTGCGCAACCTCGACCGGCCGAGCGTCGAGGCGCAGCACGCGGTAGACTGCGACGTCCGCCGAGTCGGGGCGCCCGCCCGCGATGGTCGAGGAAAGTGAAATCCGCGCCGACCCGGTGACGATGGTGCGGCGCACGACTTCGCCAGGACGGACGGTGACGCGTTCGCGGACCTCGGCCGTGCCGTGGCGAACAACGACGTGATACGTGCCAGCCGCCAGGGT
>CADEFX010000244.1 GCA_902826715.1 uncultured Hyphomicrobiales bacterium | reverse complement strand
ACTGCAAGGCGCCCTCCGGTCCGCCTCCGATCGTGATCCATTCGGGGAAATGCAGCCAGCCGAACAAGACCTCGTCGTTGTAGATCTTCCAGCCGCTGCCGATCATGATGATCATCGCAAGAGCGTTGGCCCAATGCATGAGGCGCAGCGGCAGAGGATGAAGCGGGCGGGTCTGCGGCTCTGATGAGGCACCGTCATCGTTTGCCATATGTATGCTCCTGCAGGCTTTTAGCTCTCGGCAAAGGACATCAGCGCCTGTACAAGGCCACGCGAATGACATCGTCCGGTGCGACCGGCGCTGTCTGCGCGTTGTTCCAAGCCGGCGCACCGTCGAACTCCGCCCTGGTCATGTCGAGCGCGGCAAGCTGCCGGCCGGCGATGGCGACAACCTCGATCGGAACCGCAATCAGCCGTTGTCGCCAACCGAGAAAGCCGCCGTATGTCACGATGAGTTGCAACTTCCCGGCCTGCGTTTTCACAACGTGCTTGATGTGACCGAGGGTGCGGTCGTCGTCGTCGAGCAACGGCAGGCCGATGAGGTCGCCGGCGCGGGCCGGCTGCGGATACCGCCTCTGCATCTTCTCTTCGGGCGAAAGTTGCTGCGTCTCGCTGGAGGCGTTCTCGCCCGCAGGCTTTTGGGTGCTCGCGGCAACGACAATCCACCCTTGGGTGGGCGGCTGCTGAGCCAGGACCGGCCCGGCCACCACCGCAAGGAGCGCGGCCAGCGCCGCTGTCTTCGCGCCTCTAGACATGCATGGCTCCGGACCTGTTCTGGCGTTGCTGCTGACCGGCGGACAGACCCCGAGGCTTGGAGCGCAAGGTCGCGGCAAGCCGGAGGAACGTCGTGGTGATTTTCCAGGCGGCACTCAGGCCGGCGATCAGGTTGCCCGATACCTTGGAGACCCCGCCGCGCCGAAGCCGATGATCCACCGGCACCTCGAGGATGCGCAGGCGGGCCGCCGCGGCGCGCATCTGCATTTCGAGATTCCAGCCGTAGGTCGTCTCGCCCATGCCGAGGCATCGCAAATTATCGATGTCTATGGCGCGGAACGGCGACATGTCCGTGAACCTCACGCCCCAGACGAGCCGCATAAGCGCCCCGGCGATGTGGCCCGCAACAATCTGCTGCGGCGTCATGCTGCCGGGTTCGCGGTGACCGCGAAGGCGCGAGCCCATGACGAAGTCGGCCTCCCCGCGCGCAATCGGGGACACGACGGCGCGCAGAAACGCCGGCACGTCGCTGCCGTCGCCATCCAGGAAGCAGATGATCTCCGTGTCCGCGCTCAGGGCATCGACACCGGCGGCGCAAGCGATGCCATAACCGCGCCTGGGCTCCGAAATCACCCGCGCGCCGGCCTCCCGCGCCCGCGCTGCGGTCGCATCCCGCGAGCCGTTGTCGACGACAATGACCTCGTCGACGCCCTGGGAAAGGACTTCGCGCACCACGCCCCCAATGGGTTCTTCCTCGTCGAGGCATGGGATGACGACCGAAACGACGGCGTCGATGGCTCCAAGGTGCATGGGTTACTCTCCCCTCGCCCTGATGGGGTTCGCGTTTCGAAGGAACGCGGCGATGGAGGCGCCCGGCAGCAGCCGTGCGGCGACGGCGAGGACAAAGGGCAGCGTCGCGATGGTTTTCCAAGCCAGATCGTTCTCCGGCAACATCGCAGGCTTGTAGAGCAGGATCGCGCCGAGCGTCATGGCCCAGGCCGGAGTGCTGCCACCGAGCACAATGAAAGGCACGACGGCCAGCACATACCAGGGATAGTTGGGGGACAGAAAGAAAAGCGCCGCCATCAGCAGCGCACCGATATCCGAGAGCGTGTCTTGCAGTGTCGCGTTCGTGCGCCACGATGCCCGCAGGGCAAGCCACGCCATGATGCCGAGGCCTAAAAGCATGTACGGGATCGTCAAGCCTGGCGTATCGCCGGCTGCGGCGCGTACCAGCGCGACGAGCCAATACCCGTCGCCGTCGGCCATGCCTTCTTCCGACAGATAGCCTTTGGTCGTTACGAAGCCGAGGACGCCGCTTCCGGCGCCGACATAAGGCAAATAGCACAGAGTCACCGTGGCAATCGCGGCGGCGGGCGCCCGCCAATCCCACGGACGCCAGAACGCGGGCAGCGCGACGACAGCGTACGGCTTCACCAATGCTGCGAGCGCGACGGCGACGGCACCAGCGACTTTCCGGCTCCGGGTCAGCAGCCAGACGCCAATCATCAGCAACCCAACCATGAGCGCGTCGATATGGCCGTTGTTGGCGATCTCCCAGATCACGAGCGGATGCCAAGCCCAGGCAACGATGGCAGTCGCGGGAAGGCTCAAGCGGCGCAGCAGGTCGAGGAGAACGGCGACCACGGCGATATCGCAAGCGATCATGGCGAGGCGCATGGCCGTCAGCGTTTCGGAGATGCGCGTCACAGCGAAGAAGAACATCTGCGCCACCGGAGGATAGGCCGTCACGGCATAGTCCGCGCGATTGATGTGGGGGTAGATCGCCGCGTCGCGCAGAGCCTTCAGGGCATCGTCGGCCGGGACAAACGCATAGGGGTTGATGCCTGTCGCTTGCACCATGCCGTCCCACACGTAGCGATAGATATCAGTGGAGAGGAGCGGCTCTTGAGCGACGACGAGCAGGCGCATGACGACCGCCATCGCCATGATCAAAATAAGCCCGGATCGCTCGGGCACGGAAGGTGCGAGCGTTGTTGCCGCTATCGTGAGGATGCCTGAGAGCGCGATCGTAGGGACGAACAGGGCATAGTCCCAGGTGCGCAAAATCCAGGGGGCAACGGCACCAAGCACGATCATCAACAGCCCCAGCCAGGCGAGGCCGAGGAGTGCCAAAAATGCGCGCCGATCAGCCGTTCCAGCGGGATTTTGAGCGGCAGTCACCACGACGCCTCCACTCCGGCTGACGCGAGCTTGCGCGCGAGAAACCGACGCGTGGCGGGCGCGTCGGATCCTGCCACGCCGGGCTCGGCAAAGGGAAGACGATCACCTTTTAACTCGGCCTTCAGCAACTGCAGGGTGTGCGCGTCGTCCACGTCATACCAGCCGGCAACATTGACGACGGGAACATCGATCTCCGCGGCGCGCTGCTGCGTCAGTCGATGTACGTGGGTTGTGCTCCAGGGGATGTCCGCGAACAGTTCAGGATGCGGCCGGGACAAACCGATCAGCGTATAGCCGCCGTCAAAAGAAGGGCTCAAGACGACGGCATCTTGGTGGCGAAGCGCCTCGACCGCAGATTGCAGGATCGACGCCGGGAGAGTGGGGCTGTCGGCATTGACCAGGATCGCCCCGGCATGCCCCGCCTGAAGAAGCTGCGTGACGGCATGGGACAGCCGCGTGCCAAAGTCGCCGTCGCGCTGGGGCAAGAGACGGAAGCTTGAAGGCAACAGAGCCCGTAAAGCCGGTTCCGTTCCCACGGGCGTATAGATCGCATATGGCGTGACATCGCCGTCAAGCGAATGGATGGTGTGCGCCAGATCGTTGATGAAGCACGCCGAAATGGCGCTGCAGTCCTCCGGGCGAAGGGGTGGCGACAGCCGCGTCTTGGAAAAGCCAGCCGCCGGCGTTTTGCAGAAAATCCCTACAGCAACGGACCCCATCGCCCCATCCTCCGCTCTTTGCATGGTCAGTTCCCTAGGGCTTGCTCGATATCCGCGATCAGGTCGTCGATGTTTTCGAGGCCGGTCGAGAAGCGCAGGAGGTCGGGTGGGCACGGGCTGCCCGGTCCTTCAATACTGGAGCGGTGTTCGACGAGGCTTTCCACGCCACCCAGCGACGTGGCGCGCTTCCAGATGCGCATGCGTGCAGCGGCAGCAATGGCGGCAGCCTCGCCGCTGCGCAGGCGCATCGAAAGCATCCCGCCAAATCCGCCCTGCATCTGCCGGGCGGCCAACGCATGCCCGGGATGGCGCGCAAGCCCGGGATACAGGATTTGTTTGATGCAGGGATGACCGTCGAAGTGCCGCGCAATCGCGAGTGCCGTCACGCTCTGGTGACGAACGCGGATATGCAGGGTCCGCAATCCGCGTAACAGCTGCGAGGCTTCGAACGGGCCGAGGACGCCGCCAAGCATGCCACGCAGCTTGGCGCAGGCATCGAACGCACGCGCCGTGTGGCCGAACACGATGGCGCCGGCCACGACATCGGAATGCCCGTTGAGGTATTTCGTCGCCGAGTGCAGGACGAGGTCGGCGCCGAGCTCGAGCGGTCGCGTAAGGACGGGCGTCGACACCGTGGAGTCCACAGCCAGAAGTGCGCCTCCGTCATGGGCGATGCGCGCTGCGGCGGCGATGTCGGTGATGGTCCAGAGGGGATTGGACGGAGTTTCGATCCAGACCAGCTGCGTGCGGCCTGGCCGCATGGCGGCCTGCAATGCGGCCGGCGATCCGGCATCGACGAAGGTCATCTCAAGCCCGTGCCGCGGTGCTTCTTCCATGAGCCATTGGTGCAACCCCCAGTACATCGCTGTGGGCGCGATGACGTGCGCAGGCGGTTCCAGGGCAAGGAACACTGTCGTGGCGGCGGCCATGCCCGACCCGAAGAGAAGCGTCGCAGCCCCGCCCTCCAGATCCGTTAAGACGTTTTCGACCTGACGAACCGTGGCATTGTCCGCCCGGCCATAGCAGTAGCCTCTGCGATATTGGTTGTCGGCATCGCGTACGAACGTGCTGGCCACATGGATCGGCGGCACCAGGCCACCCGTTGCGCCGTCGGCAACGCCGCCCGCCTGGGCAGCGATGGTCTCCCGGTGAGGGCTGCCCGGGCATTCGATGCGTCTCTGGGCAGCAATGGGATCGTGCCGTGCAGCCATAGGGCGCTTGGGCTCGGGCGCTATCGCGTGTCCGTGCGCCACGCCAGCCATGCGCCCGAGATTCGCCACCGTTCCATTGCGGTTAGGCTGATCGAAGGTCCGAAAGCTCACGCAAATCCCCCATGACAGGTGGCAACGACACAGGGAATTCGCAGAGATTGGGTTGAACGTTACACTGTTCACGTATTTGTGCACCGGACGGACTTTTTTTGTCAGAACTGTAACGGCGGGCCGGGCGTGCCCGAATAGGGATTTGGTACGTGACACGTCGGGAGGCGGATCTTGAGGAGCTTATGCGTGCCGCCGGCCGCGGTGACGCGCACGCCTATCGCGATCTGCTGCGCAAGCTCGCGCCGATCCTGCGCGGGTTCGCGAGGCATGCGTTTCTGCGCTATGGCTCTTCCGCCGAGGATGTCGAGGATATCGTACAAGAGACACTGCTCGCCATGCATTTGAAGCGGCATACATGGATTGAGGACAGGCCGTTGTTGCCCTGGGTTCGGGCCATAGCCCACAACAAGCTCATGGACCATCTGCGGCGATCGGGCCGGCGGCAGCACCTTCCCATCGACGAGTTCGGGGACGTGCTTGTTGCCGACGACTCGCAGTCAGCGGCGAACGGACTGGACGCCGATGTCGCCATCGGAAAACTCAAGGGCCGCCAACGGGATGTCGTGGTTGCCATGTCGCTCGAGGGACAAAGCGCCCGCGATGTGGCCCAGCGGCTCGGCATGACGGAAGGCGCTGTTCGCGTCGTTCTTCACCGCGCGCTGCGCTCTCTCTCCAAGGTCCTGCGGGACGACCAGCCATGAAGACTGACGATCTGATCGAGGCCCTGGTACAGGATGTTGCGCGGCCACAGCGGTCCACCGCCGAGCGCGTCCTTGGCGCCACCGTGCTGGGGGGCCTGGTCGCGGGACTGCTGTTTGCATGGAAGCTTGGAATCCGGCCGGACATCGCCAGTGCGGTTGAAACGGGGCGCTTCGTCTTCAAGTGCGCGCTATCGGTGATGTGCATGGCATGTGCATGGTGGGCATGCCTCCAATTGGCCCGACCGGAGGTGCGCTGGAAGAACGTCGCGGCCTGGATCGCGGTGCCACCCGCGCTGCTGGCCGCTGCCGTGCTCTATGAGTTCATGGCCATGCCGCCGGTGCGCTGGTACGAACTGGCCGTCGGGCGCTATGCGAGCACGTGCCTGAGCGCGATCCCATTGCTGTCGATCGTCCCGCTGGCGGCGCTGCTGATCGCGCTGCGGGCGGGGGCGCCGCGCTCTCCGGCGACGGCGGGTGCTGTTGCCGGGCTCTTGGCCGGCGGCCTGTCGGCGGCGCTATATGCAACCCATTGCCCCGACGATTCTCCTCTTTTCGTGGCCGTGTGGTACACGCTGGCGGTGGGGACGGTCGTGATAGCTGGCGCGTTGGCAGGGCGCCGCATCTTGCGCTGGTAAGGCGGATGCAGGGCCGTATCCGGGTCGTCGCATTTACGTGCGTTGACCCTGTTCCCAACGGAACAGCGCGCGATCGCGAGTGCAGGGCATAGTCGCCTCAACAGACTCGACCTTCGACCTGAGGAGACGACCGTGGCGCGCATGACCAAAGTTCTGTTGCTCGGAGCCGTGGCTACAACCCTGGTTTTAAGCACGCAAGCGGACGCTGCCTGCAACGCTCGGGGCCAGCATTGCGGCCGGCCGGCTTGGGCAGCCAATGCCCTGTCAGGCCCCTACGATCGCGC
>CADEFX010000243.1 GCA_902826715.1 uncultured Hyphomicrobiales bacterium | reverse complement strand
CCCCGAGATATTCGCTCTAACTATTACGAACTTCTACGGCGCAACCACACAAATTGTGACTTTCCACCCTCGCAACTACCGGCCCGGAAAATGCGCTCCGCCAACGATCAGGAGAGCAAGCCGCATGGACCAACCAAGCTCTGCCGCGACGCACCGTCTATTGCACCGCATGGCTCGACAGGCTATCGCCGATACTGGCCAACGCCGCGGAATTGCCGTCCATGTCCCCCCTGAACGTGCTGCTGATCTCGGACGACCGTCCCGGCCACTATCATCTCTCGGACGGCGTTGTCGCCGCCATCTCCCCCTTGCGGCCCGTGCAGGTCATCCGGCTGCCGATCCAGCGGCGCGGCTGGATTCCAACCCGTAGCCTGGCACAGCTCATGATTGCCGGTATGCCGCCGAGGGCCGTCCTGAGCTTCGGATACGGCTTCGATATTCAGGCCCTGCCCGTGCCCGACTTGATCGTGTCGGCGGGCGGTGAGACCCAAGTCCCAAACGCGGCGATTGCGCGCCTGACGGGGGCGACAAATATCTTCTGCGGCTCGCTTCGTCGCCTGCCGCCGGAGGCCTTCTCGCTCGTGATCTCGTCATATGCCAAGCACGCCAGCCTTCCCCGCCACGTCGTCGCTCTCAAGCCCAGCAGCTTTGACCCGAGCAAACTGCAGGCGGTACGAGCCGCAGGTTGGTCCTCTGCAAAAACACCGCCTCAGCTCGCAGGCGCCCTGATCGGCGGCGACTCAGGCCAGTTTCGCTATCAAGAGAGGGACTGGCAGGAATTACTTGGCTTCCTGCGCGCGAGCTTCACGACGCATGGCACGCGCTGGCTGGTATCGAACTCGCGCCGCAGTCCGCATGGCGTATCCAACGATCTATCGGCGCTGGCGCAAAGCCCAGACGGTCCGATCGCCGAGTTCATCGATGTTCGCACGGCCGGGCCCGGCACCCTCGCCCGAATATTCGAGCAGGCCGAAGTTATCCTCTGTACGGAGGACTCCAGTACCATGATCTCGGAGGCGGTCTGCGCGGGCTTGCCGGTGATCGGCGTGACGCCCAGGCGCCACAGCTTCGATGACGAGGAGCGCGGCTATCGCGACTTCATGCGTGACAATGGCTGGAGCGGGTCGCTTGCTCTGGCCGAGCTTAGCCCCGAGCGCTTCGCGGCGGAGCTCATCAAGATCAGGCCGCTGCGGGAGAACCATCTCGATCGGCTTGCTGCGACGTTACGCGAACACCTGCCGCGGCTCCTGGTGTGAGGCCGGCCGCAGCGTCGCAAGCCCGATCGACGAACTGGCCTCAGGCCGGCGGCGGTCCGAACACGAGGACCGCGTTCAAGCCGCCGAATGCGAACGAGTTCGACATGGCATAGGTGACCTTCATGTCGCGGCCCTTATGGGGCACGTAGTCGAGGTCGCAACCTTCGCCGGGTTCATCCAGGCCGATGGTCGGCGGCACCCATCCCTCGCCGATGGCCTTGACGCAGGCCACCGCCTCGATGCCGCCGCCGGCACCGAGCGGGTGGCCGTGCATGGACTTCGTCGAGGACACCGCCAGCTTGTAGGCGTGCGGGCCGAACACCTCCTTGATGGCGTTCGTCTCGTTCAAGTCGTTGATCGTCGTCGCCGTGCCGTGCGCATTGAGATAGTTGATGGCCTCGGGCGCCAAATTGGCATCCTGCAGCGCCAGCTTCATGGCTTCCCGCGGACCTTCGATGTCCGGATTGACCATGTCCTTGCTGTCCGACGTCATGCCATGGCCGACGAGCTCGGCAAGGATCGTGGCGCCCCGTGCCTTGGCGTGCTCGTAGGACTCCAGCACCAGGACGCCAGCCCCTTCGCCCAGCACCGTGCCGTTGCGCTTCTTGGCGAACGGGAAGCAGCCTTCCGGCGAAAGAACGTGCATGGCCTGCCACGCACGCATGGTACCGAAGTTGATGACGCTCTCGGATGCCCCGGCGATGGCCATGTCGACGACGTTGTTGCGGATGTAGTCGCAGGCAAGCGCGATCGCATGGGCTGCCGTGGAACATGCGCTGCAGGTCGCGAATGTCGGGCCCTTGATACCGTATTCGATGCCCACGTGAGCCGACGCCGACGAGCCGATGATCCGCAGAAGCGTCAGCGGATGCGTGGCCTTCTTGTTGTGAATGAACAGGTCGCGATAGGCCGTCTCGTACGTCACGAGGCCGCCTGCGCCCGAACCGATGATGCAGGCCACACGGTAGGGGTTGGCGCCAGGCATCTCGATACCGGACTGTTTCACAGCCTCGTCGGCGGCAGCCGCAGCGAACCAGGAGTAGCGGTCGGCGTGCAGAATCAGCTTGTCGCGCTTGAAATGCTTGAGGCGTGCCTTGGGATCGAAATCCCGGATCTGCGCGGCGATCAGGATCTTGAGATCATCATACGGAAAGCCGCCAAGCGGACCGACGCCGCTCTTGCCTTCCTTCATGCCCGCCCAGAATTCGGGTACGGTCGTACCGATGGACGTCACCGCGCCCAGGCCAGTGATCACCACGCGCGGCCGCGCCGCCTGTTGTGCTGTCAAACTCGATATTCCTCAAATCACGACCGCTACCCTTGGGCAGCGGTCGGTTCAGGCCTTGGCCGCAGCTGCGGTCCCAGAGCCATCCATCAGCGCCTTCACGCGCTCGACGACCGACCCGACGGTCTTGAAGTCAGCCGCTTCTTCGTTCGCGTTGTACGGAATCTCGATCCCGAACGTGTCCTCGATGTCGAACACGATCATCGCCAAATCGAGCGATTCGATCTTCAGATCTGTCAGCGCCGTCTGGAGCGAGATATCGTCCCTCGGCTCCTTCATGTGCTTTTTCAAGATATCGATGATCTTGCTAGCTACATCATCCATTTAGAACTCTCCCACCCCGTGAGTTGCAGACGCACAGGGCCATCCACTACACGCGCTCGTACTAGAGCACGGTTGGCCATTGAGCAAGCTTCGGCGTCACATAACCGTAAACACCATTCAAGTCTAGATAACCGCTGCCGCATGACGCATCTGTTACAAGTGTTACAGATACTATACCCCATACTGGCGCCCAGCTTGAAAAGCGTGTTCAATGGGGCGCGCGCCGATATCCAGAGTCAGGATTACCGGCCCCCTTCCACGGCGAAACGAAGGGAAAAACTGCCGGAAAACGGGCGGCAATGCCATCAATCCCGGCACTATCGCAGCCAAGGGGGAGGAGCGATCGATGGCCAGCGCCGGTTCGCAATTTCAGGGCAGCAAAGAGCCCGCGGCCGGGGGGGCATTTCCATGGCTCAACCGCTACCCTGCGGGCGTAAACTGGGGTCAGGCGTTCAAGCCGGCCGCAGTCCAGGAGCTTCTCGACGGTACAGCCAAGGCGTATCCACGGCGTACATGCACAAATTTTCTCGGCAAGACCCTCACCTACGGCGCCATCGCCGCTTTGGTGGACAAGACGGCCGCCGGCCTCCAGAAACTCGGCGTGGGCAAAGGCTCGAAAGTTGGGCTATTTCTGCCAAACAGCCCGACGTTCATCATCTACTACTACGCTATACTGAAGGCGGGGGGAACCGTCGTTAATTTTAACCCGCTGTATACTCTGGAAGAATTGACGTTCCAGATCCAGGACAGCAATACCGACTTGATGGTCACGCTCGACCTCAAGATCTTGTTCGACAAAGTCGAGGCTCTGCTGGTGAAGGGGTCGCTGGCGCGGGCCATCGTCGCGTCTTTCCCAGCTCTTTTGCCTGGCTCCAAGTCGGTTCTCTTCAAGCTTTTCAAGGGCCGGGATCTCGCCCGGCTAAGGGGGTCACCGGCAGCTTCACGCATTCTGCTGGACGCAGACGTCGTGGCCAAGGCGGGAATCCTGGAGAAAGTCGCGATAGATCCGGTCAACGACATCGCGGTGCTCCAGTACACCGGCGGCACGACCGGCACGCCAAAAGGGGCGATGCTGACGCACGCCAACGTCTCCATCAACGTCATGCAGGTCATCCCCTGGGCTCCCGAACTCCTCGAGGCCCAGGAACGCGTTCTCGGCGTTCTCCCCTTCTTCCACGTGTTCGCGATGACCGTCGTGATGAACTTCGGCATCGCCAGGGGATGCGAGATCATCATCATGCCGCGCTTTGTTCTCGATGATGCTCTCAAGCTCATCGACAAGGCCAAGCCGACCGTCATGCCGGGCGTGCCGACGCTGTTCAACGCCATCATGAATCACCCGAAGCTTAAGAGCTTCGATCTCTCGTCGCTGAAATTCTGCCTGTCGGGCGGCGCCCCGTTGCCCATCGAGGTGAAGCAGAGGTTTGAGCAGTTGACGGGCTGCAAGCTGGTGGAAGGCTACGGCCTGTCGGAGGCATCGCCCATCGTCACAGCCAATCCGCTGGAGGGGCCCGTTAAGGAAGGTTCCATCGGCCAGCCCATTCCCGGGACGATCGTCTCCCTGCGAGCGTTGGATGATCCATCCCGCGAAGTGCCGGTCGGGGAGAAGGGCGAGATCTGCGTCAAGGGCCCACAGGTGATGAAAGGATACTGGAACCGGCCGCAGGACACGGCCGACCAGTTCGTCGGCGACTATCTGAGAACCGGCGATGTCGGCGTCATGGATGACGAAGGGTTCCTGTTTATCGTCGATCGCATCAAGGATCTCATCATCTGCTCGGGCTACAACGTCTACCCGCGCCGGATCGAGGAAGCCATCTACGAGCATCCGGCGGTCGAGGAGGTGACGGTGATCGGCATCAAGGACCAATACCGCGGCGAAGCGCCCAAGGCCTTCATCAAGCTCAAGGCCAGCGCGCAGATGACACAGGACGAGATGCTCAAGCATCTTGAGAGCAAGATCTCGCGCATCGAGCTTCCGGCAGAAATCGAGTTCAGAGACGCACTTCCAAAGACGATGATTGGCAAGCTCTCGAAAAAGGAGCTGAAGGCCGAAGAGGCGCAGCGCCAGAAGAGCGGATAAGCGGAAGGGATGGCGGATGGCAGAGCCCGGCTGTCTACGGGGCCTTTGCGCTTTCCAGGATGGCGGCGACACCCATGCCGCCGGCTGTACAGATCGAGATGAGGCCCCGGCCCCGGTTCTCTGATAGCAGCCTGGCCAAGTTGCCCATAATACGGGCGCCAGTTGCGGCGAATGGGTGGCCAACGGCGAGCGAGGAACCCTTCACATTGATCTTCGCGCGGTCGATAGAGCCCAGCGGCTCGTCCTTCCCGAGCACGCGTTTGCAGTAGTCACGGTCCTCCCACGCTTTCAGCGTCGCCAGCACCTGGGCGGCGAAAGCCTCGTGGATCTCGTAGAGATCGAAATCCTGCAGCTTGAGTCCAGCTCGGTCGAGCATGCGCGACACGGCTATCGTCGGGGCCAGCAGCAGGCCGTCTCCGGCGACGAAATTGTTGGCGGATGTCTGCGCGTACGTTAGCCAGGCCTGGATCGGCAGGCCGCGCTTGGCGGCCCATTCTTCCGACGCCAAGAGTACAGTGGCGGCGCCATCCGTCAGCGGGGTCGAGTTACCGGCCGTCAGCGTGCCTTTGCCGGTGCGGTCAAAGGCCGGTTTGAGCGATGCCAGCCGCTCGAGGCTGATGTCCTCACGCAGGTTGTTGTCGCGGAAAACCCCGGCGCACGGCACAAGCAGATCGTCCATATAGCCCGAGCGGTACGCCTCGGCCGCCTTCATATGGCTCTCGTAGGCAAGCTGATCCTGTGCCTGCCGCGGGATCTGCCATTCCTGTGCCATCAGCTCCGTGTGCTGGCCCATCGACAGGCCCGTGCGCGGCTCGGCCACCGATGGGGGCTGCGGCGCAAGCTCGCCCGGCGAGAAACCTTTGAAGGCCGACACCTTCTGGCCGAACGACTTGGCCTGCTGGGCTTGGACCAGGCGCTGCGACAGCTTGCGCGAAACCACGATGGGTGCATCGGAGGTCGTGTCCGACCCCATGGCGATGCCGCATTCGATTTCGCCAACCGCGATTTTCGCCGCGATACCCGCTGCCGCCTGCAAGCTGGTGCCGCACGCTTGAATAAGCGTGGTCCCGGGTGTGCTGGGCGCGAGCTTGGAGCCAATCACTGCCTCACGCGCGAGGTTCCAGTCACGCGAGTGCGAGACGACCGCGCCGCCGACGGCTTCATCGATGTGCACGCCGGCGAGTTGGTAACGATCCGCCAGCCCGTTGATGGCCGTTATCAGCATGTCGAGATTGGAGAGATCGGCATACAGCGTGTTGGACCGGCAGAAGGGAATGCGGACGCCGCCGATGACCCCCACGCGGCGAAGAACCTGGCTCATGATGTCCCGCGCTCCACTTATTCGGCCGCGGCGCGTTGCGCCACAGTGCCGCCCGATTGCTGACTGGCGTAGTGCAGCGGCCCGCCACGGAACGGAGCAAATCCGGTGCCGAAGATCACGCCGGCGTCGACGAGGTCCGCGCTTTCGACGATCTTCTCATCGCGCACCTTCTCGCATTCGGCGATCAGCGGCGCCACGAACTCCTTCCCAAGGCGTTCCAACTCGGCCTTGTCAAAATTGGTGTTGCCCTTGACCGGCTTGCCGTCCTTCCAGCCGTAGAAGCCCTC
>CADEFX010000242.1 GCA_902826715.1 uncultured Hyphomicrobiales bacterium | reverse complement strand
GAGAGCCACTAGTCAACGTGCTGCGCCTCAACCTCGCGCTTGACGCGACCCTGCCCGGCGGCGCCGGATAGGAGACATGGCTGAAACGAACAACCAAGCCGGAGCAGGAAGGCGCCCATCGCCCAAGGCGCTGCTGGAGCTTGCCGAGCGGGAGAGCCGCGGAAAGCTTAAGGTGTTTCTCGGTATGGCGCCCGGCGTCGGCAAGACCTACGCCATGTTATCGGCGGCGCGGGTCCAGAAAGCCGAGAACGTCGATGTGATCGTCGGCGTCGTCGAGACGCACGGTCGGTCCGAAACGGCGGCGTTGCTCAAGGACTTGGAAGTGCTCCCCCGAAAGCCCGTCGCGTATCGGCGACGCACGCTGATGGAGTTCGACGTCGAGGCCGCCACCGCGCGAAAGCCGAAGCTCCTCCTTGTCGATGAGCTTGCGCATACCAATGCGCCGGGTCTGATCTATGGCAAGCGCTATCAGGACGTGGAGGAGGTTCTCCGCAATGGCATCGACGTTTGGACTACGCTCAATATCCAGCACTTGGAAAGCCTGCAGGACGTCGTGCAGCGCATTACCGGTATCCGCGTGCAAGAGACGGTCCCTGACAAGGTTCTGGAGAGAGCTGACGAAATTGTCGTCGTCGATCTTCCGCCCGAAGAGCTGATTCAGCGTCTTAAAGAGGGCAAGGTCTATCTCCCTGAGAACGCGCGCCGCGCCATCGACCAGTTCTTTCGCCCGAGCAACCTGACGGCTTTGCGTGAGCTGGCGTTGCGTCGCACCGCTGACCGCGTCGACGAGCAGATGCTGGCGCAGCTTCGTCAGCAAGGCATCGAAGGACCATGGCCGACGGCCGAGCGCATTCTGTTGTGCGTCGGAAGTGATTCGCATTCCGAGTTCGTCATCCGCACTGCCGCGCGCCTCGCTACAGCTCAGAAGGCCGAGTGGGTCGCACTGCATCTGAAGCCGAGCGACAGCGAGATCGCCGAGCGTGCGGTCATACGTCGTACCGAAAAATTGATGCGGCTTGCCGAACGCCTCGGGGCCAGCACAGTGCGGCTCACTGCAACCGACCTCGTCGGCGAAATTCTGTCCTACGCCAAGCGCAACAACGTCACCCAGATCATAATCGGGCGCTCGAGGGCGGGCCCCATGGCTCGGCTGCTTGGGCGCTCCCTGTCAGCCGATCTGGTGCGGCGCGCCAACGGCCTTTCGGTTCTGATCATCGCACCCGAGACAGAGAAGTCCTCGAAAGGCAAGGCCCCGGCCATACCCAAAGGTGCATTGCGCGGCGCTGGCCAAGCTGATCGACGAAGACCCGAGCCGCCGTCCGGAATATTGGCAACAGCACTGGCGGTTGCCGCGAGCGCCGTCGCGGCAGCCGTGCTGGTCGGCGTTGCGCTCGAGCAGGTGACGCGACTGCCAAACCTCTCGATGGTGTTCCTGCTTGCCGTTCTTCTTTGCGGTATGCGCTTCGGCATGACCTCCGCGATTGGTGCGTCGGTGCTGTCGTTTCTCGCCTACAATTTCTTCTTCATAGACCCACGCTACACCTTCACCATCGCCCAGCCCTACGAGTTGCTGTCACTGTTCATCTTCCTCGCCGTCGCCGTTGTGACAGGCTCACTTGCAGGACGGCTGAGCGAGCAGGCGACCGCCACGCGAGAGCGCGCCGAGGCTACGCAGGCGCTGTTCGACTTCTCGCGCAAACTCTCCAGTGTGCCAAAGCTTGACGACGTGATCTGGCTTTTGGGCAGCCAGGTGGCCGCTGTTGCTAAGGGGACATCGGTCGTTCTGCTAGATCGCGGCGTTGGACTTTCTATCCAGTACAGCTGGCCCCCCGACGATCAGCTCGGGACCTCGGATTGGGCCGCGGCGCGATGGGCGCACGAGAAGCAGGAACCTGCCGGGCGAGGCACGGCTACGCTGCCTTCGGCGCGCTTTCAATTCCGACCCATGCAGGGAGCGAAAGACTCAATTGGTGCTGTTGGTATCGATGCCGGTGACCGCGACGATGCACTGAGCGATGCGGGCATCGCCACGATCCAGTCATTCATTGAGCAGGCCGCAGTTGCCATCGAGAGGATCGCCCTCGTCGAGAAAGCGACCCAAGCCGAGACGGCGGCCGAGGGCGAGCGGCTCAGGGCCGCGCTGCTATCATCGATCTCACACGACCTGCGCACGCCCCTGGCTTCCATCGTCGGTTCGGTGACCAGCCTCCGCACGCTCGGTGATCGCATGTCCAAATCCGATCGAAGCGAGCTGTTGGCCACCATCGAGGAGGAAGCCGGTCGCCTCTCCCGCTTCGTCTCTAACCTCCTTGATATGACGCGCCTTGAAGCCGGCGCCATCGACATTCGCCGCGACTGGGTCGAAGTTGGCGACGTCGTTGTGAGCGCCGTCACACGTGCCCGCAAGGCATTTCCGAGACGGAAGATCGCGACGGAAATCCCAGACAATCGGCCTCTGATCAGAGGTGATGCGGCACTTCTGGAGCAGGTTGTGTTCAACCTGCTCGACAACGCCCACAAGTACAGTGGTCCGAGCTCGCTAACGGAGGTCAGGGTGAAGGCCGATCTGGTCGAAATCACGCTCACAATTATCGATGGCGGGATCGGCATTCCAGCCGACTCCCTAGAGAAGGTGTTCGACAAGTTCTATCGTGTCGCCGGCAGTGATGGCCGTGCGCCGGGCACGGGTCTCGGATTGTCGATCTGCTCTGGTATCGTCAAAGGCATGGGCGGGACCATCAAGGCCGAGAGCCCCATCCTCGACAATGGCGGGACGAGGATCACGGTCAAGCTTCCGGTCGCAGCGAACGGGACGACAGTCGAGGCAGGAGGCCGGTCATGACGGCGTACCGGGTACTGGTTGTCGACGACGAGCCGCAAATCCAGCGGTTCCTCAAGCCGAGCCTGAATGCCGCCGGCTACGACGTCATCGCGGCCGTGAATGGCACCGAGGCACTCAAGGCGGCGGCAATGCAGGCCCCCGACGTCATACTGCTCGACCTGGGCCTGCCCGACATGGACGGGAAAGACGTGATTGCCGAGCTGCGTGTCTGGTCGAAAGTGCCGATCGTGGTGCTGTCGGCCCGCGATCGCGAGGCGGAGAAGATTGCTGCGCTCGACCTCGGCGCCGATGATTACGTCAACAAGCCGTTCGGCATCGGCGAGCTGATGGCGCGCCTACGCACGGCGCTGAGGCATGCCTCGAATGCCGCCGGAGAGATCTCGAAGGTAATTAGCGGCGACCTGGTCATCGACATCGCCGCCCACTCTGTCACGCGTGCCGGCAAGCCGATCAAGCTGACGGCGAAGGAGTTTGACCTGTTGACGATCCTGGCGCGCAACGCCGAGCGGGTCGTCACGCATCGCCAGATTCTCACCGCTGTCTGGGGCCCGGCTCACACCGAGGATCTGCAGTATTTGCGCGTCTTCATCGGCCAGCTACGGCACAAGCTGAAGGGCGCAACCGACGAGCCCGAGCTGATCCAAACCGAGTCGGGTATAGGCTACCGACTCGTGCAGCCGAGCGAGTGATGCTTGTGCCGCATCTCTATTAAAACGGGCATCCGTTCAGGGTGAGGGTCAGAAGGATCAGTTTCGGTCCATCAAGGCTCTGTAAGAAAACGGGTCTCAGTCATGTGTTGGCGAACCTGATCTCAATGGCGTCCATTAAAGCCCCGAGAAAGCGCCTCATCGAGCGTTCAGGTGCCGTCGCACGCAGATGCTTGCAAATCGACTCGTAGAGTTCATGATCTACCGTGAGCCGGCGAATTGCATTGGCCAACGACCTAGCGTCCAGTCCCTGCGCCAATACACCCGTGCGGCCATCGATGACTTGCTCTGCGATGCCGCCGACAGGGACCCCCACAACTGGCAGGAAATTACCGAATGCCGTAGCCGCAACTCCAGATTGGCTTGCCTCTATGTACGACACGACCATAGCGTCGTGACGGTGGAGCAGGGGGCCGACGGCACTATCTTCTATCCAGCTGTTAATGACCTCGGCCCCCAATGCCACAAGCCGGGGGCGCTCGCTATCGATATTTCCTAGCCCTGCCACACAGAGTGTAAGGTTGACGCCCTCCGAGCGCAGCATTTCGATGGCATCGAGCAGAAGTGGCAAGCCCTTGTATTTCATCATTCGGCCAAAGAACAAAAGGCGGAGCGGGGCCTCGCGCGATCGCTGTCTTTGTGGCAGCTGTTCGCCATAATGCAGGTCGGGATGAAACAATGGCAACACTTGACAGGGAGCCACGCGACGCTCGCTCACAAGCCTATCAGCGACGCTTTGGCTGAGCGTAACGACCAGATCCGCAAGCGCTACGTCTCGCAGCAGCCAAGGCGTTAGGATGCCAGTTGGATCACCTGGATGCGCAACCGCATCGTGCGCAACGGTGACATATGAGATGCCGAGCCGCTTGATCGCCGGAGCGAGCATCGGCGACCAAATATGGGGCATCAGCGTAACCACAGCGTCCATCGGTTTATGCGACAATGCCGAAATCATCGTTCGACGCGCAGCTGTGAAATTCCCGATTATGGACGCTATAGGCCACCGTCTATAGGTATCGACTTTCACTACGGCGCACCCAAGCTGACTCAGGCGTGGCGCAAACCCTTCAGAATTGGCAACCATATAATAGGGATCGAGATCGCTGATGTCCGCGGCGGCGCCCGCGAGCTGCAAAGTGAACTGGCCAAGGCTGCCGCGACGTCCGAGATAGACGAACATCACGCGCTTCTTCCGGCTCAATCCTCCACCCTGGCCTTGAGAAAAATGCATCGCTCCGCAGCTTTAGCAAACCGTGGAAAGACCGACTGATGATGTTTAAATGGCAATCCAGCCACCAATAACTTGATTGCGAAGATTGTAGTCATGCATTGCAAAGCAGAAAAAAGTTGTCTACTCGAACGGTCAATGCACGCGAAGCTCGCCGGTCACGTCCGGTTCGTCACTTCCCGCATGAAACCCATGTTGGTTCTGGCAGATGTTGGTGCGGTCCGCAACGCCAAATATCATTTTCGCTTGGTTGGCCTATGGAGCCTTCGACGCGTTTTGGTGATTGCATGGTGCGACGCCCTGCAAGCGACAACTGACAAGAGGTGAGGTGGCGGCAGGGAAGTCAGTCATACACCAACCTGCCAGACTGGGGGACCGGTGTTCAAACCCAAAGGGTGGAAAAAGCTGGCGGAGTTGGACCACTCCGTGCAGGCGCCTAGAAGAAGCGTGGAACTCTGAGGCCAACCAGCTCGGTGGGTCGTCCTGGACGATGGCGGCCATCGTTAGCACGCGCGGCTAGCTGTGGCGCCAAGAATTGCGACAACCTTGCCTACCTCCACAACCGACGAAAAGACCAAGTCTGCCAACGGCTGACTATGGTCGTGTCCCCAGCTGACCATCATTTGGCTTAAGAGCAATTCGCCAGAGCGATCTCAGAAGCAAGACGATTGCAGATAACTGCAACAATTGAGCACGCATGATACTACCCCGCAAAGAAGATCAGCATACCCCATTATAGGCGCACAAACTAGCGCGAAACTTATGCCTGTACATTCGTTGTAACCAAAGGCCGCCTGCGATAACGCTCACAGGGAAATGTCAGCGCGCCAGGCACCCCGTTCAGCTTCAACGTTTACAAGCCACTACCGCATCCGTGGGTGAGCTAGCGAGATGTCTTCCGCCGCTCGCACCTGCAGCGAAGCGGCAAACTCCGGGCCTTCCCGCAGCCGCTGTTGCTTGTCCGCTCCCGTCCTGAGCGGAAGGATCTCTTCCAGAGGAAGTCATTCCCGCTTCGGCTCGTCGAAAAATATCTCCCCGGAGACTAGCATGGAACTGCCTCCGGACTGCGGCTCCGGCATCTGCGCTGAAAAGACCACGATTTTGAGTTCGCCGAGGTAAACCCTTTGCGGCCAGCGTGCCAGCAGTGTCCAAGCGGGCGCGTCGGATGGTCCCCTGCATGTCGTTGTTCTCGCGGTTAAACTAACATTGGAGCTTAGTCGCTAAGTGCAGGGCGCCTAAGATGCGCAACCGCACGCTCGGCCTCTTGCTCAGTGCTGCGCGGTTGACAAAGAAAAATTCTCTCGACCAAGGTTCCGTGAGTAGCCAGCAGTGGAAAGTTGTGCCGTCATCCGCTGCGGCTGGTCTTTTGCATCCTCCGGGGAGGGAGCTGTGGCCGTTGCGCGTTTATTGAGTGCTATGTTTCTGAGCGCAGGACTTCTT
This sequence comes from uncultured Hyphomicrobiales bacterium, assembly GCA_902826715.1. Lineage (GTDB taxonomy): Bacteria > Pseudomonadota > Alphaproteobacteria > Rhizobiales > Hyphomicrobiaceae > CADEFX01. The sequence continues at coordinate 388 of CADEFX010000242.1, read as the reverse complement.
GTAGTGGGGTGGGATCTATACTGCTGCTCCGGCGCTGGTCCGTTGACCACCAGCGTACGCGAGATTTGGAATTGGGCTCAGCGCCCAGACCTATGGATGGTTTCTGGCCTCAAGTTTCCCGATTGGCTCGTTGATAGTTGGGAAAACATGGCGGGTGTGCTCCCGATGGCGCCAGCCGCTTTGGTATTGGGGTTACTTGGTGGCGTGCTTTGGCTAATTGGTCGCGGGCTTCGCCGCGCACCCCGACAGCGCGCAGAAAAGCGCCATCAACAGCAAGCGGTTGGGGCGCGAGCAGAGCGCCAAACGCGGGGTGGATCAGAGCTCAGAAATGCGCTGTGGACCTGCCGCAGCGCGTTTTGGGGTACGGCTGGTTTCAGCGTCATCATCA
>CADEFX010000241.1 GCA_902826715.1 uncultured Hyphomicrobiales bacterium | reverse complement strand
CCAGCTCTTGCCTGCGCCCTGGGTGGTCAGATCCGGGATCGCCATAAGATAAGTGGGCAGCCAAGAGCGGGGATTACTTTTTTTTGCGGTTACCCGATGTCCGGGACGTCCTGCGTGGACACGCCTCGGGACGTCCGGCCATCGGCGAGCCCACACGTCACGGAGTCAGGCTTTGCGGCAGACGATCAGCTTGGAGAGGAAGACCGTCGAGGTCATCTCCGGCATGAGGCCGCAATCCACGAACATCGCTTCGAGATCGTCGCCGATGTAATGGCGATAGTAGGGTTCGTGGAAGCGCGCGGGAAAGGCCTCGAGGATGCCATCCCACTGGGGCCGGTCGCCCATCTGCAAGCTGTCCAGAAACACCAGGAGACCGCCGGGCTTCAGGATGCGCGCCATCTCGGCGGCCACCTGCCGGCGCACATCGGACGGCAACTCGTGGAACAGGAACACCGATGTAACGATGTCCGCGGAGGCATCGGCCAGCGGCATCTTCTCGGCGGGCGCGGACACGAGCTCGGCCGCGCGCAGGCCGCGCATGTGCCGGCAAGCCTCGTCGAGGTAGGCCCGCGAGAGATCGATGCCCGTGAGCTTGAGTGCCGGATAAGCGAGGCGCGCCTGGCGCAAGAACCTGCCGGTGCCGCACGCGACATCCACGAGGGACATGCGGCGCTGGTCGCGGCCGCGCATGAATTCGGCGATCGGACGCAACGCCGCGCGGCGCATGGGGGCGGCAGCACCCATGAACAGCGTCTCGACCTGCACATCGTAGAGGCGCGCGGATGCTTCCGTCAGGTAGCCCCCGTTCTGAAAGTGGAAATCCTGCGCGTAGTAGGCGGGCAGCGCTTGCGCGGACGGCTCGGCCTTGGCCGTGGACGCGTTGCGGGACTGGCGCCGGTCGAGCGCATCCGGCAGCTCGGCCAGCATCTCGCGCACGCGGGCGAAGTGGGCCAGCAGCGACGTGGCCTCCTCCTCCATGGGCGGATAGAGGCGATCGCGGACGGCCATCGCATCGGTCAGCAAAAGCTGGCCGACGTCCGCCAGCAACGCGCGCAGCGTGGGGACCGGTCGCGTCGCTTTGGCCGGGCGGGCAACGCCGGTGCTGCGCTGCTCCACGATGCGATTGAGAGCGAGGAACCAGCCCAGGCGTAACGACTGGCCTGCCAGATGCGCAGCCATGCCGAGATTGTCGGCCATAGATCGATCTCCCGCTGCCGATGCACGCCGCGCTGCAGAGTTGCGAGCCACGCGGCGAAGGACTTAGCATATCGGGAGCATGTCCCATCGAGCAAAGAGGTCCGACCGTGGCAACTTATGACCGCATCGTGATCCTCACCGGCGCCGGCATCTCGGCCGAGTCCGGGATCGCCACCTTCCGCGACGCCGACGGCATCTGGGCCAAGTACGATTATCGCGAGGTGGCGACGCCGGAAGGTTTCGCGCGCAACCCGGCGAAGGTGCTCGATTTCTACAACATGCGTCGCAAGCTCAGCGGCGGCGTCCAGCCCAACGCAGCGCACTTTGCACTGGCGCGGTTGGAGCGGGAGCATCGCGGTTCGGTGCTGATCGTGACGCAGAACGTCGATGGCCTGCACGAGGCCGCGGAAACCAGCAACCTCATCCATATGCACGGCGAGCACGGCAAAGTGCTGTGCACGAATTGCCAGTCGCGCACGCCTTGGGGACACAACCGGCCGGACCTGACGGTGGATCTCGTTTGCGGAACCTGCGGCAAGGCGGGCGGCTTGCGGCCCGACGTCGTGTGGTTCGGCGAGATGCCCTATCACATGGAGCGCATCGGCGAGGCGCTGTCGGAGGCGGATCTGTTCGTCTCCATCGGCACGAGCGGCAACGTGTATCCGGCGGCAGGCTTCGTGCGCGAGGCGCGCGGCTATGGCGCGCATACCGTGGAGTTGAATCTCGAGCCGTCGGAAGGCGCGTCCCTGTTTGCCGAGGTCTATCACGGCAAAGCGACGGAGGTGGTACCGGCCTACGTGCAGCAGGTGCTCGACGGCATGGCGTGAGACGCTATCTGCCCCGGCGAAGGATGGCGATGGCCTCGACGTGGGCGGAATACACGAACTGATCGATCGGGATGATGCGGTCGATGCGATAGCCGCCGTCGATGAGGATGCGCAGGTCGCGTGCCAGCGTGGCAGGATTGCAGGATACGGCGGCGATAACCGGCACGCTGGCGCGCGCGAGGGCTTCGGCCTGCGCCTTGGCGCCGGCAAAGGGCGGGTCGAACACTACGGCCTGGAAGACGTCGAGCTCGCGCGGTGAGAGCGGATCGCGAAACAGGTCGCGGACGCGCGCCTCAATCGGCTTTAAGCCCTGGCCTTGGCGTGCGGCGGCTTCGAGGGCTGCCACGGAGGCGCGGTCGGAGTCGATCGCCAGCACGCGGGCACGGCGCGCCAGCCGCAGCGTGAAGGCGCCGATACCGCAGAACAGGTCGGCGACGCGCTTGGCCTTAGATGTGGCCTCCAGAACGGCATCCGACATCATCTGCTCGGCCTCGGCCACGGCCTGAACAAACGCGCCAGGGGGCGGCGTTGCGATGACGCCGCCGATGTCGAGGACGGGGCGCGTGCGCTCGAACGCGATGGCTTTGTTCACGGCGACACGCGCGAGGCGCGATAGAGCGGCCGCAGCCTGGACCAATCGTGCACTATCTGACGCAGAAAGCGCTTTTTCGGTTTCGAGCGCAACATCGAGGCCGGACGCTGTCGCAAGCACCGTGAGGCGCGCTTCCGCCACCCCCAGCGCGGCCACGAGCGTGCGAAGGCTCGTGAGCTGATCCACGATGGCGGGCGACAGGACCGGACATTCCTCGAGCCCGAACAGGTCGTGGCTCTTGCGCCGATGATAGCCCAGGACGATGCCGGAGGTCGTGCGCCGGGCCGTCAGGACGGCGCGCCGGCGGGAAGCGGGAGGGGTGCGTGCGAGCCGCGCAACGTCGGCGTCGATGCCGCGATGGCGGAGGGCTTCAACGACGATGCCGCGCTTCCAATCGGCATAGAGCGGATCGCGCATGTGCTGCGCGACGCAGCCCCCGCACGTGCCGAAATGCCTGCAGGCCGGCGCGCGCCGGTCGGGGCTCGGCTCCGAAAGCAGCTCGGGCGTACCGCCCAAGGTCTCGCGCACGCGCTCACCCGGCAATGCGAACGGCACGAACCGCTCGCCATCGGCACCCAGCGCGATGCCGTCGCCCTGCGCGCCCAGGCGCACGATCTTCCACACCTCAGCGGTCACGGACCGCACCCAGCAGAAACTCGACGTTGCCCGAGCCGCCGGCAATCGGCGATGGCAGAGCGTCGGCGATGCGCCATCCCGCCTGCGCGCGCACCCACGCCGCCACGGTGTCGAGCGAGCGCTGCCGATCGCCTGCGTCGCGGACGATGCCGCCCTTGCCGACGGCCTCCCGGCCCGCCTCGAACTGCGGCTTCACGAGGACGACGGCCCAGCAGCCGGGCGCCGACAAGGCAAAAGCTGCCGGCAGAACCTTCGTCACCGAGATGAAGCTCACATCGGCGACGATGGCATCGATCGATGCCGGGATCTGGGCCGGTGTCAGCGACCGCGCATCGCAACTTTCGAAATGCGTCACTCGGGGGTCGGCTGCAATGCGAGGACTGAGCTGGCCATGCCCGACATCGACCGCATACACGTGAGACGCACCGCGCTGCAGAAGGATTTGGGTGAAACCGCCGGTGGAAGCGCCGACATCGAGGGCGGTGCGGCCAGCCGGATCGAAACGGAATTGATCGAGCCCCGCCAGCAGCTTGAGCGCGCCGCGCGAGACGTAGGCGCCGGCGCCGCCAATCACCGCCACGCCATCCGCGGCAGTCACCATCATCGCCGGACGGTGCACCGTCTCGCCGCGCACCGATACGGCGCCGCGCTTGACGAGATCGCGCGCTTGAGCGCGAGATGCAGCCAAGCCTCGCTCCACGAGAGCAAGGTCAAGTCGCCGGGGCGGGTCGTCTGCTTTCATGTCGCTCCGTCAGGCTGCCGCACGATGATCACGCCGATGTGAAGACCACACTGCGTCGACCTGTTACCGCGGGAACAGGCAAACCCCCGCGTGATGTCGCTAGACCTGAAACTTTCCACAGTCACAGTCGTATCAGACCAGCATCACCTCAGAAAACGCCGAGGAGACTCCCAATGAATCGCCGACAGACCTTCAAGCTGGCCGCGGGCGCCGCCGCGTTCGCCGCATCGGGCACGATTTTCGGGCGCGGGGCCGCCCTGGCCCAGGCGGCCGACGGGCCGTTCAAGCTGCCGCCGCTCGGCTACGCCTACGAAGCGCTGGAGCCCAACATCGACTCGGCGACCATGGGTTTCCACCACAAGAACCACCATCAGGCCTTCGTGACCAACCTCAACGGCCTGGTCGGCAAGTGGCCCGACCTCGCCAAGAAGCCGGCTGAGGAGATTTTCGCTGCCATGTCCGGCGTGCCCGAGGACGTGCGCACGCCGGTGCGCAACAACCTGGGCGGCCACTGGAACCACTCGTTCTTCTGGCAGATCATGGCACCGGGCGGGGCCAAGGCGCCAGCGGGCGACCTCAAGAACGCGATCGACGGTGCGTTCGGCGATGTCGACAAGATGAAGGCCGCGGTGAAGCAGGCCGGCCTGACGCGCTTCGGCTCGGGCTGGGCCTGGCTGGCGGTCGGCAAGGACAAGAAACTCGCCATCTTCAATACGCCGTACCAGGACACGCCGCACATGGATGTCGGTGCCAAACCTGTCCTCGGCGTCGACGTGTGGGAGCACGCCTACTACCTCAAGCACCAGTACAAGCGCGGCGACTATATCGACGCGTGGTGGAACACTGTGAACTGGGACGTCGCCGCCGCCAACTTCAAGAAGGCAACGGCTTAATGCGCGAGCGCCCCTCTCCTGCGATGCTGAGGGGCGCGCACCGCGCCGATCGAACTACATGGCATTCGAGATGCTGCGGATCGTGGCGCGCTGCTCGCGGATGCGGACCTGCAGCCGCTTGGCGACATCGGAGCGGCGCCGGCGGGCGGCCACAGCTTCGTAGTACATCAACTTCTGAAGCTGAAGATTCGCAGCCTTGAGCCGTCCCCGCTGCATGGCTTTGACCATGGACCGCTGCACGGCAGCGCGTGCTGCGGGCTTTGCCTCAGCGTCAGGGAGGCTGGCGAGCGGCGCCGGGAACTCCTGCAATGCCGTCTGTGCCTGAACCGCAACCGGGGCCAAGACACATACGAGCGCCGCACAAAGAATGGTTGAAACGCGCATACGAGTCCTCGCCGGGCAACTCCTTCATTTTACGTCGACCAAGCCACACGCGAAAGAGTGTCGCTGCACGATAACGCCGCGCGCGCGTCCTAAAGCAGCACACTGCGGATCAAGATGGCCACAAGTCCCACGGCTGCCATGCCGCAGAGCCACAACAGGACGAACCAGCCCAGCCGCTGCAGCAGCGGTCGCTCGCCACCCGATGGCGGCGGTCCCTGCATCAGTGATAGCCGCCTTCGGGATCGACCTTGCCGCGGAACACCCAGTACGCATAGGCCGTGTAGGCGAGAATGATCGGTATCAGGATCGCCGCGCCGACCAGCAGGAAGCGGAGACTGGTGTCAGGTGCGGCCGCCTCCCAGATCGTGACGCTGGTCGGCACGATGTAGGGGTAGAAGCTGATACCGAGGCCGATATAGGACAGCACGAACAGGCCGATCGAGGCGACGAACGGGATCACCTCCCAGCGCTGGGCAAGGCCGCGGGCGAGGAGCAATGCGCAGCCCAGCACGAGAAGGGGAACCGGCGCCGCGTAAAGAACGGCCGGCCACGCGAACCAGCGATGCGTATACTGATACTCGAGGAACGGCGTCCACAAGCTGACGGCGCCGATCAACGCCACGGTCCCCGCGGCAGCCCACCAGGCGAGATGATAGGCACGGGCCTGTAGCTCACCCATCGTCTTCATGATGAGCCAGGTCGCACCCAGCAGGGCATAGCCGGCCACCAGCGCGATGCCGGTCAGGACGCTGAACGGCGTCAGCCAATCCCACCAGCCGCCGGCATACGCACGGTTTGCAACCGGAATGCCTTGGACGAGCGCACCAAGCGCGACGCCCTGCGCGAACGTCGCGGCAAGCGATCCGCCGGCGAACCCCCAGTCCCACAAGTTGCGCTGATCCGCGCGCTTGGCGCGCCAGCGGAATTCGAAGGCGACCCCGCGGAAGACCAGCGCCAGCAGCATCAGAGTGATCGGCGCGTAGAGCGCCGGCATGATGATGGCGTAAGCCAGCGGAAAGACGGCGAGCAGACCACCGCCGCCGAGCACGAGCCAGGTCTCGTTGCCGTCCCAGAACGGAGCGACCGTATTCATCATCAGGTCGCGTTCCGCTTCTTCCTTTGCGAAGGGAAACAGGATGCCGATGCCGAGATCGAAGCCGTCGAGCACGACATACATCGCGACCGCGAAACCGATTACGAGTGCCCAGATGAGTGGCAGATACCATTCCATTTCAGACTCCCTGTAGCTTGGGTTCGCCGAAACGAATCTTGTTGCCGGACGGATCGTCGATCATGACTTCGATCATTCCCCACGTTTGATGGTGAATGCCGGGCTTCGCATGACGATA
>CADEFX010000240.1:1102-6721 GCA_902826715.1 uncultured Hyphomicrobiales bacterium | reverse complement strand
AGCGCCAGCGCAACGGTCTTGAACATTCTTGAATTCCCCCAATACCGAGCGTGTCCCAAAGTCCCCGGCGGACGTTATGCGAGCCAAAAATGGCATCATCCTGACATGCGTCCGCCATGATCGGCAGTTGACGCGGATGTGAAGCCGCAGGTGAGCGGGGAACGCGCGCAGGGAGATGGCTCGCCTAGCGCGATAGCGTCGTTTTCACCTTGCCCAGTCTCAGCTCAGCTCGAGGGGGCGTCGAGCTTGCGCGTCAGGTTCTCGAACTCGCGGCGCAGCTCCTCGTTGCGGAAAATCTGCTCGAAGGTCGGGGCCTCGAGTTTCTGCAGCGCCTCGAACGAGGTGGCGCTGTCGCGCATCAGGCTGCGCAGTTGGAAGCTTGCTTCTACGGTCTCGTACGTGTTGTCCGCGATGCGCAGGTCGTGCGTGGCCCGGCTGCGCGCCTTGGCCACCTGCTCGCGTTGTTGCAGGAGGTAGCGGCGGTAGCCTTTCGCGGCTTCCTCGGCCAGCCGCTGGCTGTCGCGGTTGGCCTCAAGCGCCCGGCGCTGGTCCGGGCGGTTTTCGGCCTTGAGAAGATCGTTGGTCTTGATGCGTGCAGCCGCAATGTCCTTGGCAATGGCATCGAGCTTGGGCAAATATTGTTTGTCGATCTTGGCGATGGTGCTGTCCTGGGCGTGCACGAGCATGGCGAACAGCGCCGCGTGCATGGCGAAGTACTTGCGCGCAGCATTCATGTTCTCGCCGGACTGGGTCATGAGCTTGGCGAGCTGGCCGTCGATCAGCTTGGCTGAGTTGAACACCGCCACGAGACGCACGAGGTCGCCCGACAGCACGCCGTCCAGGAGCAGGTCGATCTGCTCGGGCGCGAGCTGAATGCCGCTGTTGACGAGCGCGCTATGAATCTCGGCCTTGGCCGCGGCGATCTCGCCTTTGTTGGCTTCGATCCTCTTCTTCGTGTCTTCGACATCCTTGCCGAGGCTGTCCACGGTATCGTTCAGAATGCCGGGAAGCATGGCATCCTTCGGCGCCGTAAGCTGCTTCTCGCGCAGCTTGACGATGCGGTCGTCGAGGTCGCGGATGTTCTTGCGCAGGCCTTCTATCTTCTTCTGCACCTCGACCACCGGCACGTCCGTGATCACACCCAGCGCCGCATCGAGCAGGTCGCGGATCTTCTTCTCACGGTCCTCGCGGGTCTCCGTCCAAAGCGGCTTCATGAGAAAGTCGCTCTCGGGCGGCAGCTTGCGCGCTTCGCCACGATTGCGGGCGGTGTCCTGCAGGATGGCGTCGATGGCCTTCATCAGGCGCTGGGCCTGCTCGTAGGCGGGATCGCCTTCGCGCGGGTCGGCTGTGGCTGTGGATTCGGCCGCCTTGTCCTTGGCGGCCTCCTGGGCACCGGCGCCGGGCTGGGCTTGGGCAACCTGGGCTCCGCCGTCTCGCTTCAGCAGGTCGCCGATGCCGTCGCGCCGGGCCGACTGGGCGTCGGCCGGCGCCAGAACTCCCATGCTGGCGCTCCCCGCCAAGGCGAGTGTCATCAACAAACGCTGGGAAAAAGCCTGCATCGCCAACCTCCTGGCCCTCACGACCATGCGCCGGAAATTCTGGCAAATAGATGTTCGCTGGACCGCTTAACGGTGCGGCCTGTTCAAATCCAGCGGCGTACGCGCGAGGCGTAGGCAAGGTAGGTGGGGCCGAAGCGGCGTACCAGGTAGGCTTCCTCGGGCTCGATGGCCAGCCGGGTCAGGGCGATACCCACGCAGGGAGCGGCGATCAGCAGCCAGGTCGATCGCAGGGCCAGCCCGAGGCCTGCGAAGGCGATCAGGGCGGCGAGATACAGGGGATTGCGGCTCCAGGCATAAACGCCGCCCGTCACGAGCGCGGATGCGATGCCCGTCGGGTGCATCGTGGTTCCCGCGGCGCGCAGGTCCGCGAAGCCTTTCAGACCCAGGCCGAGGCCGGAAAGGAAAACGACGGCGCCAATCCAGCGTATCACGAGGCTTTCGGGCAGCCGCGGCAGCGTGACGAGCGACTCCAGCCCCCAGCACGCGACGAGGGCCGCGGCATAAATGATGGGCGGCCAGGGGAGGGAACTTGGGCGGTCCTGCCGGGCGTCTGTCATGGCAGCCTCATGTATTGACGCGCACAGCGGCGGCGCGCACAAGCTCCATCAGCGCCGCGTCCACTTTGCGTGCATCGTCGAGCACGATCATGTGCGACAGCCGTTTCGGCGCCGTCGCCAGCTTTGAGGGCTGCAGCGGCGGCGCGAACGGGCGATCGCCGAGGTCGAGGGCGAGCCGCAAGCCCTTGGCACCAGTCTCGATGCCCGCGAACTCCCTCGGATTGCCGACGCAGATGTAGGAATCGGCGGCCGTCAGCGTGGCGCCCGGCACTGCGCGCGAAATCTCGGACGCCAGCAATCGATAGAGTGGCTGATAACCCTTGGCGGCTGCGATCAGGGTTTGGAGAGCCGCGTCGCCGTCGCGCGCCTCTGCGGCGGGTGCGTGCGCCACGGGCCGTGACGCCGCTGTAACAGGCGTGGCGGCGACTGGGGCTGCCTTTTCGGTTTTCTCGGGGTTCGCTGCCCGCGGCGCCGGCGTTTTCTTCACGACGGATACAGCCGCTTTGTCGGCATAGAGCGGCGCTCCGCCGTTGGCGTGAATGCGCTCCAGCCACGAGGCCCAGTTGAAGGCAAAGCCCTGCAAGCGCAGCCAGTCGATGGTCTCGTTCTTATTGGCGAACGCCTTGCCGCTGATCAGCGTCATCCACTCGGCCAGAGTCTTGCCGGTCTGGCCTTTCAGGCCGGCAATGAACTCCTGCTCTATCTCGGCGTAATCTTTCGCCATCGGCCGTTCTGATCGTCACCCAGCCCTGCTCGCCCAAGTCTACCTGATTTGCTATTGCTCCGTAGAGACATCCGTCCGCGACTGTCGCCACGAGGACACCATGACCATCCGCAACGAGTACCCGACGCTCGATTTCGATCTCGGCGAGACGGCGGATCAGTTGCGCGCCACGGTGCGCTCGTTCACGGCCGACGAGGTCGCGCCCATCGCTGCAGAGCTCGATCGCACGGATGAATTCCCGCGTCATCTGTGGCCCAAGCTCGGTGCCCTTGGCCTGCACGGCATTACCGTGGAGGAGGAATACGGCGGTTCGGGGCTGGGCTACCTCGAGCACTGCGTCGCCATGGAGGAATTGAGCCGCGGATCGGCGGCCGTCGGCCTGTCCTACGGCGCCCACTCCAACCTGTGCGTCAACCAGATCCGCCGCAACGGTTCGGATGCGTTGAAACGCAAATATCTGCCCAAACTCGTCTCGGGCGAGCATGTCGGCAGCCTTGCCATGAGCGAGGCGGGCGCGGGCTCCGATGTCGTATCGATGCAACTGCGGGCCGAGAAGAAGGGCGACCGCTATATCCTCAACGGCACCAAGATGTGGATCACGAATGCGCCTGACGCGCAGATCATTGTGGTCTACGCCAAGACCGATCCTTCGGCCGGCGCGCGCGGCATCACCGCCTTCCTCATCGAAACAGGCTGGAAGGGCTTCCGCGTGTCCCAGAAGCTCGACAAGATGGGCATGCGCGGCTCATCGACCGGCGAGCTTGTGTTCGAGAACTGTGAGGTGCCGGAAGAGAACGTTGTCGGCGGTGTCGGCAAGGGCGTCAACGTGCTCATGAGCGGCCTCGACTACGAGCGGTCGGTGCTCGCTGCCGGTCCGCTCGGCATCATGCAGGCCGCCATGGACGTGGTGATCCCCTACGTGCACGAGAGGAAGCAGTTCGGCCAGCCGATCGGCACCTTCCAGCTCGTGCAGGGCAAGGTCGCCGACATGTACACCACCATGAACGCCTGCAAGGCCTACGTGTATGCCGTGGCCAAGGCCTGCGACCGCGGCCAGACGGCGCGCAAGGACGCGGCCGGAGCCATCCTCTATGCGGCCGAGAAGGCGACCTTGATCGCGCTCGACGCCATCCAACTTCTGGGCGGCAACGGCTACATCAACGACTACCCGACCGGCCGCCTGTTGCGCGACGCCAAACTCTATGAGATCGGCGCAGGCACCAGCGAAATCCGCCGCATGCTGATCGGCCGCGAACTGTTCGAGGAGACAGCCTAAACCCCAAGCTGGCCAATAGTCGCGATACCCCTCGGCAATTCATTGCCGATGCACGATTTTTCCTCGTTCGTCCGATGAATCTCTTTTGACAAGCCTGCGGCCGCGTGTCACGGTCCGGCCATGAGCAGCGCGGCCGCCGGACGGATTTCGTCCGGCTTTTTTAGGCTCGAAGCGCGGCCGGCACCTCGCAGAAGGGTGCGCTAATAACAAGGCCTGCAAGACCAATAAGACCAGGGGAAACACGGGAGAGGTTCTATGCGTTTCACGTCATGGCTCGTCGCCACGGCTTGCGCGAGCGTTATCGCCGCGTCCGCCGCCACAGCCCAAGAGAAGAAAGTCCGTTTCAATATGCCGAGTGCCTATCCGGGCAGCCTGACGCTGATCGGAGAGGCCGCCCATAGCTTCACCAAGCACGTCTCGCGGCTGACGAGCGGCACGCTGGAGATCAAGTTCCACGAGCCGGGCGCACTCGTTCCGGCGCTGCAGGCCATCGAGGCCGTGAGCCAAGGCTCGGCGGAAGCGGCGTATTCAGCGCCCGGGTTCTTTGCCAAGGCGGACACGGCTTTCATCATCTTCTCCTCCGTCCCGTTCGGGCCGGCGATCCCCGAGTACATGGCGTGGATCTTCAAGGGCGGCGGACTGCAGCTCTCGCGCGAGATGTTCGCCAAGCACAACGTCGTCAACTTCCCGTGCAACGTGATCCCGCCGGAAGCGTCCGGTTGGTTCCGCAAGGAGATCAAGAGCGTCGATGATCTCAAGGGCCTCAAGATGAGGTTCTTCGGGCTCGGCGCCAAGGTGATGGAAAAGCTCGGCGTCGCCACGCAGTTGCTGGCCCCCGGCGACATCTTCCAAGCGCTCCAGCTTGGCACTATCGATGCGACCGAGTTCTCGCTGCCAATGATGGACCAGAAGTTCGGTTTCTATCAGGTCGCCAAATATTACTACTTCCCCGGCTGGCATCAGCAGGCGAGCTGGCAGGAGGTTTATATCAACAAGGACAAGTGGGACGCCCTCTCGGATCAGCACAAAGCCGCCGTCGAAGCGGCCTGTGCGCTGACCATCCAGGAGGTCATCGCCGACGGCGAGGCCAGTCAGTGGAAGGCGCTGACCGAGATGCGCGACAAGAACGGCGTCCACATCCAGACGTGGTCACCCGAGATCATGTCGGCAATCGAAAAGGCCTGGGGCGAAGTTGCAGCCGAGGAAAGCGCCAAGAACCCCAACTTCAAGCGGGTGTTCGATCACTACACCGCCTTCCGCAAGGACTACGCCATCTGGAAAAGCATCGGCTATCTGAAGTAGCGCCGCTGCTGTGCCAAGCGCCTCGTCCTCACGCGGATGAGGCGCTTCACCTTGCCTAGTGCTGCACTGGAAATCCCATGAGCGATCTGCTGCTGGCCGTCGCCAATGCGATCTATCGCTTTCTCGAGGCCATTGCCGAGCTTTCCGGCTGGCTGCTCGTCGTCCTTATGACGGTGACGTGCTTCGACGTCGTCTGCCGCA
>CADEFX010000240.1:0-1092 GCA_902826715.1 uncultured Hyphomicrobiales bacterium | reverse complement strand
CAAGTTCAGCGTGCCTATCCCCTATACCAAGCTGCAGGAGCTCGACTGGCACCTGCACGCCGCGATCTTCTCGCTTTGGCTCGGCTACAACTACGTCATCAACGCGCACCCGCGCGTCGACTCCTATTACGGCAGCGCCCCGATGCGCGTGCGTGCATGGATCGAGCTGATAGGCTGCCTGCTGTTTGCACTCCCCTACACCTTCATCCTGGTCTACTACGGCTGGGAGTGGTGGTGGATTGCCTATAACACCGGCGAAGCCTCCGACTCGGCGAACGGGCTGGAGCAGCGCTGGATCATCAAGGGCGTCTACTACTTCGGCCTTTGGCTGCTGCTGCTCGGCATCATCAGCATTGTGCTGCGGCTTGTGGCGTACATGTTCGGCGGCCGCACTATCGAGCAAGCCCGCCTGAACCTCGGCTCCTCCCAACTCGAGGTCTAGGGCATGCCCGACTGGATCATCGACAACCTCGCCCTCATCATGTTCGTGGCGATGTTCTTCGTCATCTTCATCGGCTATCCAGTCGCCTTCGTCCTGGGGGGGACGGGCCTGCTCTTCGGCTTGATCGGCTGGTGGCATGGCGTATTCCCACTCGCCGGCCTGAAAAATCTGAACCTGCGAATGTGGGGCGGCGTGGCGGCCGACCCGATCCTGGTCTCGATCCCGATGTTTATTTTCATGGGGGCGATCCTGGAACGATCCGGCTCAGCGAAGGATATGCTGTCGGCCACGGAGATCTTGCTCAAACGTGTCCCCGGCGGCCTTGCCGTCGCGGTCATGGTCATGGGTACAATTCTTGCGGCACCGATTGGCGTCGTCGGTGCCGCGGTCGTTCTGCTCTCGCTCATTGCGCTGCCGCAAATGATCGAGGCGGGTTACGACAAGCGCCTGGCGCTGGGGACGGTAGCATCGGCCGGCACGCTCGGCATTCTATTGCCGCCGGCCATCATGCTCGTGGTCATGGCGGAGATGCTGCAGATCTCAGCCGGCGCACTGTTCGCGGCAGCCACGATGCCTGGCCTCCTCTTGTCGGGGATTTATCTCATCTACATTCTCGTCATTGCGATCCTTCGGCCAAACCTCGCGCCGAG
>CADEFX010000239.1 GCA_902826715.1 uncultured Hyphomicrobiales bacterium | reverse complement strand
TGCGCGAGCAGTCGCGTCCGTTGACCATCACGCGACCCGTATCCGGTGTCTCCAGCAACCCAGCGATGTGCAGCAGCGTCGACTTGCCAGCACCCGACGGGCCGACCAGGGCCACGGCCTGCCCCGGATAGAGTGTCACCGACGCCCCTGACAGCACCGGGATTTCCCTCGGGCCCTGCCGGTAGGTGCGTGAGAGATTTTCCAGCACCAGCACCGGCGTGATGAGCGAGGATGTGTCCTGCACGATCATCCTCACTCGTAGCGCAAGGCTTCGACCGGATCGAGCCGCGACGCGCGCCACGACGGGTAGAGCGTCGCCAGCACCGACAGGACCAGCGCCATCAGCACGATCGCGCCGGTTTCATGCGCATCGATATCGGCCGGCAACCGCGTCAGGTAGTAGACGGTCGGATCCATCAGCGTGGTGCCCGTGAGGCGCTGCAGAAGCTGGCGCATCTCGTCGATGCGCGAGCAGAACACAATGCCGAGCACGAGCCCAGCCAGCGTTCCCACCACACCGATCGACGCGCCCGTGATCAGGAATACACGCATGATGGCGCCCTTGGTCGCGCCCATCGTGCGCAGGATGGCGATGTCGCGCCCCTTGTCCTTCACCAGCATCATCAGGCCCGAGATGATGTTGAGCGCCGCCACCAGCACGATCAGCGACAGGATGATGAACATCACGTTGCGCTCGACCTCGAGTACGGTGAAGAAGGTCTCGTTGCGCTTGCGCCAGTCCGTCAAATGCAGGCCGTCACCCGCCGCGCGCTGCATGGGGCCCATTATCTCCAGCACGCGATCGGGCCGCTCGATCATCACTTCAAGGACGTCCACCTGACCGGGCCGTGAGAAATAACGTTGCGCCTCCGGCAGCGGCATGAAGATCATCGTCTTGTCGTATTCCGACATGCCGAGCTCGAAGATCGCCGTCACCGGATAGCGCTTGATGCGCGGCGTCGTCCCGAACGGCGTTTGAGCCCCGCGTGGCGCGATCAGCGTAATCCCGTCGCCGAGGTTGACACGCAATGCGTTCGCCATGCGCATGCCGATGGCAACGCCTTCCTGGCTATCGAACCCATCGAGCGTCCCAAAGCGCACGTTATCCGCCACCAGCGGCAGCGCCTTGATTCCGTCCTCGGTTATGCCCCGAACAAATCCACCCAGCGACTGCGCCGTCGACTGGACCATCGCTTGTCCCTCGATGAGAGGCAGCGCGACCTTCACGCCCGGCACCGCGCTGACGCGCTTCACTGCATCCGCATAGTCCTCGAACGGCTCGCCGATCTTGTGAACCCAGATGTGCCCGTTGAACCCGAGAATCTTGTCGAACAGCTCGTTGCGGAAGCCGTTCATGACGGCCATGACGATGATCAGCGTCGCCACACCCAGCATGATGCCGGCAAACGAGAACCCGGCGATGACCGAGATGAAGCCTTCCTTGCGCCGGGCGCGCAGATAGCGCCGGGCCAGCATCCATTCAAACGGCGCAAAGGCTCGCGTGTTCACGGTTGCAGGCATCCCCCGCTCCAGGCTGGCGCAACATGATGGATCAGGCGAGCTGACGCGCGCTTCGGATCGCACCGACGAGCTGACTTACGGCGCCTTCCAATGGCAACGTCTGGCGCATACCGGTCCGTCGCTCCTTGATCTCGATCTCACCGTTCTTCAGGCTCTTCGGTCCCACGATCACCTGATACGGCAGGCCGATCAGATCCATGGTGGCGAACTTGCCGCCGGCGCGCTCATCGGTGTCGTCGTAGAGATAATCGATGCCGGCATTGGCGAAACGCTCGCATAGCGTGTCGCACGCGCCGTCCGTCTCCTTGTCTCCGGCCTTCAGGTTGATCAGTCCAAGCTCGAACGGTGCCACCGGCACCGGCCAGATGCAGCCGTCCTTGTCGTGGCTCGCCTCAATGATCGCTCCCGCCAGGCGCGAGACGCCTATCCCATAGGATCCCATTTGTACCGCCACCATCTTGCCGTCCGGACCCTGCACGCGGCAGTTCATGGGATCGGAATACTTGGTTCCAAAGAAGAAAATGTGGCCGACTTCGATCCCCCGGGCCGAGATGCGCTTGTCGACCGGCACCTCCTTCTCGAACCGCGCCGCATCATGCTTCTCGTCGGTCGCCGCATAGTCCGACGTGAACCGCGCGATCAGCGGCGACAGGTCGGCATCGAAATCCGTGTCCGCCCCCGGCACCGTCGTCTGGACCAGGTCGGCGTGGCAATACACCTGGCTTTCGCCGGTGTCGGCCAGGATGATGAACTCGTGGGACAGGTCGCCGCCGATGGGACCGGTGTCGGCAGCCATGGGGATCGACTTCAGACCGAGCCGGGCGAACGTGCGCAGGTAGGCCACGAACATCCTGTTGTAGGACTGGCGCGCGGCATCCGCCGTCAGATCGAAGGAATAGGCGTCCTTCATCAGGAACTCACGCCCGCGCATGACGCCGAAGCGCGGCCGCACCTCGTCACGAAACTTCCATTGGATATGGTAAAGATTGCGCGGTAAGTCCTTGTAACTCTTGACCCCGTCCCGGAAAATCTCGGTAATCAGCTCCTCGTTGGTGGGTCCGTAGAGCATGTCGCGCTCGTGCCGGTCCTTGAGGCGCAGCATTTCCTTGCCGTAGTCGTCGTAGCGTCCCGACTGCCGCCACAGATCGGCCGACTGAATTGTCGGCATCAGCACCTCGATGGCTCCGGAACGGTTCTGCTCCTCGCGCACCACCTGCTCGATTTTCTTCAGCACACGGAAGCCCAGCGGAAGCCACGAGTAAATGCCCGCGCTCGCCTGCTTCACCATGCCCGTCCGGAGCATGAGTTGGTGGGAGACGATTTCGGCTTCCTTCGGCGTTTCGCGCAGCACGGGAAGGAAGTAGCGGGAAATGCGCATGACCGTTTCCAAGCTTGCCTAATTTCGCGCGCAGCGCGCAGTCCAGCCGCGGGCAGCGTAGCCGTACGGGAATTCAAACGGCTAATAGCCAGTTCGCACTTCGCTGGCAATGGCGACGCCCCATGGGGCGGTGCATTGCCAAAATCGTCATGTCTTTTGCAGAAATGTCGCATTCGCTGCTGACAGATGCAGTCACGCTGGCTATGATCCCTGCGTCAAAAGGGGCCAACGGTGCGAAACCGTGGTTGCCCAGGTCTGGGGAGACTATCGGCCGTTACTCTTGTTTGTGAACGTCAGGGGAGCGGCGCCGCCGGGACGCAATAAAAGCAAGATCATTAAATCTTGCGGCAACCGGTCATTCTGAACTGCATTGGGCAAGGCGCGGGCCTTGCTCTTTTATTTTGCCCAATCGCCTACCGGCCGGGGCCAAATGGAATCAAGCGATCCCAGTCGATGATCTGCCAGACCACCACCGCATAGATCAGCCCGAACACCGCAGCCGATATCAGCGACGTCAGCGCCAAGATGAGCAAGAAACGCGGCTGTGTCGGCGCGCTCGCGGGGGTCCCCGGAACGACGTGCCCGTCTTCCTCCTGAGTGCGCAGGCCGATCGGCAGCACGGCGAACAAGACGGTCCACCAGACGATGAAATAGATCGCAACGCTGAGCGTGATGCTCATGCCTGCTCGAGCTCGACCAGCGTGCCGCAGAAATCTTTCGGGTGCAGGAACAGTACCGGCTTGCCATGTGCGCCGATCTTCGGCTGTCCGTCGCCCAGCACGCGCGCACCCTGCGCCGCCAGCTTGTCCCGCGCCGCGAGAATGTCCTCGACCTCGTAGCAGATGTGATGGATTCCGCCGTCCGGATTGCGCTCGAGAAACTTCGCGATCGGCGAGTTGTCTCCCAGCGGCTCCAAAAGCTCGATCTTGGTGTTGGGCAGCGTCACGAACACCGTGGACACGCCATGCGCCGGCTGCGCCACCTTCTCCGACGTGCGTCCGCCCAGCGTCGTGCGATAGACCTCGACGGCGCTGTCCATGTTGCGCACGGCAATCGCCACGTGATTGAGACGGCCAAGCATGGGACCTCCATTGCAGGCCGCCACGAAGTTGCGCTCAGGCGGCCGCGTTACTTGCGTACATCCACCACCGAGACGTGCACCTTGGCAATGGGCTTCTTGCCCCAGTGATCATCGATCGCGGAGCGGACGGCCCGGCGCACGGCCTCACGCACCACGTCGGGATCGCGCCGCCGCTGCGGCGGAATGCTGTCGATCGTGCCTTCAACCGCGTCCAGCACGATGTCCTCCATGGCGCGCCCGCGCCCGGTCTCCTCCGGCACGCCGTCGAGCGAGACGATCGGATCGGACACGAGATCCCCGCGCCGCGTCATCACCAGCGACACCATGACGACACCCACGAAGGACAGCTTGCGCCGGTCGCGCACCGGCCCTTCCAGCGCCGATACGAGCAGCCGCCCGTCGCGAAACAAACGCCCCACCGGCGCTTCATCGACGATCGCCGCCGGCCCTGGCGCCAGCTCCACGATGTCGCCGTTGATCGGCGTCAGCACGCGCGCAACGCCGGCCGCGCGTGCCAGCTCCGCATGTTCCTTCAGGTGTCGCATCTCCCCGTGCATCGGGATGGCGATCTGCGGTTTCACCCAGGCGTACATCTGCTTCAGCTCTTCGCGCCGCGGATGGCCCGTCACGTGTACGAGCGCCTTGTCGTCGGTCACCACATCGCAACCCATGCGCGCGAGCGCATTCTGGATGCGCCCGACGCTCTTCTCGTTGCCTGGGATCGTGCGCGAAGAGAAGACGATGAGATCGCCTTTGCCGAGCCCAATGCTCGGATGCTCGTTCTCTGCGATGCGCGCCAGCGCCGCCCGCGGCTCGCCCTGACTGCCCGTCAACAGCACGAGCACTTTGTCCGGCGAAATATTGGAGAACTCCTGCTGATCGAAATAGCGGAAGTTCTGCGGCAGATAGCCCGTCTCCTTGGCCACTTGGATGATCCGGTGCATGGCACGGCCCGCCACCACCAGATGCCGGTCCACCGCGCGCGCCGCATCGGCGACCGCTTTGATGCGCCCAACGTTGGATGCAAACGTCGTCACTGCCACCGCCCGCTTGCCGCTCCGGATGATCTCCGTCAGCGATGCGGCCACCTGGCTCTCCGACGGCGAACGTCCGTCGCGAAACGCATTGGTGGAATCGCACACCAGGGCCAGCACGGGCTCGCGGCCCAGCGCTTCGATCTTGGCCTCGTCGGCGCGCGGCCCGAGCACGGGACGCTCCTCGAGCTTCCAATCGCCCGTGTGAAATACCGTGCCATGCCCGGTGCGCAAGATGAGGCCGTTGGGCTCCGGGATCGAATGCGCCATCGTCACGAATTCGAGATCGAACGGACCGACCTTGAAGCGTGCGCCCATGGCGATTTCGCGAATGGGCAGCTCGCTCTTGCCGCCGAACTCGGAGAGTTTCGCCCTCAGCAGCGCCGCCGTGAACGGCGTCGCATAGATCGGAACCTTCAGTCGCGGCCACAGCTCGATGACGGCGCCGAAATGATCCTCGTGCGCGTGCGTCAGCACGATGCCCGCGAGATCCTCCGCCCGGTCCTCGATGAATTTCAGGTCGGGGAGGATGATGTCGACGCCGGGATCGAACTCGCCTTCCGGGAAGGTGATGCCCAGGTCCACCATCAGCCATGTCCGGCTGTTCTCGGTTCCCTGACCGTACAGATAGCAGTTCATGCCGATTTCGCCGAGCCCGCCCAGCGCGAGAAAGACGAGAGACTCACGGCCTTTATGTCGTGTTGTGTCCTCAGCCATGCGTTGTCTCACGTGCGGGCCGCGCCGCCATCACCGAAACGTCTCCGAACAGAAAGCGCCGCGCGCGACCGCCGGCGTCAGTCAGCAGCAGCGACCCGTCTACGTCTAGTCCCGCGAAGCGGCCTTCGACCCGGCCTTCGGATGCATTGATCGCCAGCATCTCCCCGCCGCAGCCCCCCCTTTCCAGCCATGCACCGCGAATAGCGCCAACCCCATGGCCACGGTTCCAGGTTCCGAGCCATTGCCGCATGGCCTTGTCGAGTTGATCCAGAGCCGTTGCAGGATCGGCACTGATGCCATGTTCCGCGAGATGTGTCGTACCGCGGCCGGCATCGGCCGGCGCATGCGCGAGATTGATGCCGACACCCGCCGCCGCCAGCAACGCGCCATCCCGTCCGGCCGTGCTTTCGGCGAGAATTCCAGCCACCTTGGCCGCACCGATCAGAACGTCATTGGGCCACTTCAGGCGCAAGCCCGCCACACTCCCGCCGGCCAGCGCGCGAACGGCATCGAGGACGGCGACACCCGTCACCAGCGAAAGCTGGTGTACCTCCGATTGCGCGCACCCCGGCGCGAACAGCAGGGTCGCGTAGAGGTTGCCCGGCTCGGACGTCCAGCTCCGGCCTGAACGGCCACGCCCGCGGCTCTGCGCCTCGGCACGGATCCACAGCGGGCCTGTCTCACCCGAGATAATGCGGCGCATTGCTTCGCTATTGGTCGAGTCGATATGGCCGAGAACAATGACGGCCGCAGGAGGCATTGCGCCTAGTGGTACGTCGTCCATCCAACCTCAATACAACGACTTCGCCGCCACTGCTGCCGCATCGACCAGCGGACCCGGCCACACGACGTAAAACAGCACCAGCAGCGCCGTAAGCGCCATAACGGCGCCTTCCGCCAGACGTGCGGGAAGCAGCTTCTCTGCCGGCTCGTCGAAAAACATGATCTTGACGATGCGCAGATAGTAATAGGCACCGACGACGCTGGCGACCACGCCG
>CADEFX010000238.1 GCA_902826715.1 uncultured Hyphomicrobiales bacterium | reverse complement strand
CCATTCAACGAAAACGGCCGCACAAACGTGACCGCTCGGGATGTCACGCGCTCGTCCATGGCGATGGCTCCCTTTGTCTCGCAGTCACATATGCGCGAGACGGCCGCACGAACACCAAAGGCTGGCGAGCCAAACCGCAATGCGGTCCCGCCCGCCGCGTGCAATCAAGCCTTCGGCTTTTGGAGCAACTCAGCGCAGGCGCGCGCCACGCCCGTGCTGGGCGTGCTGGTGCCCGGCATCGTCGCCCAGCCGCCCTTCTCGACGAAGTTGCCCCTCTCCCAGGTGCTGGCTTTCATGAGGTCGGCCATCTTCGCACCAGCATCGGCCTGCTGTTGAAACTTTTCCGCGCAGATCGGCGCGAGAACCCTCACGATGGCACTATCGGCAGCTTCTTTTGCTGTCTTGTCGGCGGTGCCACCGGTGACCCATCCTCCCCAGGAAAATCCAATCACGGCAAGTGCGATCCCACCACAGCTGCGCCCCAAGCCGCTGGCTTGAGCTCTGACGGAACTTGCATGTTGTTATGGTTTCCAAACGAGGGATTGCGCCCTCACCCGCCCCATCTCGCGGCCGTAGCGCCAAGTCCTCGCGACCGATGGGAGATCGGAGTGTCGTGCGCGGAGGCTTTCAGTGCTGCTGTTGCGGAGTGCTTGAGACAGCCGGCGCCAAGGATCTGCGCACACCGAACACACTATCACGAGCCGCGAGGAATCCCTCGGTTTACTTTGCTTTGCGTTACCGATCGCCGGTTCGAATGAGGATCGATCCGTTTTCTTCGATCTCGCCGCGGCTGTGCTTGTTGTTTGCGATCTGTTCGCGCGGGCCGATGCTTCTGAAATCGAGTGAGATAGTCGCCCGATCCCGGCGGCGACCATTCGATCGCTTGAAGCGCGGCATATGCCACCAGAATGCTCACCAGCACTGTGCCGTCGAGCATGGCAAATTGCACGCCCCTTACGGTCTCATGTGGCGGTTGCGCAACGGGAGATAGGCCCATGGAGCAAGCCCTTCTTGCTGGATGGTGATGGCGCCTTCGCGGAGGCTCGACTAACCCGCAACGAGCATGGCCAGAGCGGCGGCAAACACCACACAAATCGTCGTGCCGTAGAGAAGCTCAAATCTCTGCACACGTGGAGACATTACGCCATTGATCGGCCGCCCCCACCAAATCATAAACACGCCAAGAGCCAGTCCCAGAAGGCCAGCAAAAATCATGAAAACACGTTTTGCATGGAAAATAGTCCCGTCGAAGTAGACTGGCTCACCGAGCCTATCACGGTTGTCCGCACGCAAAGTGATCCTCCCCCGTTGAAGTGGTCCGACCTGATGTATGCCACTTGGCATGGAGGAGGACTGCAATGCCGAAGAAGAGACACAAGCCTGAAGAGATCGTCGCGAAGCTGCGGCAGGTCGACGTTTTGCTTTCGCAAGGCCAGAACCAGGCCGACGCCGTTCGCTCGATCGGCGTGACTGAGGTCACGTATTATCGCGGGCGGCAGGAGTACGGCGGGCTGAAGACGGACCAGGTGAAGCGTCTCAAGGATCTGGAGACGGAGATCCTCCCATGAGTCCTGAAGCATGCCGTGGTCCGCGAGTTGAGCGCCGTTGTAACGCCGTAAGTCCGGGTGTCGGCACCAGTTCACACGCTGGCCTGAGTCAGTTTCTGGCACCCTTCGACCGTTCGCGGCATCGCACAAATTCGTCAGTTGTCAGGAGTAAACCCGCCGTTCTTGCGAGACGCCGAGCATACGTGCTGTTGAGCCACTGCGGAAATCAGTCTTCTCGCGACCACTCCGAGTTAGGTGATGCTGTTTGCCGACCGATTTCCGCAAGACTATACGGAGGTGGTGAGCCACGTGAGCCATTGCGGCGAGCGCTCGACGAGCCAAGCCTCGATCGTCTTGTCGGCGCCCGTGATGACGGCGATCCCGACGGTGACGAGCAGCGCTCCCATCGCCAAGCGGAGGCCCTGGCCGGCCGACATCAGTTGGCCGCGCAGCCGCATCATATGAGCGCGCGATAAGGTCCCGATGAGGAGCAGGGGCAGCGCGGCGCCAATTCCGAACAGCCCCATCGTCAGGATGACCTCGGTGAGGTTCGTGCCTTGGCTCGCCAGAACGCTGGCAGCGCCCAGCGTCGGACCGGCGCACGGGCTCCATACGGCCCCAAGCAGGAGTCCGACGCCGAATTGACCGCGCAGGCCGGCCGATGAGAAGCCGCCGAACTGGTTTTGCACCCAGCCGCCCGCGGGACCGACCGCTACCGCAAAGCGTTGCTGCAGCGCGGGTGCAAGCAGGACGATGCCGATGCCCGCGAGCATGAGCGCGGCAACGGTCCGGAATACGGATGCGTCTAGTCCGACGGCGATACCGACAGTGGCAACGAATAATCCGATCGCCGTGAACGACAGAGCCAGGCCGCTTGCAAGCGCAAGCGGTCCGTAGCGATGCTCGGCAGTCGCCGTGCCGATGACGATCGGAACCAGCGGCAGGACGCAAGGCGAGAGCGTCGACAACGCTCCCGCAAGAAGCGCAAGTCCAAAGCTTGCAAGCGCCATGACTCAGAGAGCCTTGGCGAGAAGCGCCTCGATGCCGGCCTTCTTGGTGTCGCCAGTGGAACGGCCGACTTCCTTGCCACCCTTGAACACGATCAGTGTACTCTGCATACGCACGTTGAGGGACTTCAGGGCGTCCTTCTGGCTGTCGAAGTCTACGGTGAATGTCTGCAGATCCTTGAAACGTTCCTGTCCGCCAAGATCACTGAGGATCGGCGCTTGTGCTTTGCACGTGGGACACCAAGGAGCCATCACCTCCACCAGAATCGGCTTGCCGGCCTGCTTGGCGGCTTCGAACGATGCTTGCGTGAACGGGGACTTGGTGGCAGCGAATGCCGCAGATGACACCAAGCTGACGGCAAGGCCAGCGGCGAGAATGGCGCGGCGTGTGAGTGTCATGTGGCGGAGGCTCCATGGCTGGTGAACGACGTAGGCCGGCATTGCCAAGTACCAGCGGTCTACGAGGATGCCCCGGCATCCATAACAGCAATCACGAAAGCGTGTTCGAGCCGTGCCGGGCACCGCACGTAACGAAATGCGCGGGGGCCTGTAACAGAATGACCACTCAACTCGTAGAGCGGGGGCTCTAAGCAGCGTGGAGGACAAGGAACGGCAATGGGCGATGTGGATGAAGGCAGCCGTCGAGGGGGATCAGCGGCACTACCGCAACGTCTTGGATGCGCTTGTTCCTCTTGTAACAGCGGTCGCGCGTGCCTGCCTCCGCCGCAACGGCCGCGATATGAGCGAGCTTGAGGACGTCGTGCAGGAAAGCTTTCTCGCCATTCACCTGAAGCGACACCTGTGGGACCCATCGCGCCCGCTGGTACCCTGGGTGCGGGCTGTCGTCCTGAACAAGACGATCGACAACCTGCGCCGGAGAGGCCATCGCATCACCGTGCCGATCGAGCCATTCGAGAACGTGCTGTCGTTCGAGGCACCCGAGCCAGACCTGCAGGCCGACGAGATCGAGCGGCTCATCGCGAGCCTGCGCGGCCGTCAGAAGGATGTGCTCGAAGCCGTGGCCTTGAAAGGGCTATCCATCAAGGCGGCGGCGGCCAAGCTCGGCATAACCGAGGGTACGGCACGCGTCACGCTCCATCGCGCGATCAAAGCGCTGGCCGAACTCCATCGCAGGACCCGGTCATGAAACTGGACGAGCTTTTGCGAACACTGGCGGAAGATGAGCAACGGCCGCTTCTGAACTTTCGGATGCAATTGGCTGCGACGCTCGCGTGTGCGGCCCTGATATCCTGCGTCCTGCTGGTCCTGATGGCAGGGGTGCGGCCGGATCTTCCCGGTGCGCTGCTATCCTGGCAGGTTCAGGTCAAATTCGGCTTCGCAATCAGCCTGCTTCTGTCTGCCTACTATGGCTGCGTGCAGGCTGCACGGCCCGATAGCGAGGGATCTTTTCGCGCATTGCTGGTGGCGCCGACTCTGCTGCTGGCAGCGGTGGCCGTGGAACTCGCCACGACGCCGTCTCGCGACTGGGGAGCCGCTGGCTTAGGCAGCCATCCGGGGCTCTGTGTCGTCGTCGTGCCGCTCCTCTCGGCCTTGCCGCTCGTCGCGATCATGGCGACGCTGCGCCGCTCGGCGCCGGTCTCCCCCGCGCGCGCCGGGGCCATGGCCGGCCTTGTGTGCGGAGCTCTCGGGGCTCTGATCTACATGCTGCGCTGTACGGACGACGCACCGCTGTTCGTTGCGGTGTGGTACGCCGCCGCCATTGCTATCGTCACGCTCATCGGCCTTCTGGCCGGCCGCAGCGCGTTGCGATGGTGAGGTTGAGCGCAATTCGGAGCCTACACGATTGACCTCACTCCAACGAAACTTGGCGGGAGATCAATGAGAGTTAAGCACTTGCGTTCGGCGTAGACGCAAGTAGCTGGTCTGGCGCGCAATTTATCGATCCCTTGACTGACCGGTGCATTTGCCCTCCCGGGTCGTGATGGCCAAGCCCCTTCGAAGCGTTTCTGATGGCCGCTCTCCGAAGGCGCGATAGTAGCGACCGGCAAAAGCTCCCAAATTGACAAAACCGCAATCGACCGCGACCGCCGCCACCGTCGTCATATCAGTCGGCGCTAGCAGGCGCGTTCTAGCCATGCCCAAACGGCATGCGAACAAGTGTTCCGACGGCGTGCAGCCAAACCGCTTCCTGAAAGCCAGCTGTAAGGAGCGGGAGCTGATGCCCAACTGGGCCGAGAGCTCGCTGAAACGAAACGGCTCGGCCGCATGCGCATCGACGAATTGCCGGGCAGATTCAGCATGATTATCACTAAAGCGCTCTCGTCCTTGCGTTAGGTGCTCGCGCACACCACGCACGACAGCCACCGCTGACAAGTTCTGAATGAGATCGTTGATGCCCGTTCGCGCAAGCTGCCCAAGCCCGATTGCGGCTAGATTCTCGACCTCAAGGAAAAGATTTGCAACGCTTCTATACAGTATGGCGCCCTCTGAGGTCCGCAGATCGATCGACGGTGCCACATCGTCCGCGGTGTATTCGCGCCCGGTCAAGAGGTGAGCGCGAGAAAGCAGCTCGCGCTTGGAGATCTGGAAATGAAATCCGATGTAGTTGGACGGTACCTTGCGTTCAACAACCTCAGTCAAGCAGACCGAACCAACGTGACCTGCCATGGCCACAAGTGATGTTCGCTTGGATGCAACCACCACACTGCCGTGCGCGGGGAGGGTAATCCTGACCGCGTCGATCGGATTCGCCTGGCAACTATAGCCGCTGGTCGCGTTGCGATAGAGCGCTATGTTTGAAAGACGCACTTGGGTGCAGGTGAACCGGGTCTCGCTGTCGCTGTGAGGAAGTGCGAACTCTTTCGCATTGGGGTAAGCAGCAGCAAGTGCGTCGTGCACCGCCGCATGGCCGCGGGCATGACAGCGTGAGAGGCTACCGTCTGGATCGGTCGGCATGAGTTGGGGGGCATATCTGCATCACATCATTTGTGGGCGGAGCAAATCGCGGCACATCAATAGCGAGTTGCGATTCCCTCCACAATACCACCCGTCAAGCGGCTCAGTGAGTTTGCTTCAAATCCACTACGGAAAAAAAAACGCGTCGCACGCTTCGCAATTTGCACAACCGCTTCGCAAACCGAATAGACGGTAGAACGGCGACCTAACATAAGCTACCGCTCGGCTTAAGGGGTAGCGGGGCCCTGCCTGCAAGTGATCGGTCCGGCATGCCAAACGCACTCTTACGAACGTATGCCCTTAACTGGGCAAATTCCTTGATGGCTAGACGTGCATCTGAGCTGGGGCGCACCGCTGCAACCAACCCAGAATTGATTAGGGAGTGGTTGGATGAGCTTGGTTGGTGCCGAGCGAGGTGGCCCCTGGAGCCAGAGCTGTTCGACGCGGCCATCGAGAAATTGAACGTCGTCCGAAAGTCGGAGCCAGCGAGTTCGTGAGGAATGACGGGAATAAAGGGCTACATGGTCGGGAGGCGAACAAAAAGCGCCATATCGCTTGAGGACCAAATCCGCGAGGTCAGCTCTCGGATCAGCCAAATCAGGCGCCGCGTTGATGAACAAAAAAATCTGCTGGCCGAGCTGGCCGCCCGCGGGGACAACACGTCACAGGCAACTCTCATCTTGGAGGCGCTGGAAGCGGACCTAACATCTGCCGAAGCAGGTCGACGTTGGCTCGAGGGTCAATAGGTATGCTGGTGAGAGCGCATGCAGTGCCGTTAGCTCCGTTGCCGACACAAGCCAAGAGGCTTCGGCAATGTTGTCCGGTGATGCGTGATTCCGACGTTCGACCTTGATCGAGATCAAAGCGGTGCCGGCGCGCGTACGGTGTTCTGCGCGTTTG
Source organism: uncultured Hyphomicrobiales bacterium (assembly GCA_902826715.1). Classification (GTDB taxonomy): domain Bacteria; phylum Pseudomonadota; class Alphaproteobacteria; order Rhizobiales; family Hyphomicrobiaceae; genus CADEFX01. The sequence continues at coordinate 389 of CADEFX010000238.1, read as the reverse complement.
GCGCGGGCGAAAGGGTCGGTGGGAGAATGCTAGCCCATGGGCTGTTCAGCCGAACGTCGACGATTCAGCTGTCAACGCTGCGGGCTGACCCTGGTGATGGTCGGCAAACATGGGGACGTGACTTTCAGTTTCGATATGGCTGACTGGGAAAGCCGCTGCCTTGATCCAGAGGCACGCTCGCCACTGGCATGTCTTTTGTTGCTTTCACCGATGGCGAGCAGGAGTGATCGGCACCACTAACCGCCAGGCCAAGAAGAATGGGCGCACTCAAGCGCACTTGGATTGTTGTTTGAAGCAGCACGTCGGCGCGCGTATTGCGCTGGAACGCTGACGAGGACGGCCGGGCGCCGGTGGCACAGGTGGTTGGCGCGCGCGTCGATCGTGCGCCG
>CADEFX010000237.1 GCA_902826715.1 uncultured Hyphomicrobiales bacterium | reverse complement strand
CGTCATCCGCCGTGTGCGTATTTGGAGGCGGTAAAGAGCCAGAGCGCAATTCCCACCAGCAGCAGCGACAGTGCGCGCCGCACGATGGTGCTCCGCCGTTGATCCTCCAGCCACGGCCGCGCGGCATCGGCGAGCAGCACGATCGCAGAATGAACGGCGGTCGCCACAGCCACGTAGACCGTCGACAAGATCAGCACCTGACCTATCAGCGGGCCGTTCTCGTCGACGAACGTCGGAAGGACCGCTACGTAAAAGATACCGGCCTTGGGATTGAGTAGGTTGGTCACCAGCCCGCGCGTGAAGTACTTGCCGTGATTGTTGTCGGCTCGGGCTCTGCCGGGCGAGGTCTCAGCCTCGCTCCGCCAACCCTCCCAGGCGAGCCACAGCAGGTAGAGCGCGCCACCCCACCGCAGCGCTTCCCAGGCGACGCGCGAGCCTGCGACCAGCGCCGTCAAGCCGAGCGCCGCGCCCAGGCCCACGATCGCCAGCCCAAGCGCTACGCCGAATGTGGCCGCAAATCCCGCTCGTCGCCCGGCGCTGGCGCTGAGCACGGCCAGATACGCCATGTTCGGCCCCGGCGTCAGCTCGATCACGAGACATGTAAGCGCGAATGCGAGCACTGTTTCGAAAGCAATGATGGCGGCCCCCATCAGCAGCCCACTTAGCGCGCGGCTCACGATGGAGCTGCACTGTTCATCCTTCAACCGCAGCCGCGGTCGCGGGCTGGCAATGTCGCCGTCCGCCCCGTCAAATCATAGCCCAATAGCATCGATCCCCTGCCGCAACGGCATTTCATCCTTTGATTGCCCTGTATCAGATTGCCTGCCTGTGGAGCCGGAGGCAAACGCCATGACGATATTTGCACGCATTGGATTGCAGGGTGAACGCCGAGCCGTATGGCCGGTCGCTGCCGCCGTGTTTTGCATCGCCGCGTGGGGATCTGTGCCGGCGCATGCGGCTAACACGTCCCAATGCGCAGTGCTCACTCACACCGACGCAGCAGATCTTTTCGATCGTTGGAATACAGCGCTCGCCGGTAGCGACGTGATGCAATTGGTCGGCCTCTACAGCGATCGTGCCGAGCTCGCGGCGGATGTCGAGGACGTGCCGCATCGTGGCCGGCAGGCGATCCTGACCTACTACGAGAGCCTGCTCCGCCGCCACCCGCAAGCGTCCGTCGTCTCGCGGACGATCGAGACAGGATGCAACGTCGCGACGGAAAGCGGCAGGATCCTCTACCGCGTCACTGGCAAGCGGAAAGGCACTCGCATGCTGCTGGGCGGTCAATACCACACGCGATACCGGTTCGAGGCGGGCGCCTGGCGCATTGACCGGCATCTTCTGGGCGCCCGTTCGATCCCGGCACGTGCCCCGATCTAGATGGCCGCCGGTTGATGTCATGGACCCTATGGCCACCAGGTATCGACCGAGAACGGCCTTCGTGCTGGCGGGCGGAGGCAGCTTGGGGGCAGCCCAGATCGGCATGCTGCGCGCGCTGCTCGAACACGGTATCGAGGCCGATCTCATCGTGGGATCGAGTGTTGGTGCCATCAATGCCGCCTACTTTGCCGGCAGCCCCACACTCGGTGGCATCGGGCGTTTGGAGGCAATTTGGCGCGATCTCAAGCGTTCGGACATACTGCCCCTCGATTGGCGCGGGGTCTTAGGCCTTCTTCGGCGCAGCAGCCATGTGGTGTCGTCCAATAGCTTGAGGCGTCTGCTCAATACGCATCTGCCGTATCGGGACCTCGAGGACGCGCCGCTTCCCGTGCACGTCGTCGCGACCGATTTTTTGTCAGGACAACCCGTGGTCCTGTCGCGCGGCCCGGCGGCGCGAGCGGTCATGGCCAGCAGTGCGATCCCAGGGGCATTTGCACCCGTCGAAATCGATGGCCGGATGTTGTGCGATGGAGCCGTCGCCAGCAATACGCCAGTGCACGCGGCCGTCCGTCACGGTGCGCGCAGGCTGTTGGTGCTGCCGACCGGATCGGTCACGGGGCTGCCACCGCCCCCGGCGAGTGCTCTTGCGAACGCGATCCGTGCCATCGGCCTGCTGACCCAACGGCAGCTTGCCGTCGAATGCGAGCATCTGACGGGGCAAAGCGAATGCTACGTTCTGCCTGGCGCGTGCCCTGTGGGCATGTCGCCGCTCGACTTCTCGCGCACTCCCGAGCTGATCGAACGGGCCTACACCTCAACATGCCGTTGGATCGAGGAGGGCGGCATGGCACACCGGAACGCCGCGCCTGCTCGACGGGCGAGGCGGCGCATCGCAGTCGCCCCAATAAAAGCGCGTATCGGGCGCCCTGAGCCGCGACTGCACGGCCACTTCGCCGTCCAACCCGGACCGTGATCTTTTTCACGCCACTCGCATCCTGCCTCGTTCAACCGCCGGCAATCGCACCGACGATGAGGAAAGGCTGCGCTCCGGTCGCAATCGCGTCGGGGAGCGGCGCGTCCGGCGGTTCATGTGACAGGTCCTGCTGGCAGGCGAAGAACCGCAGGAACGGCCGTCGGCGCTTGGTGGCGTGATCGCGGATCGCCCCCCGCAGCATCGGATAACTGTCTTCGAGCGCGTCGAGAACGGATCGCTGTGTGATCGCGCCCTCGACGTCGAGCCGCACCTCGCCGTTGACGCTGGCGTGCATCTTGAGATGTGCGGGGAGGACGACGCGGATCATTTGAGGGTCTGGACCTCGACGGACAGCACCGGCGGCAGATCGCGGACGATCGCATCCCACGTATCCCCGCCGTCGGCGGACGCATAGACTTGGCCGCCCGTCGTGCCGAAATACACGCCGCACGAGTCGAGCGTATCCACGGCCATCGCGTCGCGCAGCACGTTGACGTAGCAGTTCGCCTGCGGCAGACCCTTGGTCAGCGGTTCCCACTCGTTTCCGCCCGATCGGCTGCGCCAGACGCGCAACTGGCCGTCAGGCGGAAAGTGCTCCGAGTCGCTCTTGATCGGGATGACATAGATCGTCTCGGGCTCGTGCGCGTGGACATCGATCACGAACCCGAAATCGGTCGGCAGATTGCCGCTCACTTCGTGCCACGAGGCGCCGGCATCATTGCTGCGCATGACGTCCCAGTGCTTCTGCATGAACAGCACGTTGGGGCGCGTGGGGTGCATGGCCAGGCGGTGGACGCAATGGCCGACCTCGGCCGTCGGGTCGGGAATGTACTGGGAGTGGAGGCCCTTGTTGATCGGCTTCCATGTCTCGCCGCCGTCGTCGGTGCGGAAAGCGCCGGCGGCCGAGATCGCAATGAAGATGCGCTTGGGTTCGACCGGATCGAGCAGGATGGTATGCAGGCACATGCCGCCGGCACCAGGTTGCCAGTGAGGGCCCGAGCCGTGGCCGCGCAACCCGGACAGTTCCTTCCAAGACTTGCCGCCGTCCGTGGAACGGAACAAGGCGGCGTCCTCGACGCCCGCATAGACGGTATCGGGGTCAGTCAGCGACGGCTCGAGATGCCAGACGCGCTTGAACTCCCAGGGGTGCGGGGTGCCGTCGTACCACTGGTGGGTGCCCGGAACACCGTCGTAGGCAAAGGTGTTGTCGACCGCCTCCCAGGTCTTGCCGCCGTCGTTGGAGCGCTGGATCTGCTGGCCAAACCAGCCGCTCGACTGCGAGGCGTAGATCCGCTTGGGGTCCGCAGGCGACCCCTTGAGGTGATACAGTTCCCACCCGCCAAAATGCGGTTCGCTGACGTTCCACGCCTTGCGGCCGCCGTCCGATTCCAGAATGAACGCGCCCTTGCGCGTGCCTACCAAAACTCGCACTCCGGTCATGCTCGCCTCGCTGGTTGCCACGACAGAAATAGCACCGGCCGCGGGGTTCGCGGTACCGCGGCCCGTCCCAGGACGAGCGGGCATTCCTCTCTCCGACAAGGCCCGTCAAAAATTTTCTTGGTGCAATGCCCAACCGCACGTCCGGACCCAACCGGAACGACCCAGCTCTAGTTCCCCTCGCCGGCCTCGTCGTTGGCGATCTCCGCCGGGGGCCCAAGATAAAGCCGGCCCGAAATCGGGATGGCGCGCAACTTCAGGTCGTAGCCCTTGCCGTTCTTGGCCGGAAACGCCGCACCCACCTCGCGCCAGAGCGGCTTGCGTTGTCCAAGCCGCTCCTCGATTTGCCACACCTTGAACGCCGGCTCTGGCGACGCATCCTCTGCGCCTGCATGACCCGCGTCCGCCGGTTCCTCCTCGGTCCCGCCGCTTGCCGAGGCGCGCAGCAGCGACTTGAGCACACGCCTGGGCGGCGCATGCGCGTACAAGCCGAGAGTCGAGAGCTGCCGTAGGATGATCTGCTGGCGCAGCCGCTGCATCAGTTCATGGTCGTGGTCCGTGGCCTCGTCCGGCGTCTCTAGTCCGAACGTGCGCGGATCGAGGTCTCGCTTGGCGGTGTTGCAGTCGGTACAGGCCAGCACGCGGTTGACCGTGGAATTGGCGCCGCCCTTCGAGCGTGGAATGAAATGATCGGTTGTGGCTTCGCGATAGCACAAGGCGCGCTTGCAGTAGAAGCAGCGCCCTTCGTACGCAATCATCAGTGGTGCTCGGTACGATCTCATACAAACTACCCCGGGAAATGCGACAAACCTCGCAATTCGACCGCAGACGGATAGTAGGTTGGATTGCGGCTGTGAAGCGGCACCAATGCGGCGTATGCACGGACTTCAGAAAACGGCGCACGCAGTGTTGCGTCCCGGGCACGATCGTACGCGCGCGGAGGAAAAACGAATCTCCACACGACGCACAGACGGCACGCGCCCGAAGGGCAAACCCTCCTCGCTGCGGTCTCTCTTAGTTCGCGAATACGTTGACCGCGCGGCGCCGCCGGCCCAGATAGCCCAGGGCCAGACCCAGGGCGCAGAGCGCCAGCCAACCCGGCAGCCGCAGCACGCCCAGGATCATCGGGTCCCACATCCAGGCGCCGGCACGCCGCGTTACCGCCGCCCGTGTTGCCTCGAACGCCGCCGGCGCAATCGCACGCCAGTGCTCGGCGAGCGATGTCACCACGAGTCCGCCATCCCCGGACATCGTCCGTGTCACGTCAGCGATGAGCGCTACGGCGGCCAGCAGCAGCAGTGGGTAGGTCAGCACGCGCATTGCCTTGCGAAGGCCATCGCGGCCGCCCGGCGAGAGGACCACGCCAGCCACAATCAGCACGGCCACGAGAGTTGGCCACGCGCCTCCAAGGGTATCTCCGAGTGTCTCGAGCATTCGCCGCTCGCCCCTGTGCTGTTCACGTGCCCCGCCTTGCCCGGCACGCACCTGCTTATTGGCCCATATCGTCCTCAATTGCGACCGCAAAACGCCGGCTGCAACCAGGGACCATTGTTGCGCCGGCGAGCGCTATCGCTATAGTCCGCAACCTTGCGGAAGGGTGGCCGAGTGGTTGAAGGCGCACGCCTGGAACGCGTGTAGGCGGGCAACCGTCTCGTGGGTTCGAATCCCACTCTCTCCGCCAACTTTGGCTCACGCGCCCATGGGCGCTCCGCATGGGCGGCGCTCGCGCCGGGTCGCCTTGCTCCCGAGTCCTCCGGGCTGAAGTTTGAACGCGCGCCCGTCAGCTCCGCCAATTTTGCGCTCACGCGCCCCAGTCCGATCGCCTTCCTAAAGCGTTCCGCCTTCGCCGCTACCATCACGGAGGTAAGCCGCGGGCGTGACAACCGCTCGGCGATTTGCAGTATGGAGCGATTGCAGCACCCAAGAGGGAGTGTTCAATGGTCAAGCGATCCGCTCTTGCGCTTTGCTCAATCGCAATTTTTACCGCCGTCTCATCCCACACGGTCCTCGCCTACACCGACGAAGAGATCGGCAAGGCGAAGCAGTTCATCGAGGAAAAGTTCTCGCCCGAGAAAAAGGCCCTGCTCCACGAGCTGGCCAAGAAAGCGGGCAAGAGCCCGGAGGAGCTGTTCCTCGACATCTCAAAGATCGGCGGCGAGAACTTCCTCGGCGAGAACCCTGATGACCCCGATGAGTCGGACAACGAGCCTCCGAGCGGCATCCGCAAAAGCGCCCCAAACCCCAAAGGCGAACCATGGCCGGATCCTGGGGAATCCGACTAGCCAGACCGCACGGCGAAACGCCACCGCCTTCGGCGTGACGGGCCTCTAAAAAATGGAGCGGCTCGCAAAGGAGAGGCGTTTGCGAGCCGCTCCACAGGTGTCCTCGGGGAGGAGGATCGGAGCTGAAAGAACGCCGGACGCACGCCGCGCTTGCCGCGCCGCGTGAGACGCGGGCTACCACTTTCCAAGAGATTTCAGGTAAGCCACGAGCTCCCAGATTTCTTCATGGGTGAACACGTCGCCCCAAGGCGGCATCGGGGTGGCCCCTTTCCCTCCATCGCGGATGGTGTTGTAGACGTGCTCCTCGCTGAGGCCGGTGCGGTCCACGAACAGGGTCGGGTTCTGGCCATGGCAATAGGCGGCGCACGTGGAGTTGAACGTGCTCTCGCCGGCCTTGATCCGCTTCGGATCCGTGAGGTCGAAGGGTGGTGTTCCCGCCGTTTTCGCAGGCGCAGCCTCGGTTGCACTTTCGCTTCGCGGAATGCCTCCGGCCTCGGCAAGACCGGGGAGGGCGACACATGCGATGCAGGCGGCGCATGCCATCGCGATCGTTCTCGATGTTCGTGAGGGGGTATACGTCTTCATCTTCGGCCTTGATCCGTTCGCGTCGATGCCGCCCCCTCTGTGGAGGGAGCGGCATGTAAAAATTTCAGCCCGCCCCACTGGTGGGGGCGGGCTGGCTCTATTGTGCGCGTCAGTTCACCTGAACCGCGACGAGCTCGGAGGGCGTGCCGGCACCGCCCACG
>CADEFX010000236.1 GCA_902826715.1 uncultured Hyphomicrobiales bacterium | reverse complement strand
GCTCCGGTAACATTCCTCCGTGAGGCAATACGCGGGGTCAGGTTTCGGCGCCGATCGACGTGTCAGGCGCTGGCCGATTCACACCTGAGCGTATTGGTGGATGTGATGTGGGCTCCGCACCCTTCGAACGCCATGGCGATATCCATAGCGATCAGGGGCTCATCCTCCACGACGAGAAGACTGAGGCCGTGGAGATCAGGATTTTTCAAAAGTGCTCCATTGGCGCGGCTAGGCGCAAGGAGCCAGAGGCACGCGGCGCTATATGGCCGCTTATGTCCCAAGCCGTCGATCAATCCTCGAACGCGCAACAAGCGTCATGATCGACTGGGGAGGCAAAGCTCGCCTAGCTGAGGCGGGCTCGGTGCTGCGTATCTCGCGATACTACACAAATTTGAGGCTGACGGACCAACAAATGCTCCGGTGGGTACGCGGGGGCATTCGCTCTGCCTTTTCGCAGCGCCATTTCGTCGTGCGTTTCCGATGATAGTGTAGGCCATGCGCCATCAACATGCATCGCGATCCACGAGATGCGCGATTGTTCCAATGAATTCAAATAATAACGCTGTGGACGTCGATTGATAAGTGCGGTACGGTCACCTTGCTATCGATGCTACAGCCGCTTGAGGTGCGCCTCTTTCGCACTCCATGGGCTGCTCTGGAAATCGCCAGAGTTCGGACAGCCACACGCGATTTTGTGGCTTTCGGTGGTAAAGCCCTGAAAACTGCTCAACGCATCCGACTTGTCGTGCTCTCACGGCGCTAAAAGGCGCGCGCTCTTAAGCGCAGCGAAAGGAAGACTATGAGCAAGAACATCTACGTTTGCGAAGGCCGTCAAGGTCGCTCGGTCGTTGTCGGAGAAGGTTCTTCGCTGCCCGCCTACACCTTTACCGACAAAGGGCACGCGGTTGCCTATGCGCGAGCGCTGGCATTCTCTCTCGGCTTGCCGCTTTGGGTTTACGGAGACGATGGCGTTATGGTTCGCGAGCCCTCGGCATCACTCACGTATCCCAAGCACCTTGCGTAAGTGGAAATGACAATGCGTGACGAGTTCGGACCGAAAGCAGTCGGTTTTTGAGCAAAACGACGCCTAACAACGCGGTGGCGAAGGCTGTCATGAAACTCAGGATCGGCTACGAGCTACAGTACGAGTTTCCTCAAGCCACGCCTGTCATTATGATGTTGAACGTCCACTACACGCGTGTGTCCGACCTTGAAAGGCCAGACCACATCGTCAGCAGCCCGTCGGTACCGATCTCCGGCTACCGGGATCATTATGGGAATTGGTGCAGTCGTGCCTTGGCTCCCGCCGGGGCCATGCGCATCTCGACCGACACCATCATCAATGACACCGGACTACCCGATCCTGCGGCTCCGGACGCTGGCCAGATGTTGGTGCACGAACTCCCACAGGAAACTCTCATCTTTCTCCTTACTAGCCGATACTGCGACAGCGATCGTATGCTCGATCTGGCCTGGCAACTGTTCGGTCAGACCAAACCCGGCTGGGCGCGCGTGCAAGCCATCTGCGATTTCGCGCATGAGCGCATCGCTTTCGGCTACGAGCATGCGCGGGTTACGCGCACCGCTTCGGAAGCCTACGAGGACAAATGCGGTGTATGTCGCGACTATGCGCATTTGGCGATCGCCTTCTGCCGCGCCTTGAACATCCCGGCGCGCTACTGCACCGGCTATCTAAGTGATATCGGTACGCCTCCGCCTTATCCTCCTGGCGACTTCGCGGCTTGGCTCGAAGCCTATATCGGCGGGCAATGGCACATGTTCGACCCGAGGAACAATGTGCCGCGCATTGGCAGGGTTTTGCTGGCGCGAGGCCGTGATGCGGCCGATGTCGCCATCACGACGACGTTCGGCCCGAATACGCTGAAGAGCTTTCGAGTCTGGACGGACGAGGTTGCAGGCGCATGACGCACGAGCGTCCTATCGCGAAGCGCGTGCACACGGTGCGCGGGCAATTTCGCAGCGACATGCGCAATGAAGCAGATTGCGAGGTGAAATGTCGGTCGCGAATCAACTATTCAGACAGTCATGACACTGCTGACCGTCCGGCACATCACAACCTATCGCTACAAGCAGCCGGTGTCATTTGGCCAGCACCGCATGATGTTTCGCCCGCGAGACAGTTTCGATCAGAAGCTGCTGGACGCGCGGCTTAGTATCACGCCCGAGCCTTCAACGATTCGCTGGGTTCACGATGCCTTCGGGAATTGCGTCGCGATCGCTGAATTTCCTTTGCGGGCATCCGAAGAACTGCGGTTCGAAAGCAATATTTGGCTCGATCATTCTCCCTCGACTGGACCCGAGTTTCAAATCGAGGACGCGGCCAGGAGCTACCCCTTCCTGTATGATCCCGAGGAAATGCCAGACCTGATGCCCGCCATAAGGCCGCAGTATCCCGATGCCGACCAGACACTTCATGACTGGGTGCGCCGCTTTTTGCGCAAGGACCAGCCGACCAATACCGGCACGCTGCTGATGACGCTTACCTACGCTCTAAGGGAAAGCTTCACCTATGAGCGGCGGACCGAACCTGGCACCCGTCCGCCGGCGCTGACATTGAAGCTCGGCCGGGGCAGTTGTCGCGATCTGGCGCTGCTCATGATCGAAGCGCTTCGCTCGCTCGGTTTGGCGGCGCGGTTTGTGACGGGCTACCTCTATGTGCGGGAAAGCGACGGCCTAGCGCACCGCGGTGGCGGTTCGACGCATGCCTGGTGCGAGGTCTATCTGCCCGGCGCCGGCTGGGTCGAATTGGATCCGACTAACGCCATTGTCGGCAATCGCGACCTCATTCGCATCGCAGTAACCCGTGATCCGAGCCAAGCCATCCCCCTTTCGGGGGCATATTTTGGAGCCGCGGACGATTTCCACGAGATGTCTGTAGACGTTTGTGTGCGATCTGAATACCTGGCCACGGTGTAGTCGCACCGCCTCTCGCAAGTTCCGAAACGGGTCAAGAATTCGCGTGCCGGTGCGTCTGGCAGCACGTCAGAAAACCCTACGTTTCCGGACGAAAGCGTCGTAACGCAGCGACGGACGAAAGGTGCCAAATTCAGAAGTAGGACGCTTGCACACTTTGCGCATCCACGGGATGTTTGGAGGATTGCGCCTACAGATATCCTGGCCTCAGCCACCTGAACGGTTGACACCGAAGACGATCAGAGCAAGCGCAAACGGCCGACGAGCAGGCCTGTCACGAATCGGATGCTAGGCTGAAACCAGATTGCGGCGGCGATCAAGACGATCCCCCGATGAGGGGCTTACTCTGCAGGCTGGATGGAAGCGACAGAGGCCCAAGGCACGAGCAAAATGCCGCAACAGCAGGAGGAGGGTCGGGTGCGGAGGGTAAGGCGCGCGACACTATGGCTGCTGCCGTGGGTGGTCACAGGCGGGCTGGAGATAACGCTCGCCCCGAGCCTGGCGCAGGACGCCATCGATGCCAGTGAGAAAGGGATCCAGCGCTATCGCCAGATGTTGAAAGCCGATCCCTGGAGTAATCCAGCGATGCTCGATGTCGACCGCGGCGAGGCCTTGTGGAAGACCCCGCGGGGCCCCAAGGCCGTCTCACTCGACGGGTGCGATCTCGGTAAAGGTCCCGGCGTCGTGAAGGGTGCCTTTGCCGAACTGCCGCGCTACTTCACCGACGCCGACCGCGTCATGGATGCCGAGGCGCGCATCGTCTGGTGCATGGAGAAACTCCAGGGCTTCGAGAGAGCCGCGCTCTTGAAGAACCCTTACCCCGGCGGCGGCCGCGCCACCAAGGATATCGGGGCGCTCGCCACCTACGTGGCGTACGAGTCGAATGGGCAAAAGCTCATGCCCACGCTCGATCATCCCAAGGAGAAGGAGGCATTGGCCTTGGGCGAGGCCCTGTTCTTCAGGCGCGGCGGTCCCATGGATTTTGCGTGCGCCACCTGTCACGCCGATCAGGGCAAGCGCATTCGCCTGCAGGGGCTGCCCCCACTCTCCAAACCAGTCGAGGCGCGCAAGGTGGTCGGCGAATGGCCGGCGTATCGTGTGTCATCCAACCACGTCATGACCATGGAGCACCGCATCTATGACTGCTTCTGGCAGATGCGCATGCCCGAGGTGGATTTGGGATCCGAGGTGCCGGTAGCTCTGACCATGTATCTAGTCAAGACGGCCGAGGGCGGGGAGATCAACGCGCCCGGCCTCAAGCGTTGATGGGAGGAAGCGGCTATGCCGGCATTTTTCCTTGTTGCTCTTATCATCGCCCTCCTGCCCGCCGCGTCGGCCAGCGCACAGAGTCCGGTCATCGATTCGGCCCGTATGCAAACGGCAGTGAAGCAAAGCTGGACGCAAGCGCCTCCAGAGTGGCAAACGCGTCTCACACAGGATGAGACGATGGCAGCGTGCAGTCAGTATCGAAACAACCCGCCGCGGGTGGTAGCGCAAACGATCGTTGCACGCGAGAAGGCGTCGATCAAATATCCGGCCGATGGCAAGCTCATTGGCGACTGGAAGAAAGGTCAGAAGCTTGCCCAGTCGGGATACGGCGGCCGGTTCACCGACTATCCGCCGAGGACCGAGAATGGCGGGAACTGCTACGCCTGCCATCAGCTCTCCGGTGGGGAGCTGAGCTTCGGCACGCTGGGGCCGAGCCTTTTGGAGTACGGCAAGAGCCGCAAGTTCTCTGAAGCGGATGTCAAAGCCGTCTATGATCGGATCTACAATCCCCAGGCCGTGGTGGCGTGCGCGAGCATGCCGCGGCTCGGAGCGAACGGTCATTTGTCGATTGAGCAGATCAAGGATCTTGTGGCCTACGTCATGTCCTCGGACAGCCCGGTGAACAAATGACCTAGCGGATGAACGCCTTCGGAGTGGAGCCACCATCAGATCGACCGTCGAGTTGCCGAGTTGCCGGGGAGGTCGAGTATGAAATACTGGTCCAATCTGCAGAACGCGAAATGCAGAGCAGTGGTGTTCGGGCTGCTCCCATGTGTTCTGGGACTCGGCTCTGCCCTGTTCCTGCGCTGGAGCGATACGGTCTGGCTCACGATCGCGGGGAGCTTTTGGCCGATCGTATTCTCGAGCATCTCGGCTGCCATATTTGTCAAGCTGCTGTTCTCCCCCTTCATGGACAGAACGAGCAGCGTAACAGCATGGTTGACACTATCGTGGATGTGGTTCCACGTTCCCTTGTGGGTCACCGCCGGCGCAGTGCCATACGCGGCAGCTGTGGTCGGCGGAGACGGACAAGTCCATTTCGTGAGCAAGGTGACACGGAGTCCAGCGCACACAGTTTGGTTTCTGACTGGCCACTCCGGCACCCGGATCGTGCACAACGTGGTGGGCAAAGTGATCGCGAGTTCGCTCGAGCTCGAGTATCGCTATGCGGAATCCTACATCGCTACCCGTCGTCATAACGATGATCCTTCCGAAACCCTTGTGACGGCCGCAGGCGCAATTCTGCGCGAGGAAGCTGGGCGGACTCGCGCACGAAGAATTGCGTTGGTCGAAAAGCGCGCGCTTCAGGATCGCGTACTCGACAAGATCTGCCGCGCCGCGGTTGGAGACCAGATCCCATGCCCCATCAAGATGAGCCTGGCTCCTCAGAGCGAGGCGACGGCGCTCGGCACCACCTGGAGCACGTACTATACCGAGAAGGAGGCCATCGAGGAAAATCACCTCCCGACCCTTCTGCAACTGCTGGCGCGGCCCGATTCTCCCCTCGTACACAGGACCGAGGTGTTTGACCTGTTTCTTGAGCTTGCCGCAAACGTCACACAGCTTTCTCAGGTGGCCCAACAGTCTCACTTGCTTGATGATGATCAGTTCGACAGGTTGATCCGTCGCATCCTAACCTTGCCCGGGTGCGGCAACGAAGCGGTTGCCATCATCTCCAATTCAATCCGCCTGACATCAGAGCAGCGCCTCGCACTGCGCGGCAAGGCACTGGACGACGCCAGCATTGCGACGCTTCTCGCGCACGTCGCGCCGTTGCGCATCTCCGATCCTGAGATCGCGCAACTCGCTGCGCGCATGCGATCGGCATTTGTGGCTGACCCCGGTGACGCGGTGAACGCGCTCCAGATCCTCGGTGAGCGATTACCCACTGAGATCCAACGCGATGCGGTAGCCGAAATCGCAAAGGTAAAGCCATCGTATGCCCTGACCGCGCTACGGCACGTCAATTTTTCGACCGACCTCCGAAGCGAGCTCATGAGGAAGGTACTTTCAGATGCGGGGCCGGACGACTTTTCGGCTGCAGGACTGTCGAAAGAAAAGTTAGTGGCCATGTTGACGCCGGGAGAAATGCGGGCGCTGACCGGGATGGTGGTGAAGCGCGGCGAGTCTTCCGGCCAGTGGCTGGATTTCGTACTCAACGCCCTGCCTATACGCGCGATGACCCCAGCGGAGCAAAAATCGGTGCTCGCAGAATTGTTGTTCAAAGGCCCTAAAGCGGCGCTCGAATTCGTCAGCGAGAATCGGCGCTATCTGGAACCGGCAGACGTGAACGAAGTCACCCGCGACTATACGCGGACAGTTGCACCTGACCTGTGCCTGCACCTGTCGCACCGCAATAAGAATCGGAAGGTGGATTACTTCAGCGAGGCTCAACTGCAAATCTTTCGCGATTGCGCGGGATCGAAATAGGCGCCTGCTGACCGCTCCGCCCAATGCACCCGGATGTCCGATTTACCCTCGTTATCTGACAAACTCGGCGCTGCGCAGGAACGGGCGTTTCGTGCCAGGATCAGACATCTCTATCCAGGCATCCGCGAAATCAGCTCGAGCCAATGGCTGGCTTCAAAGAGGGGATTGTTGCGGCGGCACTAACCGCCCTCACGTC
>CADEFX010000235.1 GCA_902826715.1 uncultured Hyphomicrobiales bacterium | reverse complement strand
TGGGGCGCGATCCTGATCGCGGGCGACCATCGCAAGGAGCTGTCGGGCGGAGAAAAGCCGACCACGAACAACCGCATGGAGCTGATGGCGGCGATCTCGGCGCTCGAGGCGCTGAAGAAGCCGTCGGACGTGGAACTGCATACAGATTCGATTTATCTGCGCGATGGCATCACGAAGTGGATTCACGGCTGGCGCCGCAACGGCTGGAAGACAGCCGACAAGAAGCCGGTGAAGAATGCCGAGCTGTGGCAGCGGCTGCTGGAAGCGCAGGCGCGTCACACGATCGACTGGCGGTGGGTCAAGGGTCACAGCGAGCATGTCGAGAACGATCGCGCGGACGAGCTGGCGCGAGAGGGGATGGCGCCGTACAAGCGCGGCGGCGCGTCCGCCTGACGTTATCTGATGCCGGTGACACGGATGACCGAATTCCTGAGTAGCGGTCCCGGCGACGCGACGGCGACGTTGCTGCTGGCGCATGGGGCCGGTGCGGGCATGGAAAGCTTGTTCATGGTGCAGATGGCGCAACTGCTGGCGGAGCGCGCCGTACGAACACTGCGCTTCGAGTTCGGATACATGGCGGCGCGCCGGGATGGCGGCAAACGCAGGCCGCCGCCGAAAGCCGAATCACTGGCGGGCGAATATCGTGCCGCTGTCGCGGCCGCCCGCAAGACGGTCAGGTCAGGACCCCTGGCCATCGGCGGGAAATCGATGGGAGGACGGGTCGCGAGCTTCATTGCCGACGAGTTTTTTGCCGCCGGCGAGGTACAGAACCTCGTTTGTATCGGCTATCCCTTTCACCCGCCCAACAAGCCGGAGCAACTTCGCACCGCGCACCTGCTGGCGCTCGCCTGTCCGACATTGATCGTGCAAGGCGATCGAGACCCGTTCGGGACACGCGGGGAGGTGGAAAGTTATCCTCTGCCGGCTTCGATCATGTTCCACTGGGCCGATGATGGAGACCATGATCTGGGACCGCGCGGAGCTTCAGGGTTCACGCGCAAGGGCAATCTCACCGCGGCGGCCGATGCCATCGCTGCCTTCCTGGCGCGGTGAGCTACGCTTTGGCCGCCGCAGGTGCGCCGATGGCGTCCTCCGGCAATTGCCGCGGCAGGAGCGAGACGGCTCCGAAGATCACGGCGGCAACCACAGACAGCAGCATGAAGAGGGTGTCGAAGCCCCAGCGCCCGTGCACCCAGCCGATCAGCGGCAAGGCCGCGCCCAGCACGAGGAAACTGATGACGTAGCGCACGCCATAGATCGAAGCGCGCAGCTCCGATTTCGCCATGCGCCCGATCATATAGTCGTTGATGGGGATTTGCCCGAAAGCGCCGAGCATGAAGCCCAGCGCCACGGCCAACGCGGCCCAGTCATTCAGGCCCGGCATCAGCGCGAAGAACACAACCTGGAGGATGGCCGCGCCCATGAAGACGGTGCGAGGTCCAAGCGTGTCGAGCAGCCGGCCCACCACGATCTGCGCGCCGGACGCGACCGCAAACACTACGAATGCCAGCCAGCCGACCAGCGTCGCCGTGCCGGCGATGCCGCCGAGGCGCTCGGCAAAAACCTTGGGAAGAGCGAACGTTGTCGACTGGAAGACGAGACTCGATACGGCGGTCGTGAAGAAGATGATGGCGGTCAGGCGCAACAGTGCGTCGCGCGGTACCGACGATGGCGCGGGGGTACCTTTGACCGGCGCTGCAGAGGCCTTCTTCGGTTGGCCGGCCCGGATCTCAGGCCACATGAACCATGCATAGGCGATGCCGATCGCAATCGAAACGAACCCTGGCCAGACGAACGCCGCCCGCCATCCCGCGCTGTCGATCAGGAAGCCGGTGATGAGAGCTGCGCTGCCGACGCCGAGATTGCCCCAGACACCATTGATGCCGATAGCCATGCCGGTGCCGGATTTGGCCGCGCCCTCCACCACCATGGCCAATCCGACCGGGTGATAGATCGCGGCAAAGACACCGAGGACGAACAGCGCGATGGCGATCTGCAGCGGCGATTGCGCATAGGCCGTGAGGATGGAAGCAATGCCGATGCCGACGAAGAAAACGGCCATCATGCCATGCCGGCTCCAGCGGTCCGCCAACCACCCGGCCGGCAAGGAGAACAGGCCGAAGGCGATGAACCCGGGCGTGGCGTAGTAGACCAGCTGCTCGTAGCTCATGCCCCATTCGCGCGTCAGCGCAAGTGCCGCAACGGTCGCGAAAATCAGCGTAAACAGATGGTCAAGGAAGTGACCGATATTCAGGAACAGAAAGTGCAGCCGTTCGCGGGTCACTGGCGCTTCCCCTTGTTCTTGTCAGGTCAACCTAGCGCTTCCGGCCGCACGACGAAAGGCCCCGTCCCGGATTGCCGACAGGCTCGCTTGCAGCCGAATTGACGCCGCAGACGGCTGCCCATAGGTTCGCGCAAACCTTATAGCCCTGTGATCCCATGAACGCTCCCATCACACCTGCTGAAATCGCCGCCGCGCACGCGGCGCGCGCCTGGCCATTCGAGGAAGCCCGCAAGCTCATCCAGCGGCTGGACAAGCTGAAAGACGGCAAGACCAAAACCGTGATTTTCGAAACCGGCTATGGCCCCTCGGGATTGCCGCACATAGGCACGTTTGGCGAGGTGGCGCGCACCAGCATGGTGCGGCATGCGTTTGAGGTGCTGACCGAGGGCAAGCGCAAAACCCGTCTCATCTGCTTCTCGGACGATATGGACGGGCTGCGCAAGGTGCCTGACAACGTCCCCAACAAGGACATGCTGGCCCAATACCTGGGTAAGCCGCTGACCAGCGTGCCGGACCCGTTCACGAACGAGTACCCAAGCTTCGCGCACCATAACAATGCGCGGCTGCGGCGCTTTCTCGATCAGTTCGGATTCGAGTACGAGTTCTTCTCGGCGACCGAGTGCTACAAGTCCGGCATGATGGACGAGACCTTGCTCAAGATGCTTCGCGTCTACGACAAGGTCATGGACATCATCCTGCCGACGCTGGGCGAGGAGCGGCGCAAGACCTATTCGCCGTTCCTGCCGGTTTGCCCGCGCACGGGCCGCGTCCTGCAGGTGCCGATGGTCAGCCGCCACCCCCGCAAGGGCACCGTCGTGTATGTCGACCCCGATACGGGCAAGAAGGTCGAAACGCCGGTGACAGGCGGACACGTCAAGTGCCAATGGAAGGCCGATTGGGCGCTGCGATGGACAGGGCTCGGTGTCGACTATGAGATGGCCGGCAAGGATCTGATCGACTCGGTGATGCTGTCGTCGAAGATCTGCCGTGTGCTCGGCGGCACCCCGCCCGAGGGCTTCAACTACGAGCTGTTCCTCGACGAGCAGGGACAGAAGATATCGAAGTCGAAGGGCAACGGTCTGACGATCGAGGACTGGCTGACTTACGCGAGCCCCGAGAGCCTGTCGCTGTTCATGTACCAGAAGCCACGCGCCGCCAAGCGGCTGTACTTCGATGTCATTCCGCGCGCGGTCGACGAATATCTGACGTTCGTGGGCAAATATCCACACGAGGTGGAAGCGTCTCGCCTCGACAATCCCGCCTGGCACATTCACGCCGGCCATCCGCCCGCAGCGGAGCTGCCGATCTCGTTCGCGCTGCTGCTCAATCTCGTGGCCGCGTCCAACGCGCATGACAAGGAGCGGGTCTGGGGCTTCATCCGCCGTCATTTCCCCGATGCGACGCCCGAAACGTATCCACTGCTCGATCAGCTCGCCGGCTATGCGGTCGCCTACTACAACGATTTCGTGCAACCGACGAAGAAGTTTCGCGCGCCGACCGAGGAGGAGCGCAAAGCATTGGCCGCGCTCGACGCAGCTTTGGCCAGCGCACCGGCCGGCGCCTCCGCCGAAGAGCTGCAGAACATCGTGTACGAGATCGGCAAGACGCATGGCTTTGCCGACAAGCTCCGGGCGTGGTTCCAGGCCATCTACGAGGTGCTGCTCGGACAGTCGCAAGGGCCGCGGTTCGGGAGCTTCATCGAGCTCTACGGCGTGCGTGAGACCCGCAACCTTATCGACAAAGCTTTGAAGGGCGAGCTCGTGGCGACCTAGTCGCGGTCAGCGGCTCTCATGAGCGAGCGAGGAACTTCAATGCCCTCGCGGCGACCTGCCTCTTCGTCGGCGGGGGTGGCTTCGCAGGTGGCACGTCGACCTTCTGGTTGTCGAGGCGCCAGATCGACTTGATGATGTCGAGCAGACGCTGTTCGCGTGCCATGACATGCTTGGGACCCCATTGCGAAATCCCGTTCAACTCGGCCGTGATGGCGGGAACATCGGCGTCGGGGCCACCGAAATAGATCTCAAGCTTTTCCGGCAGCTCGCGGTTGCGCGCGTTCTCATTCTGCCGGCGCCGCACGAGGATGAGGTTGCCGATCGAATTGGTGCAGCGCTCGCGCTCTTCGGCGACGGGGAACCATTCGCGCCAGGCGCTGTGGCGGCCGGGCTTCTGCGGCAGCACGTGCTCCACGGTGAAATCGGTCGCGGACAGGGACTGCAAACTTCCAGCCAGCTCATCATTGAGCCGCAGCAGCACGAGCTTGCAGATCAAAGGGCTGCGCAAATGCAGATTGCGCAGGTTGTAGAGAATATTGCGCAGGTCGTCCCGTCCAAGCTCGAGCGGGCTTTTGGGATCATCCATCGCGGTGCCGCGCCGGATCGCCTGCACCACGGCATGAAAACGGCTGGCCCTTTTATCGGCGCCGATGCCGAGGAGGCGCAGAGCATACGCAAGTCGCTCCAGGGCCTGCAGGAAGGCGTACAGCTTTTCGGGGTCGGCGTGGTTCAGCCGCCACCATAGCAAGGCAGGCGGCACCCAATCGGCGCTGCCGAGCCATCCCAGGTAGGTCAAAAGCCGGCGTATCTCGGCCGATCGAGGTGAGCCAGCGTGTTGAGCATGCCGCAGGGAGTGAAAAGCCCTGCCATAGGGCTCGAGCAGGCCTTCGACAAAAGCTCGCTCACCGCCGGCGTTGGCAATAACTTCCCGAACGCCCGTGATGATCTGCGACTTGGGACTGAGCTCGGCGGCCCGGATGTGACTGAAAAGTTGCTCGAAATCAGGGCCTAAAAGAGCGTCGGTTCCATCCCAAATACTATCTGCCCGCGCACGCGCGCTTGCATCGATCTGCGCGATAATCTGCGCCTTCAGGATGTCGTTGCGCTGCAACGGGCGGCCGCGATCGTTGAGAACGGTGAAGATGCGGAAGGCGCGATCGATACCTTCGGCCGAGATGAGCGCAACCTGGCACTGCTGCCCGATAAACGAGGCGATACGCGCGAGCTCTTGCGGATCGCGCCCCTTAAGCTCTGCAGCAAGGTACTCGCGCACCTCCAGGATTCGCTTTTCAACCTCGGTCAGATCGTCGGTCTCCGGCAGCGTCGTCGTGCTCAAAGGTTCCTGCACATGCCGCTTGAAGAAATCGCGTTCACGCTCCCTCAGCTCAATGCGGTAGGTTGGCGGCTGACCGGACGCCTTCGGGCACTCGACGTGCTCCCGCAATCCGCGCGGCAGCTCGCCGTCGGTTCGCGCCAGCAGATCGCGCAAGACTGCCAGCAGGATCGTCAGAGTGACGAGGCGTTGCTGTCCATCGACGACATCGTGAGCCGGCGCGGAACCGGCCGCAGCTATCGGCGTCGCGGTATTGAGAAGCATGGCGCCAAGAAAGTATTCGCAGGAACTCGATGCGGTGTCGTCCGCCGGCTCTTCGAGCGCCAACGTCAAATCGTCGAGAAGCTGCCCGGCTTCCTTTGTGGTCCAGGAATACGGTCGTTGGAACGAGGGGATGCGAAACCTGAACGGATCCGACAGAAGACGCCCTAGCGCCAACGGCTGTGCTGTGAATCCGGATGACATGAACTGGGTGGACTAACCGCCGCAATGACCGGCTCGCGCAAGGACTGGCACGGCCTCTATAGAACGGATAGACACGAGACCGCCGAACGTCAACCAGCCGCTGAGCACGTGCACGCAACAAGGCATAGAATGGCGAGCCCGAAACGTGAGACGCCCGATCGGGTTTACAAGATCTGCGATCGCAGGTCTTGGGAGCAAGCCCGCGCCAGCGGACGCTATTTCGGCTCCGGCGATGATGCGCGCGACGGATTCATCCACTTGTCGGCCCCCGATCAAGTTGCAGGAACTTTGGAGCGGCATTTCGCACATCAAGATGATCTCGTGCTGATCGGCGTTGACGTCTCCCCGCTTGGCGAAGCGCTGCGATGGGAGCCTTCGCAAGGTGGCGTCCTCTTTCCGCATTTGTATCAACCGCTCGACGTTGCAGCAGTGACATCGGAAGTACCGCTGGTGCGAGCACCTGACGGCCGGTATCAATTGCCGGAGGGCCTCGTTCCATGTTGAAGGGGCTTGCGGAGCTGGTCCGGCCGGCACTTCTCGCCCTCGATCCCGAGCAAGCGCATGAACTTACTTTGAAGTCTCTCGAGCGCGGCCTCTATCCTCGCGATTCCGGAAGCGACGATCCGATCCTCGAGACCCAGCTTGGTGCGTTGTCTCTGCGCAACCCAATCGGCATCGCAGCCGGTTTCGACAAGGATGCCCGCGTGCCCGATGCGGTGCTCGGCCTCGGTTGCGGCTTTGCGGAGATCGGTACCGTAACGCCGCTACCGCAATCGGGAAATCCCAAGCCGCGCGTGTTCCGCCTGATCAACGAGCGCGCGGTCATCAACCGTCTGGGCTTTAACAATGGTGGCCACGCGGCAGCACTGACGCGGCTCCAGAGGCGCAGGCCAACCGGCGTTGTTGGCGTGAACATCGGCGCCAACAAGGACGCGGCGGATCGCACGGCCGACTACGTCGCTGGCCTCGAGGCCTTCTATGACGTGG
>CADEFX010000234.1 GCA_902826715.1 uncultured Hyphomicrobiales bacterium | reverse complement strand
TCAGCCCGAGCGTGTGGGCGTGGCGGCCCGGGCGAGCCAAGGTCATGCGGGCCTATGTAGATCACGTGCTGGCGCTGCTGCCGTTCGAGCCGGCGGCGCATCGCGAACTGGGTGGGCCGCCTTGCACGTATGTCGGACATCCCCTGATTGAGCGGTTGCACGAATTTCGCAAAATCGATCCGGCGCCGCTGGCGGAGCGCCTGCGCCTGTCGCCGCACCGGCCGGTGCTGGTGGTCTTGCCGGGCAGCCGCCGGTCGGAGGTCGGGCGCCTGATGGACCCGTTCGGCGGAGCGCTGGAACTGCTGCTCAAGCAGGACCGCCTGCCTCAAGTCATCATTCCGGTGGTGGCGTCCACGCGCATTCTGGTGGAGCAGACGCTGCGGCGATGGCCGCTCGTCCCGCACCTGATCGAGAGCGAAACGGACCGGTTGCGCGCGTTCAAGCTGGCAAATGCAGCACTGACGGCGTCGGGAACCGTGACGCTCGAGCTTGGGCTGCTGGGAGTGCCGATGGTGGTGGCCTACAAGGTCGAACCGCTGGCTGCGCCGTTCCTGAGGCGCATGATCACGGCGCGTTCGATCGTGCTCCCAAATCTGGTGCTGGGCGACAATGCATTTCCCGAGTTCATCCAGGAACGTTGTACGCCCCACCTGCTGGCAGCCGCCCTTGGCGACGTGTTGAGGGCCGGGCCGGTACGTGAAGCGCAGCGAAAAGCACTGGCGCGGCTCCCCGCCGCGCTGGCTCTGCCAGCGGCCAGCGCAAGCGATGCTGCAGCGGAGATCGTCTTGCGCTACGCCAAGAAAAAAGCCGATGCCGCGAGGACGGCATCGGCGTGATCGGTCTCAGGAGCGCGCCCGTCAGCGCTGATCGAGAGGCACGAACTGGCGCTCGGTGGGGCCGATGTAGAGCTGGCGCGGGCGGCCGATCTTCTGCTCGGGATCCTCGATCATTTCCTTCCACTGCGCGATCCAGCCAACCGTGCGCGATACGGCGAACAGCGGTGTGAACATGGCGGTCGGGAAGCCGAGCGCCCGCAGCACGATGCCGGAGTAGAAGTCGACGTTCGGGTACAGCTTCTTCTCGACGAAGTAGTCGTCCTGCAGCGCGATGCGCTCAAGCTCCATGGCGACCTTCAGCAAGGGCTCGTCCTTGATGCCGAGCAGATCGAGAACCTCGTGACAGGTCTGCTGCATCACTTTGGCGCGCGGGTCATAGTTCTTGTACACGCGATGGCCGAAGCCCATCAGGCGCACGCCCTCGTTCTTGTCCTTCACGCGCTTGATGAACTCGGGGATGTGATCGACCGAGCCGATCTCCTCGAGCATCTTGAGCGCGGCCTCGTTGGCGCCACCATGCGAGGGCCCCCACAGGCAGGCGATGCCGGCAGCGATGCAGGCGAACGGATTGGCACCTGACGAGCCGGCTAGGCGCACGGTGGACGTCGACGCGTTTTGCTCGTGGTCGGCATGCAGGATCATGATGCGATCGAGCGCGCGGGCCAGCACAGGATTGGCCTGATAGGCCTCGCAGGGCACAGCGAAGCACATTTGCAGGAAGTTGGAAGCGTAGTCGAGGTCGTTGCGCGGATAGATGAAGGGTTGCCCGATAAAGTATTTGTAGGCCATGGCCGCGATCGTCGGCATCTTGGCGATCATGCGATGGCTGGCGACCATGCGATGCTGGGGATCGTGGATGTCGGTGGAGTCGTGATAGAAGGCCGACAAGGCGCCGACGACACCGCACATCACCGCCATCGGATGCGCGTCTCGGCGGAAGCCGGTGTAGAACCGCGTCATCTGCTCGTGCACCATGGTGTGGTGCGTGATGGTGTGACGAAACTTTTCGGACTCGGTTTTGGTCGGCAGCTCACCGTTGAGCAGCAGATAGCAGACCTCGACGAAGTTGGACTTCTCGGCGAGCTGATCGATCGGATAGCCGCGATAGAGCAGAATGCCCTCGTCGCCGTCGATGTAGGTGATCTTCGACGAGCAGTTGGCGGTGGAGGTGAAGCCCGGATCGTAGGTGAAGCAGCCGGTGTCCCGATAGAGGCGGCCGACATCGACGACGTCCGGACCGATGGTGCCGGATCGAACCGGCATCTGCGTTTGCTTGTTGTTGATCAGCAGGGTTGCTGTTCTATTGGCATCCGACATTTTGCCGTCTTGAGCGTTCATGTTGTTCGTTCCTTCGATCAGCAACCGCGAGGCTGTGACGCCTGGCTATCGAAACTCTCGCTGCACCGCACCTAAAAGTATACCTCCTCGCCTCCGACAGCAATCGGCCGAAGGGCGAACTTCGCCCCTATTGTGCCTGATCCCTAAGGCGAGCCAGGGTTTCCTCCGCTCCCAGAGCGTGCATGACATCGAACACGGGGGGTGACACCGCGCGGCCGGTCA
This sequence comes from uncultured Hyphomicrobiales bacterium, assembly GCA_902826715.1. Classification (GTDB taxonomy): domain Bacteria; phylum Pseudomonadota; class Alphaproteobacteria; order Rhizobiales; family Hyphomicrobiaceae; genus CADEFX01. The sequence goes on along the minus strand of CADEFX010000234.1, from coordinate 4,459 downwards.
AAGCGGCCCGCAAAGGCTGAGCAATCTTGCCGAGCTTGGCGCCTGTCGCATCCGTGAAGCGGCGGACCTCGGCCTCGAGAGCGGCGGCTTCGAACGGCTTCACCTTTTCGAGATTGGGGATCAGCAACCCAAGCTGAACCCGCGCGTCCGCGTCGAGCACCTTGGCCGCCTTGTCGTCCAGGGCAAGCGGGCGCGCGGCAAACAGGAAGGCCGCGTTGTCGAGAAGCTCGACGAGCGTCTTGGCCCGTTCCTTGAGGCCGGGCAAGGCGATAGCGAGCGGCGTCCAGCCGGTTGCATCGAGCTGGGCCTTGATGGCGGGGCCGTTCGGAATGAAGGGTAGCAGCGCCTTGATGTGGCCCATGAGCTCGTCGTCCGGCATTGCGCGGATGTAGTGCCCGTTGAGATCGGCCAGCTTGGCAAAGTCGAAGCGGCCCGGCGACCTGCCAACGTCCTTGATGTCGAACCAGGACACGGCTTGCTCGGTCGAGAAGATCTCGTCGTCGCCATGGCTCCAGCCGAGACGGGCCAGGTAGTTGCGCAGCGCGGCGGGCAGGTAGCCCATGGCGCGGTATTCCTCGACGCCTTGGGCACCGTGGCGCTTGGAGAGCTTGGCGCCGTCGGGGCCATGCACGAGCGGGATGTGCGCCAGCGCCGGCACGGACCAGCCGCAGGCGTTGTAAACCTGGATCTGGCGGGCGGCGTTGGTGAGGTGATCGACGCCGCGGATGATATGCGTCACGCCCATGTCGTGATCGTCCACCACGACGGCGAAATTGTACGTGGGCGCGCCGTCAGATCGCAGGATGATCATGTCGTCGAGATCTTCGTTGCGGAAGACGACGCGGCCCTGAACCTGGTCATCAATCACAGTTTCGCCGGTGCGTGCCGTGCGCAGGCGTACGGCGGGCTTCACGCCGGGCGGGGCTTGGGCAGCATCGCGATCACGCCAGGGGCTGACGATGGTCAGGGGACGTTTCTCGGCCTCGGCCTTGGCCCGCATCGCGGCCAGGTCCTCGGCGGTCAGATAACAATTGTAGGCGCCGCCGGTGGCGAGCAGGTCGCGCGCGACCTCCTGGTGGCGGGCAACCCTGGAGAATTGAGAGATCGGCTCGCCATCCCAGTCGAGGCCGAGCCATCTGAGGCCGTCGATGATGGCGGTGACATGCTCGGGCTTGGAGCGTTCGCGGTCGGTGTCCTCGATGCGCAGAAGCATCTTGCCGCCGGTGTTGCGGGCGTAGAGCCAGTTGAAGAGGGCCGTCCGGCCTCCGCCGATATGCAGGAAGCCTGTCGGCGAGGGTGCAAAACGTGTGACGACCTTGGCCCCGGCAGCATTGGCCATGTTGGCTTTCGCGTGTGCTACAGTGGTTCCGGACGGATGTTCGGGCGACTGACAGAGCTGCCGGGAACACCTTTGGGTGGATCAACTCGGCGACCGTGTAGCACAGGCCGGAGATTGCGGTAAGGGCGCTTCGGCGCCTGGCGCGTCGATGCCTGCGGGATATTTGCGGGGGCGTTGCGTGCGCCGGGCCGGGACCTCGTTGCTGGAGATCTTGACGGCCGAGCAGGATCGCTGGTTCGTGTGGGTTCCGGTGATGTTCAGCGCCGGCATAGCCCTTTATTTCTGGCTCCCGGTGGAGCCCGCGTTGCTGGTGGCGCTGGCGTCCCTGCTGCTTGCAGTGGGCTTGCGCGTGGTCTGGCGTCATGGCGCGGCGGCCATGCTGGCCGGCGGCGCACTTGCCGCCGCGGCGGCGGGTTTTTCGGTGGCGAAGGTGCGCACCGACTGGGTCGCTGCGCCGGTGCTGAAGCGGCAGACCGGACTGGTCGAAGTGCGTGGCTGGATCGAGCTGGTGGAGCCACGGCCATCCGGCGGGCAACGGGTGACGCTGCTGGTCTCGACGATCAAAGGACTTGCGCTGGAGGAGCGCCCTCAGCGCGTGCGGGTGCGTTTACAGGCAAGCAACCCGGCGCTGAAGGCGGGAGACGCCATCGCCGTCCGCGCGATGCTGTCGCCGCCGGCGGGTCCGGCGTTGCCGGGCGGCTACGATTTCGCACGCGCTGCCTGGTTCCAGGGGCTGGGGGCGGTGGGTTTCGCACGCGCAACGATATCGATGGATGCGGAGGTCGGGCAGGCGCCTGCGAGCATGCAGGTCCGTGCTGCCATCGAGCGGGTGCGGCAGGCAATCGGTGCGCGTGTGACGGCGGCGCTGTCGGGCGAACGGGGCGAGATGGCCAATGCGCTCATCACCGGTCAGCGCGGCGGCATCTCGGATGCAACCAACGATGCCTTTCGTGATTCGGGGCTGCTGCACATCCTGTCGATCTCGGGCCTGCACATGGTGGTGATGGGGGGCGCGGTGTTCGTGGCGGTGCGTTTTGCGCTGGCGCTGGTGCCGGCGATCGCGCTGCGCTTTCAAATCAAGAAGTGGGCGGCCGCGGCGGCCATGCTGGCAGCGCTCGGCTATCTCCTGATCTCGGGCGCATCGTTTCCGACCGTGCGCTCGTGGATCATGATCTCGATCATGTTCGCGGCAGTGATGCTGGACCGTCCGGCCGTGGCGCTGCGGAACGTGGCGGTGACCGCGCTGGTGATCCTCGTCGTGTTCCCCGAGAGCCTCATGGACGTGAGCTTCCAGATGTCGTTCGCGGCCGTGGTGGCGCTGGTGTCGGCGTACGAACTGCTGCGCGAGCGTGACCGGAACACTGTCTCGGCGCGCCGTTCGCCCGTATATGTACTGCTGCTGTTCTTTGGTGGCATCGTGCTGTCGACACTGGTGGCGAGCTTCGCCGTGGCGCCGTTCGCGGCCTATCACTTCCACAAGAGCCAGCAGTATGCGGTCCTCGCCAACCTCATCGCCATTCCGATCTGCAACGTGCTCGTCATGCCCGCGGCACTGGTGACGCTGGTGGCGATGCCGCTGGGTTTGGAGTGGGCACCGCTGCAGGCGATGGGATGGGGCATCGATGCCATGAGTTGGTGTGCCTACCGGGTCGCGGCGCTGCCTGGTGCGGTGAGCCACATCCCGGCGATCCCTGCGGCGGCGTTCGCGCTGATGCTGACGGGAGGGTTATGGCTGACGCTGTGGCGCACGCGGTGGCGGCTGCTGGGCTTGGCCCCGGTGGCGCTGGGCCTTGCCATGGCGCCCCTGCGGCAGGCGCCCGATGTTCTCGTCGGACGCGATGGGTCGTTGGTGGCGGTGCGCGCGGGCAAGGCGGGCCTGTCGGCGCTGACTGGGCGCGGCGGCATGTTCGAACTTGGGCGCTGGCTGGAGCACGATGGCGATGCGCGCACGCCGGAGATGGTTGCGCAGGCCACGGCGTTCCGATGCGATGCCTCGGGGTGCGTGGCCGAGGTGGCGGGGCGCGTGGTGACGGTGGCGCGCCACGGCGCAGCCCTGCGCGATGACTGCGCGCTAGCCTCGGTGCGGGTGGTGGCGCTCGCAGAGGCCCGCGCGTGCCCGGAGGGCGGTCTGACACTCTCGCATGAGCGCCTGCGCGCGCTGGGGGCGCACGCAGTCTTCTTCACTCGCAGGGGTGTCACCGTGCAGACGGTGGCGGACACGCGCGGCAAACGGCCGTGGACAACGACCTTGGCTGGGGCCGACGCGCTGCCCGATGACCCGGTCTCAGTAGCGTCGCATTAGCGCGACGAGGCGGCCCTGGATATCGACCTGATCGGGCCCGAAGATGCGCGTCTCGTATTTGGGATTGGCGGCTTCGAGCGCAACGGACGCACCCTTCTTGCGCAAGCGCTTAAGTGTGGCCTCTTCCTGCTCGACGAGGGCGACGATGATGTCGCCGTTCTCAGCGGTCGATGTGCGCTGAATGATGACGATGTCGCCTTCCTGGATGCCGGCGTCGATCATTGAATCGCCCTTCACCTCGAGGGCGAAGTGCTCCCCTTTGCCCAGGAGGTCTGGCGGGCAGGAAATGTCCTGCGTGTGGTTCTGGATGGCGCTGATGGGAACACCGGCGGCGATGCGGCCCATCATCGGGACGGAGACGGCGTTGTCGTGCATATAGCTCGGCGGCACCACCGGAGTGGGTGTGCGGGCCGGAGCGCCGCCTTCGATGATGCTCGGGTTGAAGCGGTTCTTGCGCGCAGCGTCCTCACTGAGAGCATCGGGCAGCTTGATGATCTCCAGCGCGCGGGCGCGATGCGGCAGGCGGCGGATGAAGCCGCGCTCCTCGAGCGCCGTGATGAGGCGGTGGATGCCGGACTTGGATCTGAGGTCGAGCGCCGCCTTCATCTCGTCGAAGGAAGGCGGAACGCCGGTTTCCTTCACGCGCCCGTTGATGAAGATCAGAAGCTCTTTTTGCTTCGAGGTCAGCATGGGTGTCTCCGGTACCGAATGTGCTCAGGCCACTCGACACACGCGAACGTCTTGCATGGACAAATCAGGAACACGTATAGGTGTTCGCACGATGTTCCGCAAGGGGATTCTCGGTAGTGGCAACTTCT
>CADEFX010000233.1 GCA_902826715.1 uncultured Hyphomicrobiales bacterium | reverse complement strand
GCAGAGCGTTTGACGGCGACACATGACCACGCCCGCGGCCGCGGTCAAGCATTGCCGCGGGACGTGATTGAGGATGTCGGCTGTTTGATATGCATCTTGTCGCCTTGGGCATCCGAAGACGCCGACAATCAGATGCGCCAGGCCGAATGAATAGCCGCGATGCCGCCGGCCAGGTTGCGATACGTGACCCGTTCGAAGCCGGCGGCTCGGATCATGCCCGCGAATTGCTCCTGGGGCGGAAATTTGCGGATGCTCTCGACGAGGTAACGGTAGGGCTCACTGGAGCCCGCAGCAAGCTCGCCGAGGCGCGGGATCACCTGGAAGGAGTGCAGGTCGTATAGGCGATCGAGAATGGGGACGTCCACGTGCGAGAATTCGAGGCAGAGAAAGCGGCCGCCAGTCTTGAGGACACGATAGGACTCGGCCAGCGCGCGGTCGATATGCGTGACGTTGCGGATGCCGAAGCCGATGGTGCAGGCTTCGAAGGAGCGACCGGCGAAGGGCAGCGCCTCGGCGTTGCCGGTGACGAACTCGATGCGATCCGACAGACCGGCAGTTTCGACCTTGCGGCGTCCGACAGACAGCATTTCCGGGCTGATGTCGCACACGACAGCGTGGCAGTCCGGTCCGCTAGCCTGCGCGAAGCGCAAAGAGATATCCGCTGTACCGCCGGCGACGTCCAGCAAGGTGAACGGCTGCGCCGCCTTGGGCGGCGCAAGCATCGTGATGAGATCGTCTTTCCAGATCCGATGCAGACCCGCCGACATCAAGTCGTTCATGAGGTCATAGCGGTCGGCCACCTCCGAGAAAACCCGGTTCACGAGGCCCTGACGCTCGCCCTCCGGAACTTCCCTGAAGCCGAAGTTTGTCGTTTTGGATCGGTCGGCAGATTGCATCAGGAAGGCGCGCGTCCTGTTGTTTAAGACGACGCACCCTAGTCCGACACAGCGTGTCGCGCCATCGTCAGCTGGCCCGCGGGCCGCGCAATTGCAGCAGAGCGGCCTCGATGCGGCGCCAGGTACCGGCTTGTTTTTGGTCGCCGATCTTCTCGAAACAGCGGGCCTTCTGGGCGGCCTCGGCAATGGCGGACGCCCCGTGAACTTCCATCAGTTTGCGCGCATGCGATTGAATTTCCACGGCGAGCATGAGCAGCCTCCTTAACCATCGTGCTTCTGCGCATATGGGGGTGCATGCATGAGGGGCAAGAGGCTAAATCTTAGAACGTTTATCGACTACGCGACGTGCCTTGCCCTGGCTGCGCTCGATGCCGAGCGGTGGTGTGACGGTGACATTGCAAGATAGGCCTATGCTCCCTTTCAGCCGTTGCTGCAGTGTGGTCGCCGACGATGCGCGGTCAGCCTCGGTTGCGCTCTCGGCGGCCTCGACGAGGATCTCCATGGCATCGAGGCGATCCACGCGCGTCAGAACGATCTGGTAATGCGGCGCCAGGGTCTGATCCTTGAGGATGTGCTCCTCGATCTGCGTCGGAAAAACGTTCACGCCGCGGATGATCATCATGTCATCGGAGCGGCCGGTGACTTTTTCCATGCGGCGCATGGAGCGCGCTGTGCCGGGAAGCAGGCGCGTGAGATCGCGCGTTCGGTAGCGGATGACCGGCATGCCCTCCTTGGTGAGGGTGGTGAAGACCAACTCTCCCACGGTGCCATCGGGAAGCGGCTGGCCGGAGACGGGATCGACGATCTCGGGATAGAAATGATCCTCCCAGATGTGCAGTCCGTCCTTGGTTTCGACGCACTCGTTGGCGACGCCGGGCCCGATGACCTCGGAGAGGCCGTAGATGTCAACGGCGTGCATATCGAAGGCCTGTTCGATCTCGAGGCGCATGGCATTGGTCCACGGCTCGGCGCCGAAGATGCCGACCTTCAGACTGGTTTTTCGCGGATCGCATCCTTGGCGGCGAAATTCATCGAGGATCGCCAGCATGTAGCTCGGCGTAACCATGATGATGTCGGGCTCGAAGTCGACGATGAGCTGAACCTGTCGCTCGGTCATGCCGCCGGAGACGGGAATGACCGTGCATCCGAGCTCCTCGGCGCCGTAGTGTGCGCCGAGGCCGCCCGTGAAGAGACCGTAACCGTAGGCGACATGAGTCTTCATGCCTGGACGGCCGCCGGCGGCGCGGATGGAGCGCGCCACCACCTGCGACCAGACTTTGAGATCCGCACGGCTGTAGCCGACGACCGTGGCTTTGCCAGTGGTGCCCGACGACGCGTGCACGCGCGCGATCTGCTCGCGCGGCACGGCGAACATGCCGAACGGATAATTGTCGCGCAGGTCCTGCTTGGTTGTGAAGGGGAAGAGGGCGAGGTCGGAAAGCTGATTCAGGTCAGCGGGCTGGACGCCTTTGGCATCGAAGGCTTTGCGGTAATGCGGAACGTTGTCATACGCGTGCTGCAGCGTCCATTTGAGGCGATGCAGCTGCAGGGCGGTTATGGCGTCGCGCGAGGCCGTCTCGATGGGCTCGAGATCCGATGGCTTGGGCGCAAGATCGAGCATTGCGTGTCCCTTCGCGAGAGATCAGGGCTCCGGCACGTGCGTGCCGGGGATGGAGCGGCTGTGGCCGCGGAACTCGGCGATGATGTCGCCGGCGTCGGAGCGCACCGTGACATCGTAGATCCCGCTGCGATCGCCGCGCTGACGCATACGCGCTTCGGCCACGAGGCGCATCCCTAAGCGCCCCGGGGTGACGAACGTGATCTGGCAATTCTGGGCCACGTTCTTCTGATTGAACGAGTTGCAGGCGAAGGCAAAGGCGGAGTCGGCGAGCATGAAAATGTAGCCGCCGTGGCAGGTGCCATGTCCGTTGACCATGGTCTCGATGATCGGCATCGACAGGACGGCGACGCCGGGCTCGACGAGGTCAAGGCGCATGCCGAGGCTGCGCGTCGCGGTGTCCAGCGCCCACATCGTCTCGGCGCTGCGTTGGGCCATGAGGACGGCATCGGACATCGTTCAGCTCTCGCGGCCGGTAAAGTTAGGTTTGCGCTTGGCGAGGAACGCGCCGACGCCTTCGGCATAGTCGGGCGACGCGCTGGCCTTGCTCTGCAGCGCGCGCTCGAGGTCAAGCTGCGCATCGAGCGTGTTGTGTGCCGAGTCGGCGAACGCCTGTTTCTGAAGCGCGAAGCCATAGGTCGGTCCGGATGCGAAACGGGAGGCTGCGGCATCGACCTCGGCGGCGAGCTTGTCGTCGTCGACGGCTTTCCAGATCAATCCCCAGGCCTCGGCCTTCTCGGCGGGCAGCGGCTCGGCCAGCATGGCAAGGCCGCGTGCGCGCGCGTCGCCGACGAGACGCGGCAGCATCCACGTGCTTCCGCAGTCCGGGATCAGCCCGATCCTGGCGAAGGCTTGCATGAAGCTCGCCGAGCGCGCGGCGTAGACGAGATCGCAGGCCAGGGCAAGGCTGGCCCCGGCGCCCGCTGCAATGCCATTGACCGCGGCAACGACGGGCTTGGGCAGCGCGCGAACACGGCGAACGATGGGATTGTACTGGTCGAGGACGAGGCCGAGATCGGGCTGCGGCCCTCCCTCAACATAGACGCTGTCCGCGAGATCCTGGCCGGCTGAAAAGGCCCGCCCGGCGCCGGTCAGCACGACAACGCGGCAGTCGGGGTTGCCGGCAGCCCGCTCCAGGGCCGCCTCCAGATCGCGCATCATCGCGCGTGTAAGCGCGTTCAGCTTGTCCGGCCGGTTGAGCGTTAGCCGCATGATCCCGTCGGCAGCAGACACGAGCAGGTGCTCATTTGCCATTGTCGCCTCCCTCGCCTGGCGTCGCCGGCGCACGCGCAGGACACATTCTTGTCGGGCGTGGCGTCAAGCGCCATTCTCCCGACTTGATTTAGTCGGAATATGTTAAGCTCAAGAAGAACATAAGGAGTAGGTGTTCCATGCAGCTGAAGAAGAGCGTCGTAACCGCCGTCCTGTGCATGTCGATGGGCGCCGGTACGGCGTTTGCCCAAGAGACCATCAAAATCGGTGAACTCAACAGCTACAAAACCGTCCCTGCCTTCCTCGAGCCCTACAAGCGGGCCTGGGAACTGGCCGTCGAAGAGGTCAATGCGGCGGGCGGCATCGGCGGCAAGAAGCTTGAGGTCGTATCGCGCGACGACAACGGTACGCCGGGTGATGCCGTGCGGGCGGCCGAGGAGCTGCTTTCACGCGAGAAGGTGGCCTTGCTGACGGGAACGTTCCTGTCGCATGTGGGTCTCGCCGTGGCGGACTTCGCCAAGCAGCGCCAGATTTTCTTTCTGGCCTCCGAGCCGCTGACCGACAAGATCGTCTGGGAGAACGGCAACAAGTACACGTTCAGGCTGCGGGCCTCCACCTACATGCAGACGTCGATGCTGGTGGAAGACGCCGTCAAGCTGAACAAGAAGAAGTGGGCGCTCGTCTATCCCAACTACGAATACGGGCAGTCTGCCGTTGCCTCGTTCAAGGCGCTGATGGCCGAGAAGCAGCCGGGCGTCGAGTTCGTTGCCGAGCAGGCAGCCCCGCTGGGTAAGATCGATGCGGGCGCCGTGGCACAGGCGGTGGCCGATGCGGCTCCTGACGCGATCTTCAACGTGACGTTCGGTGCCGATTTGCAGAAGTTCGTGCGCGAAGGCGAAACGCGCGGGCTGTTCAAGGATCGCCCCGTCTTCAGCGTGCTGGGTGGCGAGCCGGAATATCTCGATCCAATGAAGGACGAGGCACCCGTCGGCTGGTATGTCACCGGCTACCCGTGGCAGTCGATCGAGACGCCGGAGCACAAGGCATTCGTCGAGGCCTACCGCAAAAAGTACAACGACTACCCGCGTCTCGGATCGATCGTCGGGTACGCGACCATCCACTCCATCGCAGCCGTGTTGAAGAAGGCCGGATCGGCCGAGACCGACAAGCTGATTGCGGCGATGAAAGACCTGCAGGTCGGAACGCCGTTCGGCAATATCGTCTATCGCGCGCTTGACCATCAATCGACCATGGGCGCCTATGTCGGTCGCACGGCGGTAAAGGACGGCAAGGGCGTGATGGTCGACTGGCGCTATGAGCCCGGCGAGAAGCATCTCCCAGCCGACGCTGTGATCAGGGCTAAGCGCCCCGCAGAGTAAAGGCGGAGCGCACCGAGATCACGCCGGCGTTGGGGGTGCCATGACAGTTGCCGTCGGCGTGTTCGCCTATATCGTTTTGCAGTTCGCGGTCGGCATCTGGGTTTCCAGGCGCATTCGCGACGAGAAGGATTACATTCTGGCAGGACGCCAACTCGGCGTCACGCTGGCGTCGTTTTCCGTATTCGCGACCTGGTTCGGTGCCGAGACGGTGATGGGGTCGTCGGGTCGCGTCTACACTGATGGATTGTCTGGCGCCCAGGGCGAGCCGTTCGCGTACGCCGTCGGCATCATCATCATGGGGGCGTGCTTTGCCGTGCCGCTATGGCGCCGCGGATTGACGACATTCGCCGATTTCTTCCGGCAGCGGTTCTCCCCAGGCGTCGAGAAGATGACGGTCATCCTTCTCATCCCCGGTTCAGTACTGTGGGCTGCCGCGCAGATCCGCGGCTTCGGCCAGATCATGAGCCACACCGCCGGCCTGGAACTCGGCGTCGCCATGACGGTGGCAGCGGCCGTCGTGATCGCCTACACGGTTTTCGGGGGGCTGCTGGCGGACGTCTATACGGATTTCGTGCAGGGCATCGCCATAGTTATCGGCCTGCTGGGCATGTTGATCGTGATCTGCGTCCAGACGGGCAATCCCGTGACCGCATTGGCTGGTGTGGAGGCGGCGAGATTTCGCCCTCTCGCTGAGAACCAGTCGATTCTCGAGTTCCTGGAGCAGTGGGCCATCCCGATTTGCGGATCGCTCGTGGCGGTAGAACTTATCTCCCGCCTGCTGGCGTGCCGCTCGCCTGAGGTGGCACGCCGTGCCGCGCAACTCGGCGGAGCCGGATACCTTCTGGTTGCGCTGGTTCCGGTCTATTTCGGCCTCATCGGGCCCGGCATCATGCCAGGCCTCGACGAGCCTGAGCAGCTTTCGCTGCATCTCGCCAACACGTATCTGCCGACTTTTGTCTACGTCATGTTTGCCGGAGCGTTGATCTCAGCTGTCTTGTCGTCGGTCGATTCAGCGCTGTTGGCATCGGCGTCCCTCGTGTCGCACAACCTCATTCTGCCGCTCAAGCCGGACATGGCGGAGCGTGCGAAAGTGGCCACCGCGCGGCTGTGCGTGGCGGCGTTGGGTGTTTTTGCCTACATATTCGCACTCAGAGCCGAGAAGATCTCCGATCTCGTCGAGACCGCATCCGCCTTTGCGAGCGCCGGCGTATTTGTGGCCCTTGCCTTCGGGCTGTTCACGCGTTTCGGTGGGCCGCTGAGCGCGATGGCTGCTATCGGAACGGGCGCCGGTTTCTGGGCGTTTGGCAAATTCGTGCTCGACATGAGCACGCCCTATCTGGCGGGCTTGGCCGTTGCCTTTGTCGCCTACGTCGCCGTTGGCCTGATCGACCGATCGACGCCAAGAGCGTCCTGAGCGCGACGCCATCGCCGTGCGGCAATTAATGCTGCCGGGGCGCAATCTGATATCCTGCTGTTCCGGCCGCAAACGGCACGCGCTACTTGAGCAATACCGGATCGCGTGGCATGAGTGGTTCGGTATCCGGGAAATGCGACGTCCGAGAAACGACTGGGAGGTGGAGCGGTGAATCAGAATCCGCAGCCACTTTCGCCGCTGCTGCAGGTGAGCGGCGTGACGCTGCAATACAAGACGAAGCACCATCTGGTCACCGCGACCTACCGGGTGAGTTTTGACGTGCTCCCGTCCGACCGCTTCGTCGTGCTTGGTCCATCGGGCTGCGGCAAGTCCACCATCCTGAAAGCCGTCGGTGGCTACATGAGCCCTACCGAGGGGACCATGAAGCTCAAAGGACAAGTCATCCGCCGGCCCG
>CADEFX010000232.1 GCA_902826715.1 uncultured Hyphomicrobiales bacterium | reverse complement strand
GACAGACCGCAGACGCCGTGCGGTGTCTAAACGGATCCGGATTTCAGCTTGGCCATAACGATGTTCGTGGCGCCGGAGATGTCGCCTAGCTTCTCTCCCGCTCGCAGCCGCACGTGCGTCTTGGGTTCGCCGGCCTGCTTCTCGAGCGCCCAATCGGCAATGGCTTCGGCTTCGGACGGGGGCATGATGAGCACGCCGCTGTCGTCGGCAATCACTGCGTCCCCAGGATTGACCTGCGCGCCGCCGCAGTTGATGGGCGTGTTGAAGGCGCCGGCAACGCCGAGAAGGCGAGTCGTGATCGGACTTGGCCCGCGGCACCAGACGGGAAAATCTTCGGCGCGGATCTCAGAGAAGTCGGTGCAGGGGCCGTCGACAATGGCCGCCACGGCCCCCGATGCCTTGGCCGCCACGGCGACGCCGCCGCCGAGGCAGGCGTGCTTGTCGTCTCCGAGGCGATCGATGATGAGGACGTCGCCCGGGCGCAGCAGGCCCAGCACATGATGCAGGAGGGTCGAATCCTGGCCGGGAATAGCAAGCGTCACCGCCGTGCCGGCGATCCGCTTGCCCGGCATCACCGACTGGATGCGGCGGTCGCAGAAGCCCTGCTGGCGGATGTGACCGGCGGTGGCCGTTTCCATTTTTGCCAGCTTGGCGACGATGCGCGGATCCACCTGCGCCGGCAGGTCGCGAAGAACGAAGCTCATTCGATGACTCCTTTGCTCATGGCCGTCCGCATGCGGCGACGGCCGTCCAACAGTCGCTGGCTATTCCTTCCCCATGATCAAATTGGGCAGGAAGAGCGTCAGATCGGGTATATAGGTGACGAGGATTAGCGTGATGATGAGTGGGACCAGCATCGGCAGGATGGCGATCGTCACCTTCTCGAACGGAACGCGGGCCACCTCCGAGACCACATAGAGGCCAATCCCCATGGGAGGTGTCGCGATGCCGATCAGGAGCCCAAGCTGAATGATAAGGCCGAAGTGCACGCGATCGACGCCATAGGCGTCGGTGATGGGCAGGAGCGCCGGCACCAGGATGAGCTTGGCCGGAACGCCCTCGACGAAGCAGCCGATGATGAGGAAGAAGATGATAAGGAGGGCCAGGAACACCGGCTTGGAGTCGGTCATGCCGAGCATCGCCTGGGCGAGCCGCTGCGGCGCCTGCTCGATGGCGAGGAGCCATCCCATCACCGTCGAAAAGCCGACGATTATCATGACGACGCTCGTCATGAGCATGGTGTCGGTTAACGCCTTCCACAGGTGGGCCCAAGTGAGTTGGCGGTAGAGAAGACCGACCCCGAACGCATACATGCACGCCAGCACGCCGGCCTCTGTTGCCGTGGTGAAGCCCGTGATGATGGCCCCCATGATGATGCCGGGCGCCACCAGGGCAGCGATGCCGTCCCATCCCGAACGAACAATTTCGCGCACGCTCGCCCGCGGTTGCGTTGGGACGTTGAAGCGTACGGCATACACTCGGTTGAAGATCATCAGGGAGATGCCGACCAGGATGCCGGGAATGATGCCGCCGAGGAAAAGCCGCGCCACCGAGGTATTGGAGAGAAAGGAGTAGACCACTAGCCCGACCGACGGCGGGATGATGGGGCCGACGACCGCAGACGAGACGGTGAGAGCCGCCGCGAAGTCGGCCGGATAGCCGCGCTCACGCATGGCCTTGACCTCGAGCTGGCCGAGCCCTGCGATGTCGCCCACGGCAGTGCCGTTGACGCCGGCGAAGATCATGGAGGCCAGCACGTTCACCTGTGCAAGGCCGGCCTTCATATGGCCGACCAGCGTCATGGCGAAATTGAAGATCTTGTCCGTCATGCCGCTGACGTTCATGAGGTTGCCGGTCAGAATGAAGAACGGCACGGCGACAAGGCTGGCGTTGTCGACGCCCTCCAGCACCTGCTGCGGCACAATGTAAAGGCCGTCGCCGTAGCCTCCGCCAATCAGTGCGATGATGACGGCGCCGCCGATTGCCATCGCGACCGGCACGCGCAGAAGCATGAGCACGGTGAAGCCAAGGAAAAGCCAGGTCGTCATTCAGTCACCCCTGCCCAAATGTTGCTTTCAAGCCTCGGGATGCTCGAAGCTTTTACGCGCCTCGGGGATGCCGATGAGCGCCTTTATGAGGTCGAGGAAGAAATGCGCGGCCACTAAAGCTGCGGAGAGGAAGAGCGGTACGCTGAGCCAGTAACGCTGCAGCGGGATCAACTCCATGTCGCCGACCTGACTGGCGAGCGTGCGTGGTGCCTCGGCAAGGAGGAGGCACATCAGGCCGACCGTGATGATGTCGGACAGGAGGCGTGTCGCGACCAACGCCTTATGTCCCATCAGATCGACAAAGTAGTCGACGGTGATGTCCGTAGCCCGCCGATAAATGACGAAGAAACCAAAGAACGTCATCCACACGAACAGCAGCGTTGTCCACGGCCAAACAAGATTGAGGTTCTGGCCGGTCACGCCACGCCAAACGATGTTGACGGCGTTGATGATGAGCATGGCCGCAAGGCACACGTTCGCGAGCGCGAGAAAGAGGCGCTCGGCGTAGCCAAGAAGGGTTTCGCCGAGCTCTAGACCCCGATTAAGCATTTTTATTTTTTTCTCGTCTCGGCGACCGTCTGCAAGAAGCCCTTGGGCAGCTCGCCCTTGGCGTCACGCTCCTTGTAGAATTCAAGCATCTTGTCGGTCCAAGGCTTCAGATCGGGCTCGAGGTATGTGACACCCTTGGCCTTCATGCGAGCCAGAGAATCCGTCGTCTCTTGCCCCATCAGCTTCTCGCTGAAGTCGGCTGCATCCTTGAAGGCCTTCAACAGCGAATCCTTGTTCTCCGCATTGAGCGAGTCGAAGGCCTTCTGGTTCATCATAAAGGCGATCGACTGATAGTACTCGTCGGTGCGCACGATATAGGGCGCGACCTCCTGGAACTTCATGCTTTCGACCAGCGCAATCGGGCTCGTGACAGCGTTGACGAGGCCGCGGCTGATCGCCTCGTAGCTTTCCGCCCAGCCAAGCACGCGCACCTCGCAGCCGAGATGCTGCCACACCTCGACGCCGGTCTTGTCGTTGGCCATGCGCATCTTCAGGCCCTTGACGTCGTCGACGGTCTTGACATCCTTCGACGACAGCATGACCCGGTAGGGGCCGCGCAGCACGCTGGTGAGATCGCCCAGGATGCCGATGCCGGCGTCGGCCTTGGCCTTGTCGAACCAGGCCTTGACCATGGGCGAGTTGACGAAGCGCACCCAGTGATCACGATCGTTGAACAGGAACGGTGCGTTCGACCACCGGATGTCGGGCACCCATTTCTGCATGAACACGGATCCCTCGGCGTAGATGTGCAGGGTACCCAGCTTCAGCTGCTCGAGGACGGCCGCTTCTTTGCCGAGCTGCTCGTTGGGATACACCGTGACGGTGATCTTGCCGCCGGAATGCTTGGCCGTCTGATCGGCAAAATATTGGAACACCTTGCCTTCGGGTCCGTCGGCCGGCTGCTTCGTCGACATGCGCCAGACGACCTGCGCCTCCGCGTACGACATGCCTATTGCGAGCATAAGTGTCAGTGCGAGCAAAGCTCTTCGCATGTGTGTCCCCGTGCGTGTCGCCTGTGAACGCCCTGCCCGGCGATGGATGGCAGATCAGCTCAGACATCTGAGCATGCCCGATCGTTTCATAAAGTCGGATGGAGGTGAAGGGTCTTTCCCGCCCGCTTATTGCGCAGTGCGATGAACCGACCGGCAGGCTGACTGCGCAGATCCACACATGCTGATAGAAAAGGTTCGACATCGAAGGCCGATTTGCGCTTCATTTTGCAGAAGCGAAATGGCAGCGAGCGCCGGCGGCACCGAAGGCAAAGAATCCATGACCTCATCGAGCAAACTGGCGCGACGTGCATTTCCGTTCGTCTGCGAGAAGCGGCCGGCGGCCGGCTCGCGTGGCATGGTGGTGACCAACCATCCACTGGCCTCGGCAGCTGGAGCTGAGGTACTGTTGTCGGGCGGCAATGCCGTCGATGCGACAGTGGCGGCGCTGTTTGCGCTGACCGTGGTCGAGCCGATGATGGTCGGCATTCTCGGTGGTGGAGTTACGCATCTGCGCCTGCCGGACGGCCGGCATATCGTCATCGATGCGCTCTCGACCGCACCGGCGGCGGCGCGAGCGGATATGTATGAGACGACGAGCGATGGCCTTGCCAGTGCCCGTGGCACGGTCGGGCAGAGAAACGAGATCGGCGCAGCCTCCGTTGCGACACCTGGCAACCTGGCGGGCTGGCTGCATATGCTGCAGCGATATGGCACGCGCTCGCTCGCCGATACCCTGTCGGCCGCCATCCGGTTTGCCGACGGCGGTTTTGTCGCGACGCCGTATCTCGTCGACTGCGTGACCGATTGCGCGCCGAAGCTTGCGCGCGACCCGGGCCTCAGCGCCCTCCTCTTGCCCGGCGGCAAGCCCGTTGCGGCTGGCAGCCGGGTCGTGCACGCGGACTACGCGGGAACGCTGAGACGCATCGCCGATGAGGGACCGGGGCTGCTGTATGGAGGGGCGCTCGGTGCGGCCGTGGCCGAGCACATTGCCGCTCAAGGCGGTAGCTTGAGCACGGCCGATTTCAAGCAATATGCCCTTGTGGAGCGCGAGCCGGTAGCATCGAGCTACCGGGGACTCACTGTCGTGGGCCCGCCACCGCCGGCATCAGGCGGCGTGCATATCGCACAGATGCTGAACATCCTCGAGGGTTTCGATGTCGGAGGCATGGGCTTCGGCTCGCCGGACTCGGTCCACCTGATCGCGGAAGCCTTGAAGATTGCCTTCGCCGATCGCGCTGTCGCCACCGCCGATCCTGCATTCGTCGATGTCCCCGTCGCGCGGCTCGTCTCCAAGGCCTACGCCGCGGATCGCCGCGACGCCCTCGACATGACGCGCGCTCAGCACTGGCGCTCCGGCAATCTGCACGGCCGGGAATCGGCGAACACCACGCACGTCACGGTCGCGGACGCGGATGGGTACGTGGTCAGCGCCACGCACACCATCAACGGCTTGTTCGGCGCCTCGGTCATGATCCCGGGCACCGGCCTCATCGCCAACAACTACATGTACAACTTCGACCCGCATCCCGGACGAGCCCTGTCCATCGCGCCGGGGAAGCGGGTATTCTCGTCGATGGCGCCCATGATGGTGACGGATGGGCGGCGGGTCCTGCATGCTCTGGGGCTGCCGGGCGCGCTGCGCATCTTCCCCTCGGCATTCCAGGCCATCGTCAATCTGATCGACCACGCCATGCCCGCACAGGACGCCGTCGAGGCGCCGCGCGTGTGGACCGAGGGCGGTGCGCTGGAGATGGAGCCGGCCTATCCGGAGGCCATTGCCGAGGCGCTGCGCCTACGCGGGCACGAGATCGCGCGCGTCCCCCGCATCGCCGGCGGCATGAACGCCATCTCGATCGCTTCCGACGGCATGATGACGGGGGTGGCCTGCTGGCGTGCGGACGGCACGCCCGTCGGCATCTCCGGCGGCCTTGCCCGCGCCGGCGTGCGATTCACGATTTGAGGTATCTCAAGGTAAGAGGAAGACGGCTTTGCCCCACACCATCGTCGTGCTCGATGTCATGCCTGCCAACCGGGCCGACCGGCTGCGCGCCTTTCTGCCGCCGGGCTTCGTGCTGACCCACGGCTCCGAGCCCGGAGAGGAGCATATGAAGGCGATCATCCGCGATGCCGATTTCGCCATCTCGGGACAGGTGGCGGTCAGCGGTGACGTGCTGCGCGCGGCGCGGCAGCTCAAGCTGCTGCACAAATGGGGCGTCGGCGTCGACAACCTCGATGTCGAGACGGCGCGTCAACTGGGAATCAAGGTGGCACGCACCACGGGGAGCAATGCCCTGTCGGTTGCCGAGTTCACCGTCGGCCTGATGATTTCATCGCTGCGCTTCCAGGCGCTCGGCCACCAGCATCTGCAGCAGGGCGTCTGGCGCGGCATCTCCAACCTGCCGGCCGAGACGTTCCTGCTGTCGGGCAAGACGGTCGGCATCGTCGGCTTCGGCGCCATCGGCCAGAACGTGGCGCGCCTGCTGCGAGGCTTCGCCTGCAAAGTCCTTTATACGAAACGGACGCCGCTGGCCCCGGAGGAAGCCTCCGCGCTCGGCGCCACGCGTGCGACGCTCGATGAGGTGATCGAGACGTCGGACATCGTTTCGCTGCACTGTCCGCTGACGCCCGAGACGCAGAACATGATCGACGCGGCGGCGATCTCCCGCATGAAGAAGACCGCGATCGTCGTCAACGTGGCGCGCGGCGGTGTGGTGGTCGAGGCGGACCTTGCTGCGGCGCTGCGTGCGCGCACCATCCGGGGCGCGGCCATGGACGTGTACTCGATCGAGCCGCTGCCGGCGACGAGCGAACTCATCGGCCTCGACAACATCGTGCTGACGCCGCATCTGGCGGCCGTCACCGCCGACACGTTCGAGCCGACGGTGAGGCGCATGTTCGAGAACATCGCCCGTGTCGCACGCGGCGAGCCGGTGCCGGAACGGGATCTTGTCGTCTAAAGACTGTTGCCGCGCGGCGCAGGGGTGGTGGTACCGCCTCCCCGGCTCGAACGGGGGACCCCTAGATCCACAATCTAGTGCTCTAACCAACTGAGCTAAGGCGGCATTCCAGGCGGATCATAGTATTTAACCGGCTTTTCCTTGGCCAGCACGACCCCGGCGTGTGCGTTGCCGGAGCTTTCGCAGGCGCGGCGCCGTGAGGCCGGAAGTCCTTCGCGCGTTGGCGGTGAGGTATCAGATCGGGCCGATCCAGGCAAGCAGGGCAGGCGCGTGCTTCGGCCAAAGGTCTCGCATCGCTCAATCGCCCCAATTAGGGACAGCGCCTCAATAGCGGCGCTGAACCTTTTGGGCGATGTCGGCAAGCATGCGGCTCAATTCCTGCGCCTGTTCAGAATAGGTCTGCATCTGGCGCTGCGCGTGGCG
>CADEFX010000231.1 GCA_902826715.1 uncultured Hyphomicrobiales bacterium | reverse complement strand
TGTATCGGCGCTCGCGCCTGGGCATTGGCTATCTGCCACAGGAAGCCTCGATTTTCCGCGGGCTGACGGTAGAGCAAAATATCATGGCAGTGTTGGAGCTGGTGGAGCCGAACCGGCGCCGGCGCCGGGAGCAACTTGATAGTCTACTCGAGGAATTCAGAATAACGCGTTTGCGCAAGAGCCCTTCTATTGCGCTCTCGGGAGGCGAGCGGCGGCGTTGCGAGATTGCCCGGGCTTTGGCCACCCGCCCGTCGTTCATGCTGCTGGATGAGCCATTTGCAGGCATTGATCCTCTGGCCGTCAGCGATATACAGGAGCTGGTGCGGCATTTGACGGCCCGCGGGATCGGGGTGCTGATCACCGATCATAACGTTCGCGAAACGTTAAACCTCGTGGATCGCGGCTACGTCATTGCAGATGGTCAAGTTCTGACACACGGTAACCCTGAGGAAATCAAAGCCAACGAAGATGTCCGGCGTGTGTATCTGGGTGACATGTTTGGTTAATGACCCCCGCGGCAAGATGTTTCGCATGCGGTTCAGGATGTCAGGCGGGGATGCGTAGGTATGGCGCTTTCGGCGAAGCTAGAGCTCAGACAGAGCCAGCAGCTCGTCATGACGCCGCAGCTGCAGCAGGCGATCAAGCTGCTGCAACTTTCCAACATCGAGCTCAGCGCTTTCGTGGATACCGAGCTGGAGCGCAATCCGCTTCTGGAGCGGGACGAAGATGGCGCCGACGATCTGCCGCGCGCAAGTAACAACGAAGAGCTGCCGGCAACCGCCAACGGATCGGCAGATGGACTGGATCTTTCGCTTCAGACCGGCAAAGCGACGGTCGAGCTCGATGCCGACTACGAGAACGTGTTCCCGGAAACGCCGCCAAGCGACCTTGGACCGGACCTCGCCGGCAATAGCTGGGCATCGCTGCGGCAGCACAGCCATTCCAGCGATGGCGACTCCAATTTGGAGGCGATGGTTGCCAGCGACCGGTCTTTGAAGGATCACTTGAATGAGCAACTCCAGCTTGCTCTTCTGAAGCCGGCCGAGCGCCTCATCGGCGCATACCTCATCGACCAGGTTGACGAGGCCGGTTATCTGTCTGAAAGCATCTCCGAGTCGGCTGACAAGCTCGGTGCCTCCGTGGCTCTCATCGAGGCCGTTCTCGCCAAGCTGCAGATGTTCGATCCGTGCGGCGTGTTTGCGCGCAATCTCAAGGAATGCCTGTCGCTGCAACTCGCTGAGGCCGGGCGCTTTGATCCGATCATCGCGAGATTTCTAGAGCACCTGGATCTGCTGGCCGCGCACAATCTGCCGGCGCTGCGACGAGCTGTTGGCGTCGACATGGACGATCTCGCCGACATGATCGCCGAGATCAAGCGCCTCAACCCCAAACCCGGTCTCAAGTTCGGCTCCGTCGAGGTTCAGCCGGTCGTGCCCGATGTCATTGTGCGCCCTGCCGCCGACGGCAGTTGGATCATCGAGCTCAACAGCGACACGCTGCCGCGCGTTCTGGTCAATCGCAGCTACTACACCCGGGTGTCGCGCACGACGAGAAACGAGAAGGAGAAGGATTTCCTGGTCGACTGTCTGCAGAACGCGAATTGGCTCGTGAAGAGCCTCGACCAGCGTGCGCGCACAATTCTGAAAGTAGCTGAGGAGATCGTGCGTCAGCAGGACAGCTTCCTGATGCACGGCGTGCAGTACCTGCGGCCGCTGAATCTCAAGACCGTGGCCGACGCTATCAAGATGCATGAATCAACCGTCAGCCGCGTGACGTCTAACAAATATCTGGCTACGAGCAGGGGCATCTTTGAGCTGAAATACTTCTTCACATCCTCCATTGCAGCAGCCGGAGATGGGGCCGCGCATTCCTCCGAAGCGGTTCGGCATCGCATCAGGGTTCTGATCGATGCAGAAAATCCGGTGGCCGTTCTCTCAGACGACAAGATCGTTGAAATTTTGCAGAACGACGGCATCGACATCGCGCGGCGGACCGTGGCCAAGTATCGCGAAGGCATGCGCATAGCCTCATCCGTCCGCAGGCGGCGGGAGAAGCGATCCTCCAGCCTCAGCAGCCGGGCAATCTGAGGCATGCGAGGCGCTTCATGCGAACTCCGAAACGATCCTGCTCTAGCGTTGACAAGGGCAAGCACCGCGATCTAGGGTCCGCGCGCTGTCCGGCAGGAATCCGGCTCTGCGATCGGGACCACGCAGAAGCCTTATTTCAAAGCAAAAACGCGTCGAGTGTCGGCAATTGCTCCAGGGCAAACATAGCGTTCCTGCTTTGCGCCTAGCTCCTGATGGGACCGGAGGGCAGTAGGCGGCGTTCTAGGCCCGGGTAGTTGCTTGGCGGCACCTGCTGGGTGTGGCGGTTCGGCATCGGTATCGTAGTCGGCCCGCTTCAGTCGATTGGAACTCGCGCGGACGGCACAATGAGTGCATGGCGACGTGGGATACCTTTGATTCAACTGGAAGCTTAGAGACCATGAATCTCGGTGATCTGATAACGCCTGAGGGTGTCATCGCTTCGCTCAAGGCGAGAAATAAGAAGCAGGCCCTGCAGGAGCTGTCCAAGAAAGCAGCCGAGCTGACCAAGCTCGACGCCCGCCAGATTTTCGAAACGCTGCTGCAACGCGAGCGCCTCGGTTCCACGGGCGTTGGGCGGGGCATTGCCATTCCGCACGGCCGGATCGAAGGCCTGAGCCAAATCGTCAGTGTGTTTGCCCGGCTCGAGGAGCCGATTCCGTTCGATGCGCTCGACGATGAGCCGGTCGGCTTATTGTTTCTGCTGTTGGCGCCTGAGCAAGCGGGTGCCGATCATCTCAAGGCGCTGGCGCGCATTTCCCGCCTGTTGCGCGACCCCCAGACCATCGAGAATCTCAAGGCATCGCGTGATCGCGCGTCACTTTATGCCGTTTTGACAGAGCCAGCGACGTCGCACGCCGCCTAAGGGGCTATCGGCTTTCAACCGAGGATCGCGAGCGCGCCCAAGCCCACGCCGCCGATGAGAATGCGCCACCACGCGAAGGGTGCGAAACCGTGCCGGCTTACGAAGTCGAGCAGGAAGCGCACCACCAGTAATCCGGCGGCAAATGCGGCGACGAAACCAAGCGCGATGGACTGTATCGCGTCCGTGCTCAACATGCCGACGTTCTTGTATAGGTCATAGGCGAACGCCCCAGCCATGGTGGGCATGGCGAGCCAGAACGAGAACTCGGCAGCGGAGCGTTTGTCGGCACCGAGCAGCATCGCGCCCACGATGGTCGAGCCGGATCGTGACACGCCCGGAACCATGGCCAGGCATTGGAACATGCCGATGGCGCACGCCTTAAGCGGCGGGATTTCCACCGCGTCGTGATAGCGCGGCGTCAGGTTGAGGCGGTCGACATAGAGCAATACGATGCCACCCAGGATGAGTGTGCTGCAGATCAGGGTGGGTGACTCGAAAAGCACGCTCTTGATGAACGTGTGCAGCAGTGCGCCGATGACGGCGGCGGGTAGAAACGCCAGCAGGATGCCGAGCACGAACTTCTGCGATTGCCGATCGCGGCCAATCGACATCAGCAGATGCCACAATTTGCCGAAGTAGACCGTGACGATAGCCAGGATGGCTCCAAGCTGGATGAGAACCTCGAAGGTCTTCTGCGGCGAGTCGAAGCCCAGGAAATGCCCCGCGAGGAGGATATGTCCCGTCGACGATACCGGGATGAACTCGGTCAGCCCTTCGAGCAAGCCGAGCAGGATCACTTGCCAGGTCGGCATAATTGTTCCTTGCAGGATAAACCTTGGAAGTGAAGCAAGTGCTTGACGAACGGTGCAGTCTTGCTCAAGTCAAGCCAGCCGCACCGCGAGATTGCAACTGCGCGCAGTGACGCTGCCGGCGCTTCGGCCATTCCCGGGCCAAAGCGGATCGGCATCCGGTCAACGTATTCGGCAGCGACGCAATGCCAAGGCTTACACAGTTTCGCATTTGCCCTCACTCGCGCTCCATCCGGCTGGCGCTGGGGGAGCTTGGCATCGACCATGACACGGCCGAGGAGCGGCCCTGGGACTGGCGGCCCGCCTTTCTCGAACTCAATCCGGCCGGCAGCCTGCCCGTATTGCAGACAGATGAAGGCACGGTCGTTGCAGGTGCGTATGCCGTCTCGGAGTTTCTAGCCGAGACGGCCGACACGGGCGCGCGCGCGACGGCGCTGTTTCCAGGCGACGCTGCGGCGCGCGCCGAGATCCGCCGCCTCGTCGACTGGTTTCACGTGAAGATGGATGCGGAGGTGACCGGTGAGCTTCTCAGGGAGAGGCTCTATCCGCGGCTGCAGACCAAGCTTGCCGGATACACGCCGGACCTCGCCCTTATCCGTGCCGTCAAATCGAACCTGCGTTACCATCTGGGCTACATCGACCACTTGGCCGATCAGCGTTCCTGGCTGGCCGGCGACGAGTTGAGCTTCGCGGACCTGGCGGCTGCGGCCCACCTGTCGTGTATCGACTATCTCGACGAGATGCCGTGGGATGCGCACACGGTTGCCAAGGATTGGTACGCCAAGATCAAATCTCGGCCTTCGTTCCGGACGCTGCTGGCGGATCGCGTGCCTGGATTGCCGCCGCCCATGCACTATGGCGATCTCGACTTCTGAAGGAGACTGCGGTGCCCGACATCGCGCCGCTCGCAGAGCCCATGGCGCCGACGATCCTGAAGCAACTGGTTGCGCACGAAAGCCAGGCGGCAGGCTTCGATGTGGCTCGTGTTGCCTGTATCGCCGATCTCGGACATGAGGCAGGCCGCCGGCTGCAACACTTTTTGTCCGAGCGGCTGCATGGCGACATGGACTGGTTGGAGCGAACGGCGGACCGGCGGCAGCATCCGCACGTCCTTTGGCCCGAAGCGCGCTCGGCGATTCTGCTCGGACATTCCTATGCTCCAGACCGCAATCCGCTGGAGGCTTTGCGAGACAAGAACAGCGGTGTGATTTCGGTCTATGCGCAAGGCAGCGACTATCACGACGTGCTCAAGCCGAAGCTCAAGCGCATCGCCGGGGCTTTGCAAAGAGTGAGCGGCGCCGACGTCAAGGTGTTTGTCGACACTGCACCGCTGATGGAAAAACCGCTGGCGATGCTGTCTGGCCTCGGATGGCAGGGCAAGCATACTAACCTGGTGTCGCGCGAGCACGGCTCGTGGCTGTTTCTGGGCGCGATCCTGACTTCGGCGGATCTGCCTGCGGACGAGCCTGAGGTCGATCATTGCGGAAGTTGCCGCCGCTGTCTGGACGTCTGTCCGACGGCGGCGTTTCCCGCGCCGTACCAGTTGGACGCACGACGCTGCATCTCGTACCTGACGATCGAGCACAAAGGGCCGATCGATCGCCCGATGCGGCCTCTCATCGGCAATCGGATCTATGGGTGCGACGATTGCCTTGCCGTGTGCCCGTGGAACAAGTTCGCGGAAGCCGGTCAGGAGATGCTCTTTCATGCGCGCGCCGAGACCGACAATCCGCCGCTTAGTGAGCTTCTGCGCCTCGATGATGCGGCATTCCGCAAGCGCTTCGCCAAAACGCCGATCAAGCGCACGGGCCGTGCCAGATTTGTGCGCAATGCTTTGATCGCGGCCGGCAATTCCGGCAGTCCAGACTTGGATCAAGCGATTGAACCTTTGTTGAAAGACGACTCCGCCCTGGTGCGCGGCGCAGCGGTTTGGGCGGCAGCACGACTGGTCGGCAAGGAACGGCATGCGGCACACGCGGCATTGCATCGTCCCCACGAGTCCGACCCGTCTGTCCTTGCGGAATGGGACGCGGAGATGGCCGAATGAGCCATTTGCTATGCTTTGGGCTCGGATATAGCGCGGGATACCTGGCCGAGCGAATGCACGCCGAGGGATGGACGATCAGTGGCACGGCGCGGACTTCCGATGCTGCCGATCGCGCCCGCGCCCTGGGCTATATTCCCATAGACATTGCAAGCTCTACGCAAAGCCTGCGGATTGCACTCCCCACGATCACTCACCTGCTCGTCTCCGCGCCACCCGATCGCGAAGGGGATCCCCTGCTCATGAAACATGGGGCGGATATTGCTGCCGCTTCGAGCCTAACCTGGGTCGGTTACCTGTCGACCATCGGCGTTTACGGGGATCGAGCCGGCGCATGGGTGGACGAAACGACGGCGCCAAACCCGCAGACGGACCGCAGCCGCTGGCGCCTCGAAGCTGAAAAAGCGTGGCTGGCGCTTGGCCGCTCGCGTCCCGCTCGCGTCGATATCTTCAGGCTTCCCGGGATCTATGGACCGGGGCGGAGTGCCATAGACAACCTGCGCGCCGGCACGGCCCGGCGCATCGTCAAACCCGGCCATGTCTTCAACCGCATCCATGTTGCCGACATCGCCCATACGCTGGTTGCCGCAATCAAGACGACTGTGTGCCACGACATCTACAATGTTGCGGACGACGAGCCAGCAAGCGCCGAAGACGTGCTGCTTTATGCGGCGGAGCTCTTGCAGGCGACTCCGCCGCCCGCTGTGCCGATCACGTCAATCGAGCTATCGCCCATGGCGCGTAGCTTTTATTTGGAGTGCCGGCGCGTTTCGAACCAGCGCATCAAAAACGACCTCGGTGTGAAGTTGGACTATCCGACCTTTCGCGAAGGCCTACGGGCCATCGCTGGCAGGGCGCCTTGAAAATTTTCAACGTCCGTTCATGAGACGTCCGCTTTCCTGACGAAATGTTGTCGCACCTTTTGCTCAGAGTGCGTGAAGCGAGCACTTTGTCGGTGCCGGCGTTTGCGGGTGTGTCGGGGAGTTGTCGTATGCGGGAAACGGCTCGATTGAGGCGGCTGTGCAGCACGGCCGCCGGCGTTGCAGGTGTCATTCTGATGGCCGGCTATCTGGTCGGAGCGCAGGGCGATACCTCCGGTCATGACATAGCCGAGAAGTTTGCTAAAGAAGCCGCAAAGCCCGATGCGCTGGCGCGCCAGCGGGAGAA
>CADEFX010000230.1 GCA_902826715.1 uncultured Hyphomicrobiales bacterium | reverse complement strand
GGGGGTGGACGATTCGTCGTCCACAAATGAGCGAGCCGACACGTGTTGACGCACGTATCGGCTCAATAGAAACCAGCCGCAGCAGGCTGGGCGCGTTGAAGCGCAGGTCGGACTTTGAGTCTATTGCCTGCTGTCTGTCAAGCCTTGCTGCGGCCAATCTCCAAAGGAGATAGGCGTCAATGCGCAGGCAAACACCAAGCTACAAACTGACGTTCACAGACGCCATTCGCGTCTGGCTTAGATCGTGGACGGGTGAGTTTCAAAACCGTATTGCGGCGTCGTTTGATGTGAATCCAGGGCGTGTGAACGAGGTTCTAAAAGAGCGCAGTCATAAAGGCAGCAGGGAAGTCGCGTTGCTGCGCTGGCGTAAGCGCAAAAGCGAAAAGTGAAAACAAAGAAGGCCGCCATCTCTGGCGGCCTTCGGTTGCATCTAAGTGTGTGAACGGACTAACCTGACTGCCTCAACTGACTGGGGAGGCAGACGTGAGAACCATTATAGGCATTGCGGCGGCGGTTTGCGTTCTTCTATCCACTCCTGCGGTCGCGCAGGCGCTCCCCGGCTGCAATAGCCCAACAAGGACTGTGACTGGACCCAACGGTAAAACGCTGACGCTATGCCTAGATGGCAAATACACAACGTGCGTTCGAGACATTTTGAGGCTCGGCCATACGAAAGCGCACGCCAAGCGCAACTGCGATGAAAAGAGGGCCAGAGGGGCGGTTAGTTAGTGCCTCTATGGCAATGACCAACTGACGACTCCGGCAGCCGCGCTTTTAATGACCTTTCTCCTGCTGTGCAGGTAGGCAAGGTTACCCCGAACGCGCGACGCTACCGTCCGACGTGCTTCCTCACCGTGGCCGCCAGCACGAAGCATTGCCGTCACCACGTCGACCGTGCTGACTGGCTTTGATGCCTGCCGCAAAATGTCGAGGATCAACCGTCCCAACTCCCCCTGCCGGAACAGTTTGATCCGTTTTGGAAGCCGCTTGCTAGGAATGGAATCCGGCTCGGCGCTTGGGTCTAGCATCCTCAAGGTGGCGTCCACATGCACAAGGGATTCCCGGCAGTGGCGTAGCTGCCTTTCAAGGCCAACGATCTCAGCCGCCAGCGAGGCCCGCTTGTTGCGGAGTGCCGATAAGGCGTAGCGGTCGCCGCGTGATCTTTCGAGTGTGTCCATCCCCTGAATTTAGGCAGGGTGCGGATTCACTTCTAATGGCGTTTGCGCCATAATACCGCACTTGACCACATTGAATGCTCGCAACGTGTAAGGCAGCGTTCACCGCCTGGTTTTGAGGATTTCCGTGTTCAACTGATAGTCGGCATCGTCTTCAAGCTGCTCCAAGGTTGAGCCTCCAGCCATCAGCTTATTTCGAAGCTGATCAAAATCCGAAGAATTGTAGACAGGACTGTACTTTGCCACACGCTTCAGGACTGGATTGGCGCAGGCAGGGCATCCTTTGCAAAAGCACGCATCGACATCAAAGTCCCACCGAGGCCCAAACCGATAGACCGCAAGATACATCAGCTGAGCCTGAACCGTGTCGACGCCGCGTGCGAGCATGCCGTCGAGGAAGACCTTGTGGACAGCTTTCCAATGCCGCGATTTCGTCGCGCAATAGTAGTCATGGATAACCGAGGCTTCGCGATATTTCCCGGAATATGGAGCCCCGATGATGCTCCAGAACACGTTCGGAATCGATGCGCCATCGACCTTTGTGCGAACTGGAACAGATCAGGTTACGCCGGTGCTGTCCGTATACATAAATGGCTGCATCAACTCCATGGTGCGACCGTCGGGCAGTGCTTTTAAGACGAGGTCGCCCCCGAAGCGGCCGACGGGTTGTGCGCTAGCGAGGGCGCAGCACATAAGCAACAAGGATGCCGCCATGATCCTGATCAACAGGTCTCCAAATCGGAGCATGGCGGGCCTATCGAGGTGTTGGGCTAAAGCCGCGCGAACCGGGCGCCAGATTCCCGCAAGGCGATCCCGAGTTGTAGCCAGCCGTTATGGCCTCTATTCGGGCAGCACGTGGGGGATGAGAGCGAGATCCACTTTCAGAATACAGCCGTGTGGCGGCGCTTATCGCCTCTCGTAAGAAAGGCTTGCCGTGATAGGCCTCAAAATTCTTTATCGCTGCACCGGAGAAACGGTCAGCTTCCAACTCCCGCTCCTGCGGGCTGCGCCGGAAATTAGCCAATGTATGGCCGCAGAAATGATGCCCAGCTTCATGTCCGATCACCAAATAGGACTCTGCTCCTGACCTCGCCCACGCCGGATCGTGAATGATCACTCGGTTGCCCTGGTAGAAGGTTGCCACGGCGTTGGTGAAATTATCCGTCCGTCCGATGGTGAGCTGAAGTTCGTTAAGCTTGGCGACGTTAGGGAGCCCGATCATTTCGATGAGAATCTCCGCATCGAGAACGGGTGCCAAGGTTGTTGGAATGCAACTCCCAGAAAACGCTTCAGCATGAAAGGCGTTGCCGGCGAGCGGCACGCATCCCATGGGTTGGGCCTGTCTCTGTTGCGGCGCGCATGGTCCTGTCGTCTGTCCGGCGTTTCGGCAGGCCTCTTCAAAACTGTAAGTTCGCTGAGCAGCGGCGTAGTCGCAAAGCAGCATGGACCAGCATAAGACTTGGACGGCGAGCACGGGTCGCATCGGCTGCCTCCTGGAAAGACGCGAATCTATCAAGTGGAGCGCAAGGCCTCATAAAGAATGCTGTAAGCTAATCTTCGGCTCACAGTGAGTCGATAAAAATTGAAGATCTGTGTTGAAAAGTCATGATTGACGTAGTTGCTCACAGAAGTGGCAGCCCGCGTCTTAACGAACCGAGATCGCGCTAGAGTGACGAGGTGCAGGCGCAAGCGCTGAAACTCGACTTCATGTCCCGCGAAGAATCCGCGGCTCTCTCACCGAGCGAGTATTTTTTTGTGATGGCGATTTGTCGTCAGGATGCCGCCGCCTCAATCCTGCTGGAAAGTCGCGCCGCGAGCATGCCGGAAAGATGGCAGCAGGATCAGCAACAGCAGGGCGATTGCCAGCAGCAGCAGTGCCAAGCTAATCGGCTCGCGAATGAAAACCAAGGCGTCGCCACGCGAGAGCAGCAGGGCGCGCCGTAAGTTCTCCTCCATGAGAGGTCCGAGCACAAAGGCAAGAACGAGCGGCGCCGGCTCGCAGCCGAGCTTCAAAAATGCATAACCTAGCAAGCCGAAGCCGATCAGAAGGGCTACCTCGAACACGCTGTTGTTGAGCGTGTATACGCCGATGCAGCAAAAGACCAGCAGGGCCGGATAGAATAGGCGGTAGGGCACCTTCAAGAGCATGACCCAGAACTGAATGAGTGGCAGGTTGATCACGACCAGCATGATGTTGCCGAAAAGCATGCTCGCAATCAGGCCCCAGAACAGGTCCGGGTTCTTGGTCATCACGTCTGGACCCGGCTGGATGCCGTGGATCATCATGGCCCCGGCCATGAGCGCGATAACGGGGTTGGCGGGAATACCGAGCGTGAGAAGGGGGATGAACGATGTTTGCGCTCCCGCGTTGTTCGCCGATTCCGGCGCCGCCACACCTTCAACGGCCCCTCGGCCAAATCTGTCCGGCTCTTTGGACAACTTCTTCTCAAGTGCGTAAGCTGCAAATGAGCTCAGCATGGCCCCGCCGCCCGGAAGAATGCCGAGCATTGATCCGAGTACGGTGCCGCGCGTGACCGGGCCGACGCACCGCCTGAAATCGTCCCGCGTAGGCCACACGTTCTGGATCTTGCCGGCCACGACGACGCGGTGCGCGGGA
This sequence comes from uncultured Hyphomicrobiales bacterium, assembly GCA_902826715.1. Lineage (GTDB taxonomy): Bacteria > Pseudomonadota > Alphaproteobacteria > Rhizobiales > Hyphomicrobiaceae > CADEFX01. The sequence goes on along the minus strand of CADEFX010000230.1, from coordinate 3,239 downwards.
TGCTCGAGATTCCTGATGATGTCGCCGATCGCAAACAGGCCCATGGCGAGCGGGACGAAGCCGATGCCGTCGCTGAGCTCGGGGATACCAAGCGTCATGCGCTGCGTTCCGGTGTTGACGTCGGTACCGATCGCCGACAGGAACAGCCCGAGCACGATCATCCCGAGCGCCGAGATGATCGACCCTTGCGCCAGCACGATAGCGGCTATCAGCCCAAGCACCATGAGCGAAAAATACTCGGCCGGACCGAACAGCAGGGCCAGCTCCGCCAGCGGTGGTGCGAAGAGCGCGATGTAGAAGGTGGCGAAGAAGCCGGCTATCAACGAGGACAGGGCAGCGATGGCGAGCGCCGGCCCCGCGCGCCCATTGCGGGCCATTTGATGGCCGTCGAGACAGGTGACGACCGAAGAGTTCTCACCTGGAATGTTGACCAAGATGGCCGTCGTCGAGCCGCCGTACTGCGCGCCGTAATAAATGCCGGCTAGCATGATCAAAGCCGATACGGGCGGGAGATAGAAGGTTATCGGTAGCAGCATCGCCACGGTCGCTACCGGGCCCAGCCCCGGCAGCACGCCGATCAACGTCCCGATCAGCGCACCGATCAGGCAGTACAGCAGGTTCATCGGGGTCGCGGCGATCAGCAGGCCGTCGACGAAATGACCGAACACGTCGAACATCAGAACCAACCCGAAGGCCAGAGCTGCATGGGAAGTCGCAGTGCTATGACAAAAACCGCCACGCTCATGAGCGCAAGGCTCGCGCCGAGCGCAACGGATTCCCATCGTCGGGTTTCAGTGCTGGCGAGACTGCCGATGACTACCAGGCCGAAGATCGCCAGCAAAAGTCCAAGGCGCTCGATCGCGAAGGCGAAGAACGCGATGCTCAGCGCAATGGCGATTGGTGGTCTGAGATTCCAGGCCTCGAGGCTTGGGCCATCCACGACGAAGGCCCGCAGGCAAGAAAGAATGCCGAGCCCCACAAGGATGAAGGATAGGCCGAACGGGATGTAGCCCGGTCCCATGCGCACGGCGGTCCCCATGCGCAGATCGCTCGTCAGCCAGAATCCGAATAGACCGACGAGAATGAGGAAAAGCCCAACAATGAGATCGTTGGGGCTGCGACCACCGTCGCCCTGGTTTCCATTTGAACTGTCAACCAGCTGCGTGCTCCCGTTCGTCCCGGATCGGCTAGCGCTCGGTGGAGTGGCTAGCTTACTCGGCCTTCAAATTGACCTTCTGAGCCAGCTCTTTGAATTTAACGATCTCATCCTTCATGAACGTACCGAATTCCTCAGACGTGCCGGTCGTCACGTCCACACCGCTCTCGCGGAGCTTGTCGGCCGTCTCCGGAGCATTGATCGCGCGCGCGAACTCCTCGGTCAGCCGTTTCGTTAGTTCGGGAGAAAGCTTGGGCGGTGCGAGGATCCCATACCAGTCGACCGCATTGAATCCAGCCAAACCGCCCTCGGCGATGGTTGGCACGTCGGGCAAGCGCGCCGAGCGCTTGATGCTGGAGATCCCGAGGGCTTTCACTTTCTTGCCCTCGATGTAGGGATACCCGGAGACGATATTAGCAAAAAACGTTTGCAGCCGCCCTGCCAGCAAGTCGGGGAAGATCTGCGAGCTTCCGCGATACAGCACGTGCTCGATGCTGATGCCCGTCTCGAGCTTCAGCGTCTCGCCGCCGATATGCTGCGAGCCGCCATATGCCGGACTTCCGTAGTGAATGGTCCCCGGATTGGCCTTCGCATATGCGATGAACTCCTGCAGCGTATTGGCCGGCGAGGACAGCGGCACCACCAGGATGTTGGGTGCAAAGCCGATCAATGTGACAGGCGTGACGTCCTTGATCGGATCGTAGGGTGCGTTCGGCTGCAGCACCGCATTGGTGGCATGCGAGGAGATAACGAGGGCGACCGTGTGACCGTCAGAAGGCGAACGAACCATCGCATCGGTGCCGACGATGCCGCCTGAGCCCGCCCGGTTCTCGACGAGAACCGGCTGCGACAGGTTCTTGCCCATCGTGTTGGCGATAAGCCGCCCCATGATGTCGGTTGTGCCACCCGGCGCAAATGGCACGATGATGCGGATAGGCTTGGTGGGCCAGGGGTCGGCGGCATGCGCCGGTTGGCTAACGGTCGCCGCAACAAACATGGCTATGGCGATCAGTTTGCGCATCGTCTCCCTCCCGTTTCGTCTTTCTTCCTGGTCTCGCACGTAAGCAAACCTCATCTGCTATGTCCACCATAAATGACACATGTATGCGGGAGAATACAATTGGAGGAAAGCTGGCTTTGGGTTGGCGACTGCAATAATCGGGTGCATTCGCAAATGTGACTGCGCCTCAATTGATCCTGAGCAGCGCCAATCCATCGGAAATTCGGCTCGCGCTGAGAACTGCATCGCGTGCCACGGTCTGGACGCGCTTGGCGTCGAGATCGTGCGTCAACCCCACAATCGTTAGCAGGAAACGAAACTGACCGTTTCGATCGAGGACAGGCGCGGAGATTTGGCACAGTCCCTGCCAGCGGTCTCCTCGATCGACTGCATAGCCGTCATCCCGGGCGCTCTTGATGCGCGCCTGAAATTCTTTCCACGATGGTTTGCGGAACCATTCAGCCGCCTGAAAACTGCTGCGGATCTTCTTTGCGTCGAGCTCCGAGAAGGCTCCCATGATGGCGCCGGGCGCGCCCGCAACGCTCGGATAGCGCCGGCCAACGCTCATATAGAAATCAATTCTGAAGCCGGTGCCCACCATGTCGAGCAGGACAAGCGTATCGTCCATCACGCGAGTGACGTAGGCGCTGACTTTATGTTTCTCGGCCAGGGCGAACAGGATAGGCCGCACCAAATCCATGACGCCGCTGCTGCGCAGAAGGCCGTGGGCGAACTCGAGCACGCGGATGCCGATGGAATATGTGCGCGTTGCGCCGTCGCAAGCCACAAGCCCCTCAGCCTCCAACGTCCGCAAAATGTTGGATACGGTCCCGCGATACATGGAGAGATCACGGGCGATCTGGCCGGCGTTCAGCGGATGGGGCGATTCGTGCAGGCGCTGCAGTACGCGCACCGCCGCGACCACGGCTCCGACAGATTTTCCGGATTTCGGCTGCAAGTCTCGTAATGCCCGAAGTTGTCCAATTCCGTTCGGATCGGAATGCCCTATAAGGCGAGTCTTGGCAAGAAGCGCCAGAACGGCAGTTTCGGAAGCTCTTCTATCGGCCGACATGCCAGCCTGCA
>CADEFX010000229.1 GCA_902826715.1 uncultured Hyphomicrobiales bacterium | reverse complement strand
GTGATGAAATTGCTGCCTCGATCCACGGTGATGATGGGCGTACCGACGTTCTACACACGCCTTCTGGGCACACCGGCCTTCACGCAAGACCATTGCAGCAAGATGCGGCTTTTCATTTCTGGGTCCGCTCCCCTGCTGGCTGAAACGCATCAGGAATTCGAGGCGCGGACCGGCCAGCGCATCCTGGAACGCTACGGAATGACCGAGGCTGGCATGATCACATCGAACCCATATGCCAACGACGGGCGCATCGCAGGCTCCGTCGGCTATGCGCTGCCGGATATCGAGTTGAGGGTCGCGTCGGAGAATGGTCGCGTCCTTCCAGCCGGCGAAGTCGGCGTACTCGAGATGCGAGGACCCAATCTCTTCAAGGGCTACTGGCGCAATCCAGAGAAGACCAAGGAAGAGTTCCGCGATGACGGCTTCTTCATCACCGGCGATCTTGCGACAATCGACGGCGACGGACGCGTGACGATCGTCGGGCGGGCGAAGGACCTCATCATCTCGGGCGGTTTCAACGTCTATCCCAAGGAGATCGAGACCGAGATCAACCTCATGCCGGGGGTAGCCGAGTCAGCCGTTCTCGGTGTGCCACATCCTGATTTTGGTGAAGGCGTCATCGCGGTGGTGACGCCGACGCCCGGCATGAGCCTGCCCAGCGAAGAACAGATCATCGGAACGCTTTCCGAACGGCTTGCCAAATTCAAGTTGCCCAAGCGCGTGTTCGTGATGCAGGAACTGCCGCGCAACGCCATGGGCAAAGTGCAGAAGGCAGAGCTCCGCGATCGCTACATCGGCCTCTTCAAGTCGTAGTCGTTTCCATCAGGAGTACTTGCGTTCGTCGGCGATGACGAGACCGTCGTTGGGGAGGTTTCCCGGCGGAACGATCTCCACCTCGCCCTTCAGCTTCGTGAGAGCCTGCATATCATTCGCGAGGGCGGTGACGAGATCCGAACCGCTCGCTGCGGACTCTGCACGCAGAGTCATGACGTCTTGCTCGCCAGCGCGGCTTACGACAAGCCGGATGCGGCCCAGTCCAGGATGGCGTTTGGCAATTTCAGCGACGTGCTCAGGGTGGACGAACATGCCCTTGACCTTGGTTGTCTGATCGGCACGGCCGAGCCAGCCCTTAATCCGCACGTTGGTGCGGCCGCAGGGACTCAATCCGGACAGAACGGCGGACAGATCACCCGTCGCGAGCCGGATCATAGGATAATCGCGGTTGAATGTCGTGACGACCACCTCGCCCACCTCGCCGTCCGGGAGCGGGTCGCCGGTGCCCGGCCGGACGATTTCCACGATCGCTCCTTCGTCGACGATCATGCCCTCCAGAGCCTGGCTCTCATAAGCAATGATGCCGAGATCCGCCGTGGCATAGGTCTGATATGTGGCAATGCCACGCTGCTTGTATTCGGCGCGCAGTGAGGGAAACAATGCCCCACCACCGACCATGGCCTTCTTGATGGACGAGATATCCTTGCGGCCCTCCTTGGCCTTGTCGAGCAGGATCTTGAGATAGTCCGGCACGCCGACATAGGCCGATGGCTTCAGGTGCTGGATGGCTTCGAGTTGCTGTTCGGTATTACCGGGTCCCGCGGCTACGACCGTGCATCCGAGGGCTCGCGCTCCGGCATCCAAGATCCATCCGCCCGGCGTCAGATGATAAGCGAAGGTATTGTGGACGATGTCACCGCGACGGAACCCGGCCGCGTGGAGCGCGCGTGCCGTGCGCCACCAATCGTCACCAAGGCCTTCGGGTTCGAATATTGGACCTGGCGACATGAATATCCGGCCTAGAGAACTCGTGTCAGAAGCAGCAAGCCCGCCGAAGGGCGGACGCGCGGCCTGAAGATCCTTCAGCGAGGACTTACGCAGGATCGGCAGCTTCGCGAGAGCTTCCCGTGATGTCACAGCGATCGGATGCACGCCGTTCAGGTGATCGGCCCACCCCGGCCCCTTGGCCATAGCGTTTCGAACAAGATCGGGCAGCAGCGCAAACAGCGACTGCTCACGCGCCTCGGGATCGCGCGTTTCGAGTTGGTCGAAGTGATCGGCAGTCATGTCGAGGGCGAGCCTTCCGCGAGAGATGTCGTGCGCAGCCAAGACCACAAACCGGCGCGTCACGCAAGCCAACGCTTGCGTCTCTTGTAGTGTTTGACTTCGCGGAAGGATTTTCGCTCACCCCCAGCAATGCCGAGGTAAAACTCCTTCACGTCCGCGTTCTCGCGCAATTCCGCGGCGGCGCCGTCGAGCACAACGCGACCGTTCTCGAGAATGTAACCATAGGTCGCATATTTCAGCGCCATGTTGGTGTTCTGCTCGGCCAGCAAGACGGAGACGCCCTGTTCTGTGTTGAGACGTTTCACGATCTCGAAGATTTCCTCGACCAGCTGAGGGGCGAGCCCCATCGAAGGTTCATCCAGAAGCACCATGGTCGGGCGGGACATCAAGGCGCGTCCGATGGCGGTCATCTGCTGCTCGCCGCCGGAAATATAGCCCGCCAGCGAGGTGCGCCGCTCTTTGAGGCGCGGGAAATACTCGTAGACCATGTCCATGTCGGCGGCGATGGCACCGCGTCCATCCCGGCGGGTGAACGAGCCTGTCAGTAGATTCTCCTCGACGGTCAGGTGGCCGAAGCAGTGCCGGCCCTCCATGACCTGGATGCAGCCGCGGCGAACCAAGGCATTGGGAGTGAGACCGTCGACTCGCTCGCCCTTGAATTCGATCGCGCCTTTCGTCACCTCTCCCCGCTCGGAGCGGATCAGGTTGGAGATTGACTTGAGCGTGGTGGATTTCCCCGCGCCGTTGGCGCCGAGCAGCGCGACCACTCCCCCTTGCTGCACATCCAGAGATACGCCCTTCAGCACGAGGATCACGTGGTCGTAAATGACCTCGATGTTCTTGATCGCGAGGATGGGCTGGGCCATCTCCGGCTTGGCTGCGGGCTCTGCGGGGGACACTGGAGCGCTCCCATCGATCATGACTAAAAAACGCGGGAGGCGACACGTTCGCCTCCCGCGGTCGTGCAGCTCAACACATCGCGATCAACTCTCCTTGGAGCAGTCGCGCGGCGTGATTTTCTTCTCCGCTGCGTACTTGGCGGCCGTCTCCTTCACCATCGGATCGAGGAGCGAGAGATCGGCCTTGTAGTAATCGGAGATAATCTTCCAGGCCTTGCCGTCCCACTGATGCACGCGGGCTTCGTCCGCGCCTTGGTGATCCTGGCACGTGAACTTGATCGGCTTCAGCATGCCTTCGAAGCCGAGCTCCTTGATGCGGTCAGCGGAGAGCTCGAGGTTCTCAAAGCCCCATCGAACCTGCTCGCCCGTCATCGGTTTGTTGCCGAACTTTTTCTGGGCTGTGCGAATACCCTCCACGCCGAGCATGGAGTTGATCAGGCCGCGGTTGTAAAGAACCTGCCCGAACGTGTCCTTGCCGGCTGACTTATCCTTGGAGATGACGAACTTATCCATATCCTCATGCACCTTGAACTTGCCGCCCGGGTGCTGCAGCAGCAGGGCCTTGTATCCGGTCGACTGGTCGCCGGCAGGCGTCACATCGGGTTCGGCGCCGGACCACCACACGCCGATCATCTTCTCGCGCGGATAGGCGACGGCGGCCGCTTCCTTGATGGCCGTGGAGTTCATCACACCCCAGCCCCAGAGCAACACATAGTCGGGCCGATCCTGGCGGATCGCCAGCCACTGCGACTTCTGCTCGACGCCCGGATGCGTGACCGGGATCGCCTTGAAGTCGAAGCCGTCTTTCTTGGCACGTGCTTCCAGCGCCGGGATCGGCTCCTTGCCGTACGGGCTGTCGTGATAGACAAGGCTGACCTTCTTGCCCTTCAGCTTGTCGAAGCCGCCAAGCTCCTTGGCAACGTGCTGGATCGCCACATCGGCCGCAGTCCAGTAGCTTCCCACGGCGATGAAGTTCCAGGGAAACACGGAGCCATCCTTGCTCTCCGAGCGGCCATAGCCCATCGTTAGCAGGGGAATTTTATCGCCAGGCACTTTTTCGGTGAGCGCGAATGTGATGCCAGTGGATAGCGGTGAAAAGTAACCCGCGCCTGTCGGGCCCTTGCCCTTGAGGCGTTCGTAGCATTCGACGCCCTTGTCCGTGGCGTAGCCGGTTTCGCATTCCTCAAAGACGATCTTTACGCCGTTGATGCCGCCATCGCGCTCATTGATGAGCGTCCAATAGTCGGCCACGCCGTTGGCAAACGGAATGCCGTTCGGGGCGTACGGACCTGTGCGATACACCAGCGCCGGCAAGAATTGCTCGTTCTGCGCCATCGCCGGTTCGGCAATCGCCGAGATGCCGAGGGCGGCGGCAGCCAAGCCCAAAGTTGTTCGAAGCATTTGTGTCTCCTCCTTCAAGCTCCGGCTCCAAGCCGGGATTCAATTGCGGGCATCCGTTTCTTGCCGAACCTGAGCCGCCGCTCCGCATTTGCGGGCTCAAATCTCGTGCGACACAAACCTAATAAGGGTAAGGCCACAGTCTCAGTTTCTCCTTCGTAATCGACCAAAGCCGCGCGAAGCCGTGCGGCTCGACGATAAGCAAGTAGCAGATCAGCATTCCGGTGATGATGAACACGAGCAACGACACCGTTTCGACCGAAATCGGTATGCCGAGCGCATGCGGCACCTGGTCGAGCAGAATGGGCAGGATCAGGATAAAGGCGGCGCCGAGGAACGAGCCCAGGATAGATCCCAGCCCGCCAATGATGACCATGAACAGGAGCTGGAAAGACCGATCGATCGAGAAGGCGAGCGGCTCCCAAGAGCCGAGATAAATGAAGGCCCAGAGAGCACCGGCAACGCCGACCATGAAGGACGACACGGCAAACGCCGTCAGCTTGGCATACAGCGGCCTGATGCCCATCAGTTCAGCGGCGATGTCCATATCCCGGATCGCCATCCATTGCCGGCCGAGGTTGCCGCGCACCAGATTCTTAGCCAGAAAGGCGAATATGGTCACGAACGCGAGGCACAGCAGATAGCGTTCCGTCGACGTGTGAACGATCCAGCCGAAGAAACTCAATTCGGGCGCGTTGACCGACCCGGACGGCGTGTAGTTGGTGAACCACTTCACTCTCAGAAAGACCCAATCGAAGAAGAACTGAGCCGCCAGCGTTGCGACCGCCAGATAAAGGCCCTTGATCCTGAGACTCGGGATACCGAACAGCACGCCCACAAATGCTGCCATCAACCCACCGAGAAGGATGGACGCGACAAGGGGCAACGGGGGAATTGAAATCTCGGAGCCGAGCCACTCAAGGGGTATGTGGACGCCAGTACCGAACTTGTAGGCACTGTAGGCGCCAATAGCCATGAAGGCACCGCTGCCGAGCGAGATCTGGCCGCAGTAACCGACCAGAATGTTCACGCCGATCGCCGCGAGGGCCAGGATGAGAAACGGAACCAGGATGGCGCGAATCAGATAGTCGCCGCCGAACGGCCAGATGTGAAGCTGCGCGAACAGCGGTACGCCGATGAACGCAACAGCGAGCAGAAGATACAAAGCCATACGATCCTGGCGGATCGGAAAGACCGCCATATCGGCAGCGTAAGTTGTCTTGAATTGGCCGGCCTCGCGATAGAGCACGATCCAAGTCTCCTCAAATCCGCTCGATGATGCGTTCCCCGAACAGGCCCTGCGGCCTGACGAGAAGAACAGCGAGAGCCAGCACATAGGCAAACCAGTATTCGATGCCGCCGCCGATATGCTGGCCGAGATAAACTTCCGCAAGTTTCTCGCCCGAGCCGACGATCAATCCGCCGACGATCGCCCCCGGCACCGACGTGAAACCGCCGATGATGAGCACCGGCAGGGCCTTGAGCGCCAGGAACGTGATCGAGAACTGCACGCCCAATTTGGTACCCCACACCGTGGCTGCCACCAGCGCCACGAGCCCTGCAACGAGCCAAACGACGAACCAGATCCAGCTGATGGGAATGCCTACCGACTGCGCCGCTGCATGATCGTCAGCAACGGCGCGCAAGGCTCGGCCCGTCTTAGTGTTTTGAAAGAAGATCGCGAGCCCTGCGACCAAGGTGCCCGCGATGAGCCCACCCCACACGTCCAGCTTGTTCACGAGAATGCCGCCAGGAAACAATCCCTCGGCGACGAACCACGCATCGGTCGGGAAAAGGCGCAAGGGATAAACATCGGAGCCGAAGATCATCTGCGAGGCGCCTTCGAGAATGAACGTGACGCCTATCGTCGACATGAACAACGTCAGGCCATCCTGATTGACCAGGGGGCCGAGAACATACCGCTCAACGATCCATGCACAGATCGCCATGATGACGGCCGCGAACAACAGGCCTAGCGCAATGGCCGCCCATGTCGGTGCACCGCGTGCCACCATGAAGTCGAGCGAGCGCACCAATGCCAGGCCGGCCAGCAGGACCATTGCCCCTTGGGCGAAGTTGAAGACGCCGGACGCCTTGTAAATGAGCACGAAGCCCAGCGCGACAAGCGAATACAGCACGCCGGCCAGAAGACCGCCGATCAAGACTTCCAGAACCTGGCCGACAACAATCACGCGATGCTCCCTAATGCGCCTGTCCGAGATAGGCCTGGATGACGCGCGGATCGCGTTGCACTTCATCGGGCGTGCCATCGGCAATCTTGCGACCGTACTCAAGGACGACGACGCGATTGGACAGGTCCATCACCACGCCCATGTCGTGCTCGATCAGGGCGATGGTGGTGCCAAGCTGATCGTTGACGGTCAGGATATAGCGCGACATGTCCTTCTTTTCCTCGAGGTTCATGCCGGCCATCGGTTCATCCAGCAAAAGCAGTTCCGGCTCCATGGCAAGCGCGCGGCCCAGTTCCACGCGCTTTTGCAGTCCGTAGGGCAGCTTGCCGACGGGCATCTTGCGGATGTGCGGGATCTCGAGGAAATCGATGATCCGTTCGACAACCTCGCGGTTGCGGATTTCCTCCGCCTGAGCGGGCCCGAAGCGGAGCGCCTGGGCCAACATACCCCGCCGCATTTTCAGCGTGCGGCCCGCCATGATGTTATCGAGCGTCGACATGCCCTTGAACAGCGCGACGTTCTGAA
>CADEFX010000228.1 GCA_902826715.1 uncultured Hyphomicrobiales bacterium | reverse complement strand
TTGGAACAGGATCGTTTCGGATCGAATCGGCTTGCCGCGTTCGAAACGTGAAACGTGGCATTCCCCGACATAGTCCGCCCTCATCCTAATTCCGCCTGCGACGATCCGAGCTGTGCTCGCGGCCGAACGTCGCCAGCATAAACTGTTGCGTCACATGGGATTGAGCGGCAGTCTAGCCGCGATATCATCGCGGGCGAGACCGGTTCGGGGAAGAAATGCGCAAAGTGGATTTGGCAGCCGGCGTTGTGCTGCTGGCATTCGTTGCCGTGATGCTGTTCATCGGCATTCCATTGGAAGACGAGGGCGGCACCTGGCACGGCCTCTCTCCCTATTTCTTCCCTGTCGTCATGCTTTTCGGCGTCGCTGTGAGCAGCGCTGCGTTGCTGTTCCAGGCGTTGACGAAACCGGCACTCTACGACGATCAGCCCAACCCCATGAGCTGGTCGGACCTCGGCTTCTTCCTATTGATCAGCGCTGTCATCCTCATTTGCACCCTTATTATGCATCGGTTCGGGACGTGGATCGGTGGGCCGCTGATGATTGCGGCAGCCATGCTCTTCATGGGTGAGCGCAACCCGCTCCGCATCGTGCCGGCAGCGGTCATTACCGTAGCCATTGCGCAGACGATCGCCACGTACGGCCTGCAGACTCCGTTGCCATAGGCGGCACAGCACATGCCTCAGCAAGTCCTGCAAGCTTTCCTCGACGTCATGACGATCCAGATCGTGCTGTACGTCAGTCTGGGCGTGTTCGTCGGATATGTCGTCGGCGCCCTGCCCGGCTTGAATCGCGCAACCGCCATCGCCCTGCTGATCCCGTTCACCTACAAGCTCCCGCCGCTCGTTGCCATTTCCTTTCTCATCGGCATCAACAAGGGGGGAGCAACGGGCAGCGCGATCACGGCCATCCTCGTCAATGTCCCGGGCGAGCCGTCTTCGGTCGTGACGACGCTCGACGGTTATCCGATGACGCGGCAGGGCAAGGCGCAGAAGGCCCTGAAGATTGCACTCTATGGTTCGGTCGCGGGCGACTTCATCGCCACCATAGCGCTCATCGTGCTGACGGCGCCCCTCGCCAAGCTCGCCATCGGCACGGGCCCTGTCGAGCTCACGGCCGTTCTCATCTTCGCCATTACGTTCATTGCCGCGGTTTCTGGCCGTTCGTTCTTCAAGGGGCTGATCGCCGGTTTCCTCGGGCTTTTCCTGTCTGCGCCGAGGCTCGACATCGAGACCGGGCAGCCCCGCCTGACCTTCGGCTGGCAGGACGTGTACGATGGCATTCCGCTGCTTGCGATCGCCATCGGCACGCTCGCCCTGTCGGAAATGCTCGTGCAGATCGACAAAGGCTGGCGTGGCAACTACAGCCTCAAGGCATCCTACATGGAGAGCGGCAAGCCCGAAGACCGGCGCTTGTCGTGGGCGGAGTTCGTCAAATGCATTCCGACAATCCTGCGCGCCAGCTTTGTGGGTATTGGCGTCGGCATTCTTCCCGGGCTGGGAGGCAGCCTCAGCTCGTTCCTGGCCTATACCTGGACCAAGCGCGCGGACCCCGACCCCGACCGCTTCGGCAAGGGTGCGATCGAGGGCGTGGCTGCCGCCGAGACTGCTGACAACGCGGCTGTGCCCGCAAGCCTCGTGCCGATGTTTGCGATCGGCCTGCCGGGCAGCGTTTCCACTGCGCTGCTGATGGGCGCGTTCATGATGCATGGGCTGACGCCTGGCCCGTTCCTCTTCCGCGACGACGCCGTGCTGGTTTATTCCATTTTCACCGGCATGCTTCTCGCCTCCGCCATCCTTCTCGTGATTGGCATCGTCGGACAGCGCTTCTTCGCTCGCCTCATCCTGGTGTCGGACGCCATCCTGCTGCCGATCATCATTTTCCTCTGCGTCGCCGGCGCTTACCTTGAAGGCAGCGGCATGTTCGGCGTCTATCTGATGCTCATTTTCGCGTTTCTCGGGTACTTCATGAAGAAGTATGACTTCTCCTTCGTGACGTTCCTGATCGGCTTTATTCTTGGCCCCATGGCCGAGCTGTCGCTGCGGCAAGCGCTCATCCTGACCGATGCCAAGCCCACCGCGCTTGTGGATCATCCCGTCGCTGTCGTATTTCTGCTGATGGCCGTTATCTCAATCTGGCGTTTGGGTTCGTTCCAGATGAAGCAGGCGAGAGTCGAGGCGCCACCGCTTGCGAACAATTCCTCGGAGCCTGCAATCAGAGCGCCAAAGAACGACGGCGTTTAAAGCAGGCGAAGATCGTTGGTGCCCATCACAACATGCAAACTGGGAGTAAGAGAAAAATGCTGAACTGGAAATTGGGATCGGTTGCGGTGGCAGCGTTGGCAACACTGACGATGGCCGGACCCGTGGCCGCTGCCGACTTTCCCACCAAGCCGATCAACATGTTCGTTGGTTTTGGGGCAGGCGGCGGCACGGACGCGTTGATCCGCGCGCTTGCCGAGCCCATGAGCCAAAGTCTCGGTCAGACTGTGATCGTGCAGAACAAGCCCGGCGCGGGTGGTGGCGTCGCTGCCATGGCGATCAAGGCGTCGGAGCCGGACGGATACAACCTGATCGGCACCGGCTCTTTGACCTACACATTCGAGCCACAGGTGTTGAAGTCGCAGTATGCGTCTGGCGATTTCGCGCACATTGCCATTGTCGCCCTGTTCCAGGACGGTTTGTTCACGCACCCGAGCCGTCCCTACAAGAACATGCGCGACGTCGTCGATGCGGCCAAGGCGGAGAAACGCGATATCAAATACGCGTCGCAATACCAGCTCGACAAGATGATCTTCGAGTACGTGGGCAAGCAGGAAGGCGTGAAGTTCATTCCCGTCCCCACGCAAGGCGGCAACGGCAGCGTCACAGCCACCCTGGGCAATCAGGTTGACTTTGGCTTCTCGGGCGGAACCTTCGGCCCCCACGCCGAATCCGGCGCCTTGCGCGTGATCGGCTCAATGATGACCGAACGCATGGAGCGGTTCCCTGATGTCGCGAGCATGGCCGACAATGGCTGGAACATCGGCGGAGAGAACTACATCATCATCTCCGCCCCCAAGAACACGCCCAAGGCCGTCATCGACAAGCTCGGTAAGGCCATGGAAGAGGGCATGAAGTCGACCGCGGCGCAGAACGTGATGAAGAGCCGATACATGAAGAACGTCTTCTTCGGACCCGACAGCGTCGAGGCGGCTGTCGATAAGCAGTTCAAGAAGTACACCGACCTGATCGCCCGGGCGAAGTAAACAACATCGTCCTTTTGTGTTGGCCGGCAGCGATATCCCGCTGCCGGCCATTTCATTTCGATAGACCGCGCGGAATTCTCTGCGCCTCCTTTCAACGGATGTTCATGCCGGGTTTCCCAGCACCAGGCTCGCCGCTTTTTCGCCAATCATGATCGACGGCGCATTGGTATTGCCTGACGTCAGTGTCGGCATGATCGAGGCGTCGGCCACGCGCAGGCCCTCCAGGCCGTGCACGCGCAGGCGATCGTCCACCACCGCCATCGGGTCCGATCCCATCTTGCATGTTCCGACGGGATGATACGCCGTCTCGGCGGTGGCCTTGACCCAGCTCAACAGTTCGTCGTCCGACTCGACTGCTCCACCCGGTGCGATCTCCACGCCTCCCAACGGGTTCACCGCCGGCGCCGACATCAGCCGTCGGGCAGTGCGCAAGGTACCCAGCAGCACGTCCCGGTCCAGACTGTTCGACAGGAAGTTGAACCGGATGGCCGGCGGCGTTTGCGGTGCGGCCGATGCGATGTGGATGCTGCCGGTGCTTTCCGGGCGAAGCTGGTGCACCACCAGCGTGACGCCCGGCTGCCGCGACAGCTTGACGTTGGGATCGACGAGGAACGGCATGATGGAAATTCCAGCGTCGGCACCCGCCAGACCGTCGCGCGTCCGCACATAGGCCCGCATCGGCGAAGCGGGAAGGCTGATAAATCCCGTGCCGCTCAGGGCATAGCGAAACACCTGCCCGGCCAGGGCCAGTCCTCTTGCCCTGTCGTTGTAGGTCAGGTTGCGCCGGGCGACGCTCCACTTCATGCGCGGCGCATAGTGGTCACGAAGGTTCTCACCGACGCCGGGCAAGGCATGCCGCACCTCGATCCCGTGGCTGCGCAACAGGTCCGGCCGGCCGATGCCGGACAACTCCAGCAGCTTCGGCGAGTTCACCGCGCCGGCGCTGACGATCACCTCACGCGCCGCCGTTGCCTCGTGCGTTTCTCCATGCTGCGTGTAGCGCACGCCCACGCATCGCTTGCCGTCCAGCAGCAGCCGGTCGGTGCTGGCGTTTGACAGAATTCGCAGATTTGTACGTTTGCGCGCCGGTTCCAGATAGCAATGCGCCGTGCTCATCCGCCGGCCATTGCGAATCGTGGCCTGCGACATGCTGATGCCATCTTGAACTGGACCGTTGTAGTCCCGGTTTTGCTCGATCCCGATCTGCTTTGCAGCCTCGAAGAACATGTCGTAGAGCGGCCCCGTCTCATCGAGGTCCGACACCTTGAGCGGTCCGTCGCGGCCGCGGTAGTCATCGTCGCCGCCGGCGTAGCTTTCCATGCGCCGGAAGACCGGCAGCACGTCCTGGTAGCTCCATCCTCTATTGCCGAGCTGTGCCCAGGTATCGAAGTCTTGCGCCTGGCCGCGGACGAACACCATGCCGTTGATCGAGCTCGAGCCGCCCAGCATGCGCCCGCGCGGCACAGGAATTCGGCGCTGCCCGGTGCTGTCTTCGGGCTCGGCGTCGTAGCACCAGTTGGTGGCGGGGTTGTTGATGAACTTGGCGAAGCTGATGGGCACCCTCGACAAAGGATGACTGGCCCGTCCCGCCTCCAGCAGCAGCACGCGTGTGCGGCCATCCGCACTGAGCCGATTGGCCACCACGGCACCGGCGGAGCCGGCGCCTACCACGATGTAGTCGAATGTCTGTCGTTCCACGTCAGCCCCATTTCCGATCGACCACGCAATGCGAGGGTCGATGCGCCCTATGGTGTCCTCCCGGCGGACCCGTTACTGTGGCGCCAGCATGCAGTCAGGAGCCCTCACATGGAAGATGCCACCCGTAATTTTCCGCTCGAGGACATCGACCGGGAGTGCCTGTTCCACCCCAACACCTCGATCGCCGACCACCTCAAGAAGGGCCCCGTTATCTTTTCCGATGGCCGCGGTGTCCGCATCAAAGACCAGAAGGGCAAGGATATCATCGACTGCGGCGCCGGCCTTTGGTGCGTCAACATCGGCTATGGCCGCCCCGAAATGGCTGAGGCCGCCAAGAAGGCCATTGAGAACCTGGCCTATCATCACATCTTCGGCGGCGCTTCCAACGAGCCGATCATCCGTCTCGCCGAACGCGTGCTGCAGCTTTTTCACGAAAAATCCGGCGCGCCCCATATGTCGAAGGTGTTCTTCGGGATGGGCGGCTCGGACGCCAACGATACCAACTTCAAGCTGGTCCGCTACTACAACAACCTGCGCGGCAAGCCGCAAAAGAAGAAGTTCATCTCCCGCATGGGCGCCTACCACGGCCTGACCTACGCCGCGGGCAGCCTCACCGGCATTCCCGTCTATCACAAGGCGTTCGATCTGCCGGTGGAAGGCGTTCTGCATGCCTCATGCCCGCATTTTTTCCGCTACGGCAAGCCGGGTGAGAGCGAGGACGCCTACACCGATCGGCTCGTCGCCGAGATCGAGGAGATGATCAAGCGCGAAGGCCCGGAGACGGTGGCCGCCTTCATTGCCGAGCCCATCATGGGCACGGGCGGCGTCCTCATTCCGCCGAAAGGCTATTTTGCCAAGCTGCAGGTGGTCCTGGACCGGCACGACGTGTTGTTCGTTGCCGACGAAGTCATCACCGGCTTCGGGCGCACGGGCCACTGGTTCGCCACCGGCGGCATGCAGCTCAAGCCCGACATCGTCACGCTCGCCAAGGGCATCACCAGTGCGTACTTCCCGGTTTCGGCTTCGGTGATCTCACAGAAGATCTGGGACGTTCTGGCGGATGCTTCGCCTGAAATGGGGCCCGTCATGCACGGCTTCACCTATTCCGGGCATCCTGTTGGCGGCGCACTCGGCCTCGTCAATATCGCCATCATGGAACGCGATGGCCTCATCGAGCAGGCGCGCGACGTCGGTGCTTATTTCCTTCAGCTTCTCCGCGATCGCGTGGGCGACAGCCCTTTCGTCGGTGACGTGCGTGGCGTCGTGCTGCCCGCCTCAGCGTGAGGCCGGCGCGTTGTCCGGCGCGACGACGACCAGCACTTTGCCTCGCGCGCGGCCCGTCTCGACGTATCGCACGGCTTCGGCGGCCTGCTCGAGCGGATAGCGTCGATCGATTGCGGGACGCACGGCGCCGGTTCGGACGAGGTCAGCCAGTGCGTTCAGGCGCTCGGGCGTGACCTCGGCGAGGAACGGCACGAACTGCTGGCTGACGACGCGGTCGTAGACGAGCGCTTCGAGCAAGCCGGCGACAGGGCCGAGGTAGCTCCGCTCGGGACCGCCGCCGCCGACGATCACGCAGATGCCATCGGGCGTCATCACCCGCCGGATGTCGCGGAGATCGCGGTTGCCGACGGCGTCGATGACCACGTCGTAGCGCTGGTCGCCGGTGGTGAAATCCTCGCGCGTGTAGTCGATCGTGTGGGCGGCGCCGAGCGCCTGCACGAGCGCCTGATTGCGCGTGCTCGAGACGCCAGTCACTTCCGCGCCGAGCGACGTGGCGATCTGCACGGCGAAGGTGCCGACGCCGCCAGACGCGCCGTTCACGAGCACGCGCTGTCCGGCACGCACGCGTCCGAGGTCGCGAACGGCTTGCAGCGCCGTGACGCCCGCCACGGGAATCGCGGCCGCTTCGTCGATCGACAGGCCCTCGGGCACGCGGACCACGCTCGTGGAGGCATTGACGGCCACGTACTCGGCCAGTGCGCCGTTGCTCGCGCCGAACACCGCGTCGCCAGGCGCGAACCCGGTGACGCCGTCGCCGACGGCCTCGACCACGCCCGAGAAGTCTGCGCCCATGCGCGGGTCTGTCGGTCGACCGATGCCGGACTCGAGCCGCATGACGAACGGCGTACCGCGCATGTAGTGCCAGTCGAGCGGGTTGACAGATGGGGCCGGGACGCGGA
>CADEFX010000227.1 GCA_902826715.1 uncultured Hyphomicrobiales bacterium | reverse complement strand
GCTCAAGCACGGCGCGCTGCCGAGGAATCGGAGCGCCGGGCAGAAGAGCAGCGGCGCATCCCCGAGCGAGCACGCGAACGCGAGCAGGTAGCCCAAGCCAGCCACCAGGCCCCTCGATCCAGGCTGGAGGCTGAGCGCGAGCTGGAAGGCGAACGGCTTGCGGACCGCCTGAGCCAGGCGCGTGCGCAACGGGAAGCTCGGGTGACAACCGATTCCAGCGCTGTCGCGCCTCCGCGTGATGTCATCGAGCAAGGCCCGACCGTTGGCGCCGAGACGGCGGGCCTGGTCCTCGATCCGCGCACCACGCGGGTCACAGTTCTGCTCCTGATGCTGCCGGGCGATCGTGGTATTCGGCGCAACAACAAATCGGCCGATCCCGTGCTCTGCGGCGATGGCGAGTGCTACGTCAGTAACGGGCCAGCCGTTGGGGCCAATCTGTTGCCGGCCAGAAAAGCCCTGGGATTCTTGCGCACGTGGGGCCAGCGCGCCGGTGCTTGCAGCAACTCGCTGGTCTGCGTGTTCCGCGGCGTCGACCTGGCAAGGCTCGACCGGCTGCTCATGCCCGTGGACATGCGCGTTGTCCGCCACGACCGCCGGGAGATGCAGCAGGTCGCTTCTACCTCCACCTGCCTTCTGGAGCGCGGCCGCCTAACGTGCAGCGATACGGTCCAATCGGATGATTACATGATGTGGATCGTGCCGGAGACGTTGGCCGCCAAGGCCGGCCCGGAAGCATTGCAACGAGCCCTCTCGGATGGCCTGCCGACCGGTCGCACGGCATTGGCACCGTCGCGCACTTTCTGACGGTTTACTGGGTCTGCGCGATCAGGCGATCGAGAGTATCCGTCAAGCGCTCGAGGTCTTCCGGGCGCGAGAGGCGGTGATCGCCATCGGGCACCGCGGAAACGGTCGTCCAGTCGCCCGACAGGTGAGCGACCAGATCGAGCGTGTGCTCCCACGGTACATCCGGATCCTGCAGGCCATGCAGGATGTGCACGGGCCGGCCTGGGTTGAATGGTGCTGCACCAATAAGGTGGCTGCGCCCCTCATCGATCAGCGTTCGCGTGATGGCATAGGGCTCATCGCCATATTGTGAGGGACGAAGATAAACACCCTCCGACTGAATGGTCTTGCGCACCGAATCCGGGAAGCGGTTCCACATCAGTTGCTCGGTCATGTCCCAGGCTGGTGCGATCAGCACCAGAGCCGGGATCCGCGCCGCCTGTGCCTGCCGCTCGTGTAACAGCTGCCGGACGAGC
Organism: uncultured Hyphomicrobiales bacterium; assembly: GCA_902826715.1. GTDB lineage: Bacteria > Pseudomonadota > Alphaproteobacteria > Rhizobiales > Hyphomicrobiaceae > CADEFX01. Next base: position 5,881 of record CADEFX010000227.1, on the reverse strand, counting down.
AGAAGGGCTAAGTAACCGCCCATGCTGGAGCCGACGAGGATCTGCGGGCCTGTCGTGAGGCGGGTGAATACTGCGCTGGCTTCCTCCAGCCAGCGTCCGATCGTGCCGGCCTCGAACGCACCGCTGGACTGGCCGTGGCCCGAGTAATCGAAGCGGGTACAGGATACGCCGCGCATCTTCGCCCATTGCGATAGCACTGATGCTTTGGTGCTGGTCATCTCCGACTTGAAGCCCGGAAACCAGACGACGCCGGGACGCCCATCGCCTGCGCCAGGCTCTACGAGGCATGCGATGCGGCGCTCGGCCACGCCGGTGCCGACCGTCAGGAATTGCGGGGATGCATCGCCCATTCTATGTACCATCGCACGCCGGGGAGGCGTTCCCTTGTCTCACAAGCTGCCGACCATACTGCAGATCATTCCTGAGCTCGATACGGGCGGCGCGGAACTGTCGGCGGTGGAAATCGCGGAGGCGCTCGTCCAGGCAGGTGCACGCGCCCTCGTTGCCACGCAAGGCGGGCGTCTGGCGGACAGGGCGCGCGATGCCGGCGCGGAGATCATACCGTTTCCCGCCGCCACCAAAAACCCGCTGCGCATGCTGGCCAACGTCCGCGCGCTGGAGAAATTGATCGGCGACCGCGGCGTAGATTTGCTGCACGCGCGCAGCCGTGCGCCGGCGTGGAGCGCGCTGGGTGCCGCGCGCCGCACACGTGTGCCGTTCGTGACCACCTATCACGGCGCCTACAACGAGAGCGGCCGACTGAAAAACCTTTACAACAGCGTGATGGCGCGCAGCGACATCGTCATCGCCAACTCGGGCTTTACCGCCAATCTTGTTCGCACGCGCTACGGTACGCCCGAGACGCGGCTCCGTGTCATCCATCGCGGCATCGATTGCGATCGTTTCGACCCTGCGGCCGTATCAGAGGATCGCGTTGCGGCGTTGCGCGGGCAATGGGGCATTGCGCCGTCCGCACGCATCGTTCTGGTGCCGGCTCGTTTGACAGCGTGGAAAGGCCAGCGTGTCGTTATAGAGGCAGCAGGCGTCCTCAAAGCACAAGAGTCTCATAGTGACGCCTGCTTCGTCATGGCTGGCGACGCCCAGGGTCGCGATGACTACCTCGCCTCCCTACGCGCACTTGCCGTCGAGCATGGCATCGAGGATCGCGTCTTTTTCGTCGGGCACGTCACGGATATGGCGACCGCTTACCGGGCGGCGAGCCTCGCGCTCATTGCGTCCATTGAGCCAGAAGCCTTCGGTCGCGTCGCGATTGAGACGCAGGCTATGTCCGTCCCGGTCATCGCCACCGACATCGGCGCGCCTCCCGAGACTCTGCTGATCGAGCCGGCGGTCCCGAGGGACAGGATCACTGGCTGGGCCGTGCCGCCGGGAGATTCTATCCGCCTCGCGGAGCGGTTGGCGGCGGCTCTCAGCATGTCGCCGTCAGATCAGGCCGCCATGGGCCGCCGGGCCAGAGGCCATGTGCTCGCCCACTTCACGCTCCGTGCCATGAAAGAGCAGACCCTCGCCGCCTACGATCAGCTGCTGGGGACCGACCTGCGCTCCCGGTTCATGTCGGCGTTGCCGGTAACATGATGTTGGGACAGCCTCGAGGTCCGGCTTGACTTAGCCGCCCGAGTTGCGGATTCTCATGTGCCGTGACTACGATACCGGACGAGTTGTTTATAAAAGACCCCGTCCCGTGGTAGACACGTAAATTCAGCTTTGAACAATTAATGGAGCTTCAACATCCGTCGTCCAATGCGCGCCGCGCCGGAGCGAGAGCCATCCGGCCCCAGAATGAACGAAGCGATCCGGTCGAAAGAGGTTCGGCTGATCGATGAGACCGGCGAGAATGTCGGTGTTGTCAGTTATGAAGACGCCATGGCCCGTGCAACGACAGTCGGCCTGGACCTCGTCGAAATTTCCCCGGATGCCAATCCTCCGGTCTGCAAAATCCTGGATTACGGCAAGTTCAAGTACCAGGAGCAGAAGAAGGCCGCTGAGGCACGAAAGCGTCAGAAAGTCGTCGAAATCAAAGAGATCAAGATGCGGCCGAGCATCGACGATCACGACTACGACGTGAAGATGCGATCGATGAAGCGGTTCTTCGACGAGGGTGACAAGGTCAAGGTGACGCTACGCTTTCGTGGCCGTGAAATGGCCCATCAGGAGCTTGGCTACCAGCTTCTGCAAAAAGTTAAGGGCGACATCGAGCCATTGGCCAAGGTCGAGTCGGAGCCGCGCCTGGAAGGCCGGCAGATGGTCATGGTATTGGCACCGCGTTAGCCCGGCGCCTTCTTCCTTGCAGCAGTCACGGCAATTGGGCTAGAAGAGCGCCCGGAGCCGCCCGGCGGGGCATGCCGTGGCGGCTTTCATGCTTTTTCAGCAGCTATCGATCTCGGCCGGCGCGTTCGCGTCTGGGTTCGGGCGACAATCAGGAGAGCAAAATGCCCAAGATGAAGACCAAAAGTGGCGCCAAGAAGCGCTTCAAAGTGACGGGCACGGGCAAAGTCAAAGCTCAGGCCCAGGGTAAGCGGCACGGGATGATCAAGCGCACGGCCAAGTTTGTGCGCTCGGCACGCGGCACCATGGTGCTGAGCGACAGCGACGCCGGGATCGTCAAGAAGTACATGCCGTATCACCGCTAGCGCGGTCAAAACCCTCAAAAATTTTGAAGCTCGTTTCGACGGAGAGCACACATGTCACGCGTCAAGCGCGGCGTCACCGCCCATGCCAAGCACAAGAAGGTTCTGAAGCTCGCCAAGGGCTACCAGGGCCGCCGCAAAAACACCATCCGTGTCGCCAAGCAGGCGGTCGAGAAGGCGATGCAGTACGCCTATCGCGATCGCAAGCGCAAGAAGCGCACGTTCCGGGCCCTCTGGATCCAGCGCATCAATGCGGCCGTGCGCGAGCATGGCATGACCTATGGCCGATTTATTCACGGCCTGTCGCAGGCCGGTATCGAGATCGACCGCAAGGTGTTGGCGGATATCGCGGTGAAGGACACCGCCGCATTCAAGGCTCTGGTCGATCAGGCCGCGCAGGCCAAGGCAGCGTAAAGGCTGCTGACGCTTTGCCAATCGCCGCACTGTTTGTGCGGCTCGTTGATCCGATCTGCTTTCCGAGTGCCGTTCCGGCGTATGCCGGTGGCCTTGGGGCAGTCCTGCGCCCAGATGTGACATGACCGCCAATACAGACATCACGGCCCTCGAGCGCGATCTCGTTTCCGAGATTTCAGCCGCGCGCGATCTGTCCGCTCTCGAACAGGTGCGCATCGCCGCGCTCGGCAAGAAGGGCCGCGTTTCCGAGCTGATGGCTCAGCTCGGCAAGCTGGCGCCCGACGAGCGCAAGGCCTTCGGCCAGGCCGTCAATGCCGTCAAGGAGCGCGTGACAGGTGCGCTCGAGGCGCGCAAGAGCGACCTGGAAGGAGCGGCGCTCGATGGCCGCCTCGCCACCGAGCGCCTCGACGTGACGCTGCCGGTCCGGCCGGGCCCGATAGCCGATGGGCGCATTCACCCGGTGTCCCAGGTCTACGACGAGATCATCGAGATTTTCGGCGACATGGGGTTCGCCGTGGCCGAAGGCCCCGACATCGAGACCGACGACTACAACTTCACCAAGCTCAACATTCCGCCCGAGCATCCCGCGCGGCAGGACCACGACACCTTCTACCTGCAGCCGAAGGCCGACGGCTCGCGCATGGTGTTGCGCACGCACACGAGCCCGGTTCAGATCCGCACGATGCTGACGCAGAAGCCGCCGATCCGCATCATCGTGCCGGGCCGCGTCTATCGCAGCGACAGCGACCAGACGCACACGCCGATGTTCCATCAGATCGAAGGCCTCGTCATCGATGAGGTCACGCATCTGGGTCACCTGAAATGGTGCCTGGAGGAATTCTGCAAGGCCTTCTTCGAGGTCGACGACGTGAAGATGCGTTTCCGCGCATCGCATTTCCCCTTCACCGAGCCGTCGATGGAAGTCGACATCGATGCCGCCGCCATCGGCAAGCCGGGCAGCTGGCTCGAGATCCTGGGCTCAGGCATGGTGCATCCCAACGTCATCGCCAACTGCGGGCTCGACCCAGAGACGTATCAGGGGTTCGCTTTCGGCATGGGCCTGGACCGCATCGCCATGCTCAAGTACGGCATTCCCGATCTGCGCGACATGTTTGCGGCCGACATGCGCTGGCTCCGGCACTACGGTTTCCTCTCCCTCGACGTACCGACGCTGGCCGGCGGTGTGTCGTCCTGATCGGCGCGGTTTCGCGCAGGGTTCACGCTCATGAAGTTCACGCTGTCCTGGCTCAAGGATCATCTGGAAACCAGCGCGTCTGTTGACGAGCTGACGACGAAGCTGTCGAGCATCGGGCTCGAGGTCGAAGGCGTCGATGATCCGGCGAAGGCGCTCGGCTCCTTTGTTATCGGGCGCGTGCTCAAGGCTGAGAAGCATCCGAATGCGGACAAGCTTCAGGTCTGCCAGGTCGATACTGGCAGCGGCGTGTTCGAGGTGGTCTGTGGCGCTCCCAATGCGCGGACTGGGCTCGTGGGCGTATTCGCGCCGGTCGGCAGCTACATTCCCGGCACACGGATCACGCTCGACAAGCGCCCGGTCCGAGGCGTCGTGTCGAACGGCATGCTGCTCTCGGAGCGCGAGATGCAGCTGTCGGACGATCACGAGGGGATCGTCGATCTCGGCGATGCGGCTGCTGCCGACATTGGCAAGCGCTATGCCGATATCATGGGCCTCAACGACCCTGTCATCGAGGTCAAGCTGACGCCGAACCGGCCGGACTGCACCGGCGTGCGCGGCATCGCCCGTGACCTCGCGGCGTGCGGCCTCGGCAAGCTTAAACCTGAGCCGAAGATCGCGGGTGTCGAAGGCACGTTCGAGTGCCCGGTCGATATCGAGCTGACATTTCCGAACGGTAGCGAGGATGCCTGCCCGTGCTTTGCGGGCCGGTATATCCGCGGCATCAGCAACGGCTCGTCGCCGGCCTGGATGCAGCGTCGCCTCAAGGCTGTCGGCCTCCGACCGATCAATGCCGTGGTTGATGTCACCAATTACATCAGCCTGGACCGCGGCCGGCCGCTGCACGTCTATGATGCCGACAAGCTCATCGGCACAATCCGCGCCCGCCTCGGCAAGAAGGGCGAGACGTTTGTCGGTCTCGACGGCAAGACTTACGAGGCCGACGAGACCATGTGCGTGATCGCTGACGATCGCGCCGTCCTCGGCTTCGGCGGCATCATGGGCGGCGAGGAGACGGGCTGCACGCCAGACACGCGCAATGTGCTGATCGAATGCGCTTATTTCGATCCCCTGCGAACGGCGGCAACGGGGCGCAAGGTTGGACTGCAGACCGACGCGCGCTACCGCTTCGAGCGCGGCGTCGACCCGGCCTACATCGAGCCGGGCCTCGATCTCGCGACCCGCATGATGATGGATGGTGCCGGGGGCGCACCGTCGAAGGCGCGTATCGCAGGCCGACCGCCGGTCAAGAAGAAGGTTATCCCTTTCAACTTCTCGCGGATCGAGAAGCTTGCCGGCCTCAAGCTGTCCGACGCTGCGGTGCGCAAGACGCTTGAGGCGCTTGGTTTCTCCATCGGCGGCAAGGGCGAGGCGGTCGACGTGACCGTGCCGACGTGGAGGCCGGATGTGCACGGCCCGGCAGATCTCGTCGAAGAGGTGGCCCGCATCTATGGCCTCGATGCCATTCCGTCCGCCGCAATGCCCAGGCCGCACGGCGTGGCGCGCCCTGTGCTTACCGAGAAGCAGCGCCGTGTGCGCCGCGCGCGCAGGCTGATGGCGGGGCGCGGTCTGGTGGAGACCATCACGTGGTCGTTCATCACGCACGCGCAGGCCGAGCAGTTCGGCG
>CADEFX010000226.1 GCA_902826715.1 uncultured Hyphomicrobiales bacterium | reverse complement strand
GGGAGAGCAGACCGAGTTGTTCGAGCCGCCCCAGCACCTGCTTGCGGTCGAGGCGCAAGTCGCTGCGTTGAAGGAAAACCTGTCCGATGAGCGTATATCGCGTCTCGTATCGGCCGTTGCGCCGACCCAGCAAGAGCTTGCCCAGGTAGCGACGATGGCGGTCGAGGCTGCTATCCAGCGCGCCCCGGACCAGAGGATCGCCGGCGGTGTCGGCAGCAAGACCTACGATCTGCTGAGTGATTTCATCGAGGAGCGCCGCCGCAGCGAGCAACTGGCCGGCGAGGCGCTCGAGACGATGCAGCAGGCTATGCAACACATTCTCGACCGTATCGATTCGATCGAGATGAGGCAGACCTCGCTCATTGAGGGCCGGGGCCCCTTCCAGGATGGCGAGGGCCTGCGCCACGCAGAGGAGCCTTTGCCTGCGACAGCGGTCGCGCCTTTCCGCCAAATGACTGGCCGCTTGCTGCAGGACACGCCAATCGAGGACCTGACACTCGCCGATCTTGGTCTCGGAGCGTCACCGGCACTTTCCGAAGACAAGGCGATCGCGCCAGAGCGGAAAATCGCATCTCCATTCCGGTACCGCGACGCGGCGCAAACACGTAGTCCAGCGACATTTCCCGGTGCCGGTATGCTCCTCGTCGCTGGCCTTTCAGCATTCATGCTGGCTGGGTATTGGCTGGTATCGGGTATCGGTATTCGGGTGCCGCTGCAGACGGAAATCCAATCCACTGAGGCCGGGTCCCGGCCGGCAAGTAAGGGCGATGCCGTCGCGTTGAAGCCGTCGTCGAGCGAGGCGATTGGTCCCGGACGCTCAGAGGATGCGTCGAGCGAATCCCACGCACAAGCCGGCCAAGTGGATGGCAATCCGAGTAACCCAGAAGCCCGGGCCAGGTTGGAGCAACCTGCCAGCACGGCTGTGCAGCCACCGATGGGCATGGTCATCGAGCAAAATCCGGGATCGCTGTCGCCTGAAGAGATCATGCGCTTGCGGCAGCGGCAGCGCATGGCCAATCTTTCGACGCGGCTGGGCCAGCAGCAACTAGCGCTGGAGACGGGCTCTGCCGCCGGTCGAGATGGGTCCGGCGAGCCAGGCGCTGGAGCGACGGGAGTATCGGCCCATAGCGGCGAGGATACCGTCGGAACAATTCTAGAGATGCCGCCGCTCACCATCGGCCCACAATCCCTCCGAATCGCGGCGGCCAAAGGCGATCCTTCCGCCCAGTTTGATGTGGCAGCCAGATTTGCGGAAGGCAAAGGCGTGAAGCGGGACTTTGCGCAGGCAGCCGTATGGTACCAGCGGGCCGCGACCCAGGGTCTTGCCGCCGCGCAATATCGGTTGGCCGCTCTCTATGAAAGGGGGCTTGGCGTCACCACCGACACGGCGCGTGCTCGGGTTTGGTACAGGCGCGCCGCTGAGCAGGGCAACCTGAAGGCCATGCATAATATGGCAGTGCTGAGCGCTGGCAAAGACGGCACGAGTTCAGACTATGAGATGGCCGTGAAATGGTTCACCGAGGCCGCCGAGCATGGTGTGACGGACAGCCAGTACAATCTGGCCGTTCTGCTGGAAAGCGGACTCGGTGTTCCCAAGGATCAGGCGGCGGCCTATCGCTGGTATGCTTTGGCGGCGCGTGGCGGGGACCAGGAGGCGGTGCGACGAATGGACCGCCTGAAGGGCAGGATGAACCCGACTGCCATCAAGGCGATTGAGGCCGAGGTTGCGGCGTGGCGGCCGCGCGACAGCGACGCGCTCGCCAATGATGCGCATATGGCCGGTGAAGCTTGGAAAACCCGCGCTTCGAACAAATCGGAGTGATGTCGTCTGGCATTGAGCTTTCCGGTACAGTTTGCGCCGGATAGCCCCACTGTCGAGGCTTGCAATTTCGTCGGTTTGCTGTCCTCCTAAGCACTGTGCTGGCGCAACATTCTGCGCGAGCTTCGTGCCGGTCCTCGTGATTGGCCGATTGCGGAACATGCGTGTCATCCGGAGCCTGGAGTGGATCTCGAAGACCAGGATCTCATTGGTTCTGCTAGGCGGGACCCATGACGCTGAACTGGGGGCGCTGTAACAAGTGGATACTCGTAACGGCTCTGCTTGCTGCGTTCGTCGCATTCACGAGTATAGTGGCGGAGGTTTCAGCGCAGAGGCGGCAGAGGTCGGCGCCCGTTCCGGTTCCAAATCCCGAGCGTCCCGCGGCTGAACAAAAGTCATCTGACCAGCAACCGGTCAGCCCGGCAGCGAAGCCGGAGGTGCGTGAGACAGTCCAAGCTGACGTCTCGACCCGTCGCGTGGCCGTCACCGCAAATTTCTCCGGGACCGAGATCGTTGTCTTCGGGGCTGTCGATAACAGCCGGCAGACCAGCGCCGAGGCTGGGCTTTATGACGTTGTCATCGTTCTGGTCGGCACGCCATCGCGCCTCGTCGCCCGGCGCAAAGCCAATGTCGCCGGCATGTGGATGAACGTTCAGTCACTCGTGTTCGATAGCGTGCCGAGCTACTACGCAATCGTCTCGACCCGTCCGCTTGATGAAATCGCATCTCCGGACGTGCTGAAGGCTTATGACATCGGCTTCGATCATGTGCGGATGACCCTGTCGAGCGGATCGTTCAGCGGGCCGCCGACCAAGCAGATCAAAGAATTTCGAGACGCGGTCGTCCGCATCAAACAGAAGGATCGGCTGTATCAGCAGGAAGAGTACGGCGTCGCCTTTATCGGTCGCAGTCTTTTCCGCGCATCCGTCGATCTCCCGGCCAATGTCACGGTCGGTCCATTCGACACGCGCGTCTTTCTTTTTCGTGACGGGGAGTTGCTGAGCCAGTACACCGCTCGCCTTAATCTCGAGCGGGAAGGTGTGGAGGAGGTTTTGCACGGCTTCGCGTTGCGGTTGCCGCTGCTGTACGGACTGGCAACGGTGGCGCTTGCGGTTTCTGCCGGGTTACTGGCTACCGCTGCGCTCCGCAGAGGCGCTCACTAGATCAGTATCGTTGCGGATTGAGTCATCTTGCGTCGTATGAGGCATCCTCGGCCAAAACCTGCATCGCGCTATATCGCACTTTCAATCGTCGCAAAGGTAGCGTGTCGCAACCGGATAGAGGCCTTCCTGGCCGAGCATCCACACGCTCATTCCATCGCTGCCAAGCAACGGCGTGAAGGCGGTGTGGAGCACATTCAGCCCGCCAGTGAACGTGCCGAAGGCAGGCAGCAGCAGGCGGCGGCCGTTGCCTACGAAACACGGCCGCCGAATGATATGACCGTAGATCGATAGCTTGGCGGCCGGATGCATGTGACCGGCGATCTCGGGGGTCATGCGCCCTTGACTAGGCACATGTGTCAGCTTGATGCCGCCGACGACCAACTGATCGGCGACATGGCCACCGAATTTCGGTGCAATCGCGGGGTCATGATTGCCGCTGATCCAAACCCACTGCCGATCCTCTTGCAGGATCGACAGCATCTCCAGGTTTGTCGCATCGATGCGTTCGGCTGCGTTCTTGTCGTGCAGGCTATCGCCGAGGGCAATAACGCACCGCGGATCGAAGCGGTCAATAGCCTCGGCGAGCCGTTGCAGCGTCTGGCGTGTATCGTACGGTGGCAGCATAATGCCGCGCTCCGCAAACGACGAGCCCTTCTCCAGATGCAGGTCGGCCACGATCAGCGTGCGCTCTGCCGGCCAATAGAGGGCGCCGCTGGCATCCGCCACCAGCGCCTTGCCGCATAGCGATAGATGATGCGTTGCGTAGTCGGTAATGTGCGTGCGCTCGGGCTTGAACTGAAGCATCGAATGTCAATCTCCCGTGGCTTCGCGGATCATGTCATCTGCAGCCTCGCGTAGAATGGCCTCGCGGGCGCTGCCATGAACCGACTCCCTGCCGATGTCGAGGAGGACAGGAACGGCAAGAGGCGATACGCGATCAAGCGCAATATGCCTGATTCGACCTTTAATGCGCCGCAGGAAGTCCTGCAACCGCGCCACGTCGAGCAGCCCCGTCGCTGCATCCTCATAGGCGGCTTGAAGCAGCAGGTGGTGCGGGTCGTGCTGGCATAGGACCCGATAAATGAGATCGGATGAGACCGTCATCTGCCGGCCGGATTTTTCGCGGCCGGGGCTGCGGCGCTCGATCAGGCCCGCAATGGTGGCGCACATGCGAAAGGTGCGTCGCATAAGGCTGGACTTGCCGAGCCATTCCTCCAGATCGTCGCCCAGCATGTCTTCGGAGAAAAGGTTCTGAAGATCAATCCGCTTCTCCCGGATCATCTCGGACAGATCGCACAGGCCCCAAACCGCCAGTGAATAATCGGTGGCGACAAAGCCCGTCGGCGCGGCTTTGGCCCGGTCGAGCCGTTTGGTCAGGAGCATGCCTAGCGTCTGATGCGCCAGCCTCCCCTCGAATGGGTAGGTCACAAGAAAGTGCCGGTTGCCGTTGGAAAATGTTTCGATCAGCACTTCGTCGGCGGCTGGAACGATGGAGCGGTTCTGCTGCAGCATGAGCCACTCGGCAACCGGGCCCGGCAAATGGCTCCAGCTCTGGCTGTCGGCCAGCATGGCACGCACCCGTGCAGCGAGATGCGTCGACATCGGAAATTTGCCGCCCGGATAGCTCGGAATTTTCGGATCGCTCGCCGCCGCCCGCGACACGTATGCGTCAAGCTCGCGGACGCCCTCCAGACGCAATACCTCTCCACCAAAGACGAAGGTGTCTCCGGGCGTCATCTCGCTGGCGAAATACTCGTCGATCTCTCCCAGCACGCGGCCGCCTGACAGGGTGCGGGCGACGCCAGGGCGAGGCTGCCTTCCGCGCCCGACCAGCCGCACTCTGAGCAGCGGGCTCTCCACTATGGTACCCGCGTTGAGCCGGTAGCGATGGATGAGTCGCGGATGCGCCAGCCGCAGTTTTCCATCTTCCGTCGGTCTGAGCCGGGCGAAACGCTCATAGCTGCGAAGCGCGTATCCTCCCGTGCTCACGAAGTCGATGACACGATCGAAGTCAGCCTGCGAAAGGTGTCCGTAGGACGTGCATGAGCGCACGTCGGCAAAAAGATCGGCTGGGTCGAACGGGCCGGCACATGCCGTGCCGAACACATGCTGCGCCAGGACATCGAGTGTGCCGCGCCGGTTCGTAATGGCGTCCTGAGCATTGACCTGCGCCGCTTCAAGAGCGGCCCGACATTCCAGAACCTCAAAACGATTGCTCGGCACGAGAATGGCTTTGGACGGTTCGTCCAGGCGGTGATTGGCTCGCCCGATGCGCTGGAGGAGGCGGCTCGCGCCCTTGGGCGCGCCGACATGAATGACGAGGTCGATATCGCCCCAGTCGATTCCGAGGTCGAGTGTCGATGTCGCAACGACAGCCTTCAGTTTGCCGGCCGCCATAGCGGATTCGACCTTGCGCCGCTGCGCGGCAGCCAGGGATCCGTGATGCAGCGCGATCGGCAGATTATCTTCATTGACGCGCCAAAGCTCCTGAAACAGCAGTTCGGCTTGCATGCGGGTGTTGACGAACAACAGGGAAAGGCGGTGAGATTTGACGGCCGCGTAAATTTCATTCGTTGCGTATCGGGTCGTGTGGCTTGCCCAGGGCAAGTCCGCTTCGGTCTCGAGAATTTCGATCTCCGGCGCGGGACCGCCACTTGCTTGCACGACGTCTGCCAGCGCGATGACGCAGCTGGGATCTTTCTGCGGAACGATCCACGCCCGCAGTTCCGTGGGCCGGGCGACCGTCGCCGACAGGCCGAATGTGATATGGCCCGGCGCAAGACGTCGCAAGCGCGCAAGATCGAGCGCAAGAAGGTCGCCACGCTTCGACGGTGCTATTGCATGCAGCTCATCGAGTACGACGCACTTCAGGTTGCCGAACAGATATCCGGCCGTATCGTGGCTGAGCAGGAGCGTCAGCTGTTCCGGCGTCGTGAGAAGAATATTTGGCGGTCGCATGCGTTGCCGATTACGCCTCGACAGCGACGTGTCACCCGTGCGCGTTTCGACCTTGATGGACAGCCCCATCTCTTCAATCGGCGCAAGGAGGTTGCGGGCGACGTCCACGGCGAGGGCTTTGAGGGGTGAGATATAAAGCGTATGCAGGCCGGCCCCGCGGGTGCCGCGTCCCAGTGCGTCGAGGGAAACGAGGCTCGGCAGGAAGCCCGCCAGCGTCTTGCCGGCGCCTGTTGGCGCAATCAGCAGTGTGGAACGCCCGGCCCCGGCGCGCGCCAGGAGTGCCAACTGGTGCGAACGTGGCTCCCAGCCGCGACGCGTAAACCATTCGCGGAAGCGTTGAGGAACGTCGACGGTTTCCTGTGGAGGCGCTGCAGCCGGCTCTTCACCCACCGCCACGCGGCGGCGCGCAGAAGCACCGGTCGCGCGCAGGGGCGCATTCGACGTTTCGCGCCGGGTCTTCATTGTGCTAATCGGAACTCGTCGTCATCGCAGGTTGGCCGGTAGCGCTTAGCTAGAAGTCGAGGAGTTTCAGCATGGACCGGGAGCGGCTCTTCGGCGGCAACCCTTTAGGCGTTATCATCCGGCTCGCCGTGCTGTCTATCGTTGTCGGTATCGTGCTCTCGGCGCTCGATATTCATCCCGCCAACATCATCGAACGGTTGGGACTGCTCATTCGCCGCATCTATGACATGGGATTTGGGTTATTCCAGAACGCCTTCGGCTATCTCATCCTGGGGGCTGTGGTCGTTGTACCGATCTGGCTGCTAACACGGTTGTTTTCCGCAGCCCGCGATCGAGATCAGAGATAGGCCATCCTGGGATTCAACGCTTTAGCCTTCGAGCGGCAAGGCCGCCCACTGCTCTGCGCGTTGTCCTGTCACATCTGTAATCCGTTGCAGGCCGGTGCTGTGCGCATGGCGCGCCAAATGATCCTTGATGCGGCGAATTAGCCCCGGGCCTTCATAGATCAGCCCCGTGTAAAGCTGAATCAAGCTGGCGCCGGCCTCCATTTTTTGCAAGGCGGTTTCGCCTGAATCGATGCCGCCAATGCCGATCAGCGGAATGCGGCCGGCGGTCAGTACGTAGATGCGCGCCAGCATCACAGTCGAGCGGCGGAACAGCGGTCTCCCGGAAAGCCCCCCCGTTTCGGTCTTCATGCCGAGACCAGTCCGGGCCAGCGTCGTGTTCGACACGGCGACCGCATCGACAGCGTGAGATTGAAGCTGCTGCGCGATGGCCCATTTGCCGAATGGCGTGAATTTTTCTCATTTTGCCAGGCCTGATGTGC
>CADEFX010000225.1 GCA_902826715.1 uncultured Hyphomicrobiales bacterium | reverse complement strand
CTCAGCGCGCCGCGCGGCATGCAGGCCTATCTCAAATCGCGCAACACCGGCATGTTCTCCATTGACGTCGATTCCTACGACTACAAGACCCGAAGTCCCACGCTCGTCGTGCGCAACGTGATGCAGCAGCTCCAGGCGAAGAAGAAGGGCATCTTGCTCTTTCACGATATCCAGCCATCGACCGCGGGCGCCATGAAGCTGATGCTCGACGAACTGAAGCGCGGCGGCTTTCAAGTCGTGCATATGCGGCCCTCCCAGGGACAGGTGACCGTAGCCGAATTCGACAGGCGCATAGATCACGACCATGCGGGCCGCAAGCTGGCCTCCGTGCCGATCGGGCAACGGGGCGTCGTGGCGCCGCAGTGGGAGATCGCCGTCCAGCCGCCCGCCGGCGCCGGCATTCAGGGCGATACGGCTGCGGCCGTCCAAGCGGCACCGCGACGCTTCCCTGCGGCCAGCGATTGGCGCACGCGCGTGTTCAGCAGCCAGTAGCCGAGTTGCATGTCCCAGGTATTGCGGCCCCCTGGCCACATGAGCGGCGATTTCGGTGTCGGCGGACGCAATGAGGCTTGCCGATCGGCCGCGAACGAACCCATTACCGGCTGGAGTTTTCGAGCGGGCAGCCGCGTCGAGACTTGGACTGCACGGGAACGGGGTTCGAAGAAAATGCGCTTGATCAAGGCCGCGCTCGCCGCGGCTGTTGCCGTGACGTTAACGCTCGGTATTACGCCCGCAGGTGCCTGCACGGATAAGGCTGGCGGACTTGGCGTGGCACGGATCGTCGAGATCGATGCCTCACATGGCCCCATCTTCGGAGGCCTGACCACCCAGACACGCGAACAGCGCTTCCTTGGACCCAAGGAGGTGGTGCTGACCTTCGACGACGGTCCCATACCCGGAATTACCAAGTCGATCCTCGATACACTCGATCGCTTCTGCACCAAGGCGACCTTCTTCTCCGTGGGGCGGATGGCCGTTGTCTATCCGGCGATGGTCAAGGACGTGATCGCCCGCGGCCACACCATGGGTACCCACACGTGGTCGCACCCCATGAACCTGCCGCGCCTCTCACCGGCGGCGGCCCGCGAACAGATCGATAGTGGTTTTGCCGCAGTAGCGCTGGCCGCCGAGCAACCCATTGCCCCCTTCTTTCGCTTTCCGGGCCTCAGCGACTCTCCGGCTCTGATGAGCTATCTGCAGGAGCGCGGGATCGCGGCGTTCACGGTCGATGTGGTCTCCAACGACTCCTACATCGGCGACGTAAACAGGCTGATCGCAAAAACGCTTGAACGCGTGGAGGCCGACAAGGGCGGCATCATCCTTTTCCATGATATCAAGCACGTCACGGCGCGGGCGCTGCCGACCATCCTGTCGGAGCTCAAGGCGCGCGGATACAAGGTCGTGCATATGCGCGCCAAGAAGCCGTACAAGCCGGACGACAAGGCGCTTGCGTCGATGCGTGAGACCGTCCAACGCCTTGCGCGCGGCCGTGGACCTGGCACCAACCAAACGCTGTTCGCCGTGACGGATGGCATGACGCCTCGGATCGAGGCTCCGCTACAAGGAGCGGCGGCACAAGGCGCAAGGCAGGAGATCATCCCGATCTCTGCCGTCGTGCCTGAGCGGAGGGACCGCCTGGCGAAGCCCAATGCCGGAGCCGTGGGGGCCAAGTCCGAACCGGCCGCAAATAATGCCGGCACCAACGTTGTCGCGGCGAGGGGCAACGAGGCTGAGATCACACCGGCGGTGCAGAGCGTGCGGCCGGTGCGGCCGGACGCACCGAACGGACTGATGGGCAGCTGGTCCACGCTCTTTCGCAGCCGTCTGGGCGAGGGCGGCGGCTGATCCTCATGACGCCGGAAGGCGGAGCAGCCCGTCGACTCATGCACAGCCCAAAGTGACGAGGCGCTACGGGTCTTCTACCGGCATTCAACCCCCGCATATGCTTGGCCTTGGGTTGGACGGATCATCCATTTTCGGCCCGGGATCCGTCGCGTACGCAGTGATACGGCATGGCGGAGCGATCTATCGGAGCGGCTTCGGCGCAGTCGTTTGGCGCCTCGCCGCCAAGGCACAACGCATTCGTTTTCATTTGTCAGGCCGGCGAGTGGGAATTGAAGGCCGCCCTGCTCGCGGCTTCCCTGCGCCGGCAGTATGGCCATGACGTCGAGCTGATTGCCGCTGTGCCACATCCCAGTGATATCTGGGGCACGATGGCTCAGGGGACCGTCGCGCTCCTGGCACGGCTGCAGGTCCGATGCGTTCCGATACATAATCCGATCGAAGCGGCGTTTTCCCACGCCAACAAGATCGCATGCCTCGGCGTGGAGACATCCGCGAAAGACCTCGTTTTCCTGGACAGCGACATACTGTGCCTCGCACGTTGCGACTTTTCTCTCTCCGTCGGCGGACCCATTGCCTTAAAAGTCGCCGATCTACCGGCTTTTCCGACCGATGGAGAGCGCGGATGGGCGGCTGCCTACGCGGCGGTGCAAAGACCAATGCCGGACCGGCGCATCACATTGTCTTGCGAGGCAGCACCTTCGCCACCCTTCTACAACAGCGGCGTCATGGTGCTCGACGTCGCGTTCGCGAACGTGTTGCGGGAGATATGGACGCAAACCAGCCGCATCATCCGTCTGGACCACCGTGTACCTGAGCGGCGGCTCTGGAGTGATCAGCTCGGACTTGCCGTTGCGCTCGACCTGCTGGAGACGAGTCCGGCGCCGCTCGAACTGCGGCAGAACCATCCAACCCACCTATTGCCGCTGGAAGAGACGCCGGACGTTGCATTCGCGCACTATCACTGGCCGCAGATTATTGCCCAAGAGCCGGCGCTGCGCCGGCTGACGGGGTCGCTCATCGAAGAGCATGCGTTCCTCGGTGATCTCATGCAGCACCATGCTGGATGGAACGAGCTGGCGAAACCCAATCCTCGCCGGCACGCGGCAAGCCGGTTGCCGCAGCAGGATCGGACCCTCTTGATCTCCGGCATATCGCGAAGCGGGACGAGTTACTTGTGCAGCCTGATCGACGCGCATTCCAATGCCGTCGGCCTTAACGAGACGCCCGAGCTGGTAACGGCTCTTAAAGGCACGCTCACGCCCTGGTCGCTGCCCCAATATCTGCGCCGTACCCGTAGCGACATCCTGGATGGCAAGCCCGTACGCAACAAAGTAAAGGACGGCCGTGTCATCGCCGATACAGCCCAGGAAGATCGTTTCGACACATATCGACCGTCGGTCGAGACACATGACTTTGTCATTGCCGCCAAGAATACGTTCGCGTTCCTGAGCAGCCTCGCGCGGCTGCGGCAGGTGATGCCGCGCGCACGGTTTGCAATCTGCGTCCGCAATCCGGTGGATACGATCGCCTCCTGGAAGGCGAGCTTCGCGCATCTGCGGCAGGCCGATCTTACTATCAGGCCCGTCGGCGGTCCCGACGATCCCAACCTTTCGCCGCGGTGGTGCGAAGCGTTGAGCGAGATCGAAGCGACGCAGGATCTGGCTGTCCGGCGAGCAAAGCTGTGGCGCTATCTGGCCGAGCGCATTCTCGAGGACCGGCGTCATGGCCACATCCTCGTCCGCTACGAGGATCTGGTGGCTGATCCTCAGGCGCTGCTTGCCAGGCTGCTCGATGGCCTTCCCGCCGGCACGCTGAAAGATGGCTGGCAGGCGCCGCGTCCACGTGATCGCCGTTCCGTGCTCGACGCGCGGGATCTGGACGCCATCCGCGCGGTCTGTGCCCCGACGGCCGCCGAGATTGGCGTGGCGTGCGATTAAGCGATAATCGCCCGGTCGGTGACACGGCGCCAGTTGGTGCCGTCCGAGAACGCCAGCACGGCGCCGCCGGTCTCATTGCTGACGTAGACGATCTGGCCGGCGCCCGCACTGGCGGCGGGGACGCCCGCCACGGTATAGCTCTTCACGCGCACGGGACCGTCGACATCGAGCTTGCAGGCGGCGGCCCCGTCCGAGCCGATGCGCACGTTGCCGTTGTCGAGCCAGCGCGTCACCTCCCCGGAGGTCGTGCCTCCGTTGGGCGTGACCTGAACGCGCGCGTAGGTGCCTTGCGCGGTATCGGTCCAGGTCTCGGCCGCCACCACGCTGAACTGCCCGCGCGAGGACGCTGAGTAGCCGGTGGCGCCATAGCCGAAGCCGCTATAGACGGCCAGGTTGTCGTTGGCCTGCACCGCCGTTGGCGAGGCCATCGTCCCGCGCGCCCGCCGGCCGATCAGGGCCGGCACACCGACGCTGCCGTTGCCGAAGCCGTCCATGAGCACGCGCGCCTGCTGACCATCGTCACCGGCGAGATGCAGGATCGTGCCGGCCACTCCGGCCGGCGGCAGCAGTGTCGCCATGTTCTTGTTGATCAGCAGCGTACCGTCGGGCGTGATGCGCCCGGCTTGGCGCTCTGTGGTCGATAGCAGCGGCGTGGTCCAGAACGCGAGATAAGCGCCCTGCGCGCTCCCGCTCCAATTCTCGCCGGCATAACCGCGCATAGAGGTCCGCGAGGAGGCCGTGTATTGCGAGCCGTCGTGGCCGCGGATCGCCACGTTGCCGAGAACGTCGTCAGCCTGCACCGCAGCCGGGCTCGTCGGGGTGCCGCGCGCTTTGCGCAGTACCAGGTGCGCGCCGGTGGCATCCGCAGCGGCGCGGGTCACTGCCGCCGTTGCCTGTGCCCCACGCACCTCGACCGGAAAATCGGGCGCCGGCGTGCCGATGCCGACGCGACCGGTGCTGCGATCGATGATGATGGCCTCCGACCAGCTCGAGCCGTCGGCGCTGACCTTGACAGTCAGATCGTCATTGCCGGTCAGACCGATCTCGGCTCGCCCCGAAAGCCCGGTCTGCAGCAGGAGGCTCGCGGTATCGCCCGCGCCATTCTTGTTGATCTTGTGCTGATGGCCCGAGCCGGCGTGATTGAAAAGCGACGCATCGGACGCGACCGCCAGGCGATTGGTCGTATCGGCCGTCGCGTTGACGCCGACCATGGGCACGCCTTGCAGGGCAGCCGAGGCGGATGCGCTGATCCAATCCGCGCCGTCGAACGCCAGCAGCGCCCCCTCGTCCCCGACCCACGCGAGCCATCCCGCAGCCGGCGCGTAAAAGGACCACGCGCTATCCTGCCAGGCAGCAATTTCGAGATCGTGACCAGACCACGCGCCGGTAGCGCCGGCCGCTATGATGTAACGACCGCCATCGGCCGGAGAGCCGGGCGGGCTCGTCAGCATGCGATCCAGCACCGAAAGCTGCACGACGGCATCGAGCGCGCGGATGGCCTCGTTGTGCGTGACGTGCTTCTGCGCCTGCGCGGCGGCAATATAGGGAAGGTCCAGGTTGGGCGTCGTGTCCATCGGGGCTCCTCGGCACGTATCGATGTGCGGCCGATTTTGCGGGAGCCCGGGGACCCGGGGATTAGTTCAGGGCAAGAACCGGTATCGTGGTGAATCGCCGGCAGCGGGACGAACGCCATGGCTCCGGTCGCGTTGACGCGTTCAGGCCATTTCGTTCGCAGACACCGTACGGCCGAGCGCGGACAGAACCGAGGCAACGATACCGGCGGCATTGAGGCCGGCCCGGTCGTACATCTTCTCGGGCTTATCGTGATCGATGAAGGTGTCGGGCAGCACCAATGGGCGCACTTTGAGGCCACGGTCGAGCATGCCGGATTGGGCCAGATGCTGCAGCACGAAGCTGCCGAAGCCTCCAACCGATCCCTCCTCGACCGTCAGCAGCAGCTCATGGTTGCGCGCAAGGCGGGCGATGAGGTCCTTGTCGAGCGGCTTGGCGAAACGCGCGTCGGCTACCGTCGTGGAAAGTCCGAATGCCGCGAGTTGATCTGCCGCCCTGAGGCATTCCGCCAGCCGCGTCCCGTAGGAAAGGATGGCGACAGCGCTGCCTTCGCGGACGATGCGGCCCTTGCCGATCTCAAGCGGAATGCCTTCCTCCGGCATCTCCACGCCCACCCCTTCGCCGCGTGGATAGCGAAAGGCGCTCGGCCGGTCGTCGATCGCAACGGCCGTGGCCACCATGTGCACAAGCTCAGCCTCGTCGGCTGCTGCCATCAGCACGAAATCCGGGAGGCAGCCGAGATAGGCGATGTCGAAGGAGCCCGCATGCGTGGGACCGTCGGCGCCAACGAGCCCCGCGCGATCGAGGGCAAACCGCACGGGAAGCCTCTGGATCGCCACGTCGTGCACGACCTGATCGTAGGCGCGCTGCAGAAACGTCGAGTAGATGGCAGCGAACGGCTTGTAGCCCTGGGTCGCCAGCCCCGCGGCAAACGTCACCCCGTGCTGCTCGGCAATGCCGACATCGAATGTGCGTTCCGGAAACTCCTTGCCGAACAAGTCGAGCCCGGTGCCGGACGGCATGGCCGCAGTAATGGCAACGATCTTGGGATCCTTCCTGGCTTCCTTGATCAGGCTGTCGGCGAAGACCTTGGTGTAGCCCGGCGCGTTCGGCTTGACCTTCACCTGGGCGCCAGTGATGACGTTGAACTTGTTGACGCCGTGGTATTTGTCGGCGGCGGCTTCGGCGGGCGGATAGCCTTTGCCCTTCTTGGTCACGATATGAACGAGGATGGGACCCTGGCGCGCGTCGCGCACGTTGCGAAGCACCGGCAGCAGCGTTTGTAGGTCGTGACCGTCAATCGGGCCGACGTAGTAGAAACCCAACTCCTCGAACAGCGTGCCGCCAGTCCAGTAGGTGCGCGTCATCTCCTCGGCGCGCGCGGCGCGGCGCTCCCACGTCTTGGGCAGGTTCTTGGCGAGCTGTTTGAGGATATCGCGCAGGTGCAGGTAGGTGCCGCTGGAGGAGATGCGCGCCAGGTAGCTCGACAGAGCGCCCACGGGTGGTGCGATCGACATGTCGTTGTCGTTGAGAATGACGATCAGGCGCTCGCTGCGCGCGCCGGCATTGTTCATGGCCTCGTAGGCCATGCCGGCGCTCATGGCGCCGTCGCCGATAACGCAGACGACGTTGTTGTCGCCCCCGGCGAGATCGCGCGCGACGGCCATGCCGAGACCGGCGGAAATCGAGGTCGAGGAATGCGCGGCACCGAACGGGTCGTACTCGCTCTCGGCGCGACGCGTGAAGCCGGACAGGCCTCCACCCTGGCGCAGCGTGCGGATACGGTTGCGCCGCCCGGTGAGGATCTTGTGCGGGTAGGCCTGATGGCCGACGTCCCAGAGGATGCGGTCGCGCGGCGTGTCGAACACCCAATGCAAGGCAACAGTCAGTTCCACCACGCCCAGGC
>CADEFX010000224.1 GCA_902826715.1 uncultured Hyphomicrobiales bacterium | reverse complement strand
ACGCCGCCTCCGAGGAGAACGATGGCTATCTCTCGGCCGCGGAAGTCGCAGCCCTGAAACTCGACGCCGATTGGGTCATCCTGTCCGCCTGCAACACGGCCGCGAGCAATGCCAAGGAAGCGGAAGCCCTGTCGGGCCTCGCGCGCGCCTTCTTCTACGCGGGCGCACGGACAATGCTCGTCTCACACTGGTCCGTGCGCGAGGACGCGGCGGTCGCGCTCATGGTGCACGCCCTGTCGGCGACAGCGGTGGACAGATCGCTCGGCCGCGCCGAGGCCATGCGCCGAGCCATGACGGCACTCGCCGATTCCGGAAACACCGTCCTGGCGCATCCTGCTTATTGGGCGCCCTTCGTCGTCGTCGGAGAAGGAAATTGACCGCGCGCTAGGTCGTGGCCGCCATCAGGCGCAGCAGATAGGTCGGCGCGTGATCCGCGAACAGCTCCAGCACCTCATGCTCGAGGCTCGTGTTGCCGAGGGTAAAGCGGGCCAGATACGCGTGATCGATAGGCGCGTCCCCGCCATGACCGCCATTGCGTTCCGGCGCCTCGCGTGCCGCCACTGCCATCGCTTCCATCGTGCCCAACCCTCGCCCCGGACCATTGCTTCATCCCATTGTGCCAAAAGCCCGCGAAATCCTGGTAAAGGTACCACTGCAAATTGCAGGCAACGTCGCAACGACGTGTTAACCTGACCTCTACCGCACCGATCTTTCTTTCGCCCCAATAGGCACTTACACGCGCAACGAGGGGCGGTCGATGGGTGGCCGAAATATGGGGATGTCATGCGAGTTTTTGCTGCTCGCATCTGTGCCGCGCCTTGAAAATGGTCTAAGTAACCAAAAGGGGAACAGCGCGCGTATGGCGCGTTGTGCGCGCGGACAGCCGAATGGCGCAGGAGACCAGCAAGCCGGGGGATGCGGAGCGCGCGGACGCGTCGCGTGATGCGCTCGGCCGGGATGCGCTCGGCCTGCCTGAGAAGCACTCGGCGCAGTCTGAAGCCCAACCCAAGACCACATCGCCACCGCCGCCGCTGCCCGGAGGGGTGGGCAAAGGCACGCCCGCTCTCAAGACATCCACCGCCACGCCCGTCCTGAGCAAGGCTGCCTCGCGGCCCGTCACCGGCACTGCATCATCACCGGCCCGCGCCGCGGCGCCGGAGTTCGAGGAGGAAGACGCTGTCCGCCGGGCCAGCGAGACGCGTCGCAGCGCACGCCGCAAGCCGGCCGGTCCGCAAGCAAGCGTTGCAGCCAACGACGACGTTCCCTCCATCGGCGGGCTGATCTTCGCCCTGCAGCAGAAGCCGTCGCGGCGTCCGCTGACGATCGCCGCCATCGCCAGCTGCGCCTGGGCCTTCGTCACCCTCCTTCTCGGCGCCGCCATGCTGGTGCCCGAGATCCAGCGCGCACCCACGCTCATGGAAATGCTGTCGCGCCCGACAGCAATTACGCTCGCGGCCACGCTCATCCTGCCCATTGCCCTGTTCTGGTTCCTGGCCTTGCTCATCCGGCGTGCGCAGGAGCTGCGCCTGATGTCGTCGGCCATGACCGAGGTCGCCATCCGCCTGGCCGAGCCCGACCGCATGGCCGAGCAGCAGATCGCATCCGTGGGCCAGGCCGTGCGCCGCCAGGTCTCCTTCATGAACGAGGCCGTCTCCCGCGCATTGGGGCGCGCCGGCGAGCTCGAGGCCCTCGTGCACAAGGAGGTGTCGACGCTGGAGGCCTCCTACACCGAGAACGAGCATCGCATCCGCAGTCTCCTCTCCCAGATGTCGGGCGAGCGCGAGTCGCTCCTCAACACCAGTGAGAAGGTCAACCAGGCACTGAAGGAAATCGGCCGCGAGGTCCCCGCCCTGGTCGACAAGCTCAGCGAGCAACAGCACAAGCTGACTTCGTTCATCGACGGCACCAGTCAGAACCTCGTCCAGCTCGAAAGCTCGCTCGCCCACGTCACCAACAACGTCTCCGGCACACTCGATGCGCAGACGGAGAAGATCGAAACCTTGTTCCACGGTTTCGCCAATACGCTTGGCGCCGCGCTCGGCAGCCGCACGGAGGAGCTGCAGACCGTCTTCGAGGAATATGTGCGCGCGCTCGATGCCGCCATGGAAAGCCGCCAGCAGGCCCTCGACACGCAGCTCGTCGAGCGCACCCGCGTGCTCGATGACGCGTTCTCCGAGCGCCTGCGGCTGTTCGACGATTCCATCCTGCGCTCCACCATCGCCATAGACGGCTCCGTCGCCGACAAGACGCAGGCGCTCACCCAGGCGCTTGAATCGCACGCCAAGGAAATCAGCGATGTTCTAGGCCGTCAGGCCGGACAGATGGACGAGCAGATCATGCACGGCGTCAATGCCGTGCGCCGCGCCAGCGAGAACGTCACGCACCAGTCCATCAAGGCCATCGACGGCATTGCCAGCCAGACCGACCTGCTGCGCAACGTCTCAGAGAACCTGCTGGGCCAGGTAACGAACGTCACCGGCCGGTTCGAGCATCAGGGCCAGATGATCATGAAGGCGGCCAATGCACTCGAGACCGCCAACTTCCGCATCGACAAGACCTTGCAGAACCGGCAGGCGGATTTGTCCCGCACGCTCGAGCAGCTCACGGGACGCGCGGACGATGTCGGCCGCGTCATGGTCGGCTACTCGGAGAACCTCAAGGGCACCGTTACCGAGGCAGAGGAGCGTGTGCGCGCCGTCAGCGAGGACGTCTATCGCGGCGTCGAGGAACGTTCGCGCCTCACCTTGTCCGAGCTCGAGCGCCTGAAGACCCAGGCCAACACCAACTCCGAGCAGGTCATGGAGGAGTTGCGCGCCAAGTTCTCCAATGTCTCCCGCGAGGTGTCCGAGCAGATCGGCACGCTGTCATCGCGCTTCTCAACGACGTCGGAGGAGATGCGCCAGAAAGCGCGGCACGCCCTGACGGACCTCGAAGAGGAGCAGGCGCGTTTGCGCGAGCAGCTCGAGCGTCTGCCCGATGCCACGCGCGCGAGTGCAGAATCCATGCGCAAGTCGTTGCAGGAACAGCTCAAGGCGCTGGAGCAATTGTCCTCACTTTCCGCGCGAGAGGCCGACGGACGCGATATCTCGGCCCCGCTGCCGGCCGGCAACGCCAGTCCAACGACCCAGCGTGCGCTGACGTCCGTCACGCAGAACTACGCTCAGGAGCTCACCAATCGGGCCCGCGTCAACCAGGAGTCGGCCGCGAAGGCTGCCGCCGCCGAGCAGAAGGAGCGCGAAGGCTGGTCGCTGGGAGACCTGCTGGCGCGCGCTTCCGAGGAGGAGGAGGGTGCGTCTGCGGGTCCCGCGCTCAACGTGCAGGTGATCGCGCGCGCCTTGGACTCCACCACCGCTTCCGCGATCTGGTCACGCTTCCGCGCTGGCCAGCGCGGCATCATGGTGCGCTCCATCTACACGAGCGATGGCCGCGCCGCGTTCGATTCCGTGCAGCAGCGCTATCGGGTGGAAGCCGATTTCCGCCAGACCGTCGAGCGCTACATGCTCGATTTCGAGAACCTGCTGCGCGAGGCCGATACCCGTGACGACACCGGCACCTCCGCTCAGGGCTACGTCACCTCCGACTCCGGCCGGGTGTACCTGTTCCTCGCCCATGCCAGCGGCCGCCTGGCGTAGCTTGGACGCTCGATCCCTTTAAGAGCTTTGCGTTAGCTTAGGCGGCACGGGCATTCAGGAGCTTGCCGTGTCCCTTCAGCTGCACTGTTCCGTCGAGTCTTGGCCCATCGCGGGTACCTTCGCCATATCGCGCGGCAGTAAGCGCCAGGCACACGTCGTCGTCGCGACTGTCACCGATGGCCGCGCCTCGGGGCGTGGCGAATGCGTGCCCTACGCGCGCTACGGTGAGACCGTTGATAGCGTGCTCGAGACCCTGCGAAGCGGCGGCCCCGCCACCAACCGTCAGCACCTGCGCCGCTCCATGCCGGCCGGCGCCGCACGCAATGCGCTCGACTGCGCGCTCTGGGATTTCGAGGCCAAGGCTTCCGGCCGAACCGCCGCGAGCCTTGCCGGCCAGCCGTCCCTCGCTCCTGTCCTGACCTGCTACACGCTGAGCCTCGCCGAGCCCGCCGAGATGGCGGCGAAGGCCCGCGACGCGCGCCACCTGCCCTTGCTCAAGCTGAAGCTCGGTGGTGGACCTGACGACGCGGCGCGCCTCGCCGCCGTGCGTACCGCCCGTCCCGACGCGCGCCTCGTCATCGATGCCAACGAGGCCTGGTCGCCCGGCGACCTTGCTTTTTTGATGCGCGCCGCGCATGAGGCCAATGTCGAGCTGATCGAGCAGCCTCTGCCCGCCGGCCAGGACGCGGCACTCGCCTCGCTTCCCCATCCCGTGCCGATCTGTGCCGATGAGTCCGCACACACCAGCGCTCATATCGCCGCACTGCGAGATCGCTACGATGCCGTCAACATCAAGCTCGACAAGGCCGGCGGCCTCACTGAGGCGCTCGACATGGCCGATGCCGCGCGCCGTTCCGGCATGAAGGTCATAGTCGGCTGCATGGTTGCGACGTCACTCGCCATGGCTCCGGCCCTCATCGTCGCGCAGCAGGCCGACTGGGTCGACCTCGACGGCCCGCTCCTGCTGGCGCGCGATCGCGTGCCGGGGCTGAGCATCAAGGATGGCATCATCACGCCGCCCAGCCGCGACTTGTGGGGATAGACCTCAGCAAACGCCCTCAGTCGACAGCTCCACAGTCTTTTCTAAAAGCGTCATGGCCGCATAGGCGGCCATCCGCGACAAGTGTCCGTCGCGTCATGCCTCGCCTCATCCTCCGTTCATCCTCAGCAAATGTCGCCACAGCAGGATATCGATGCGCACGTGGATGGCCACCTGCGTGGCCATGACGCTGGGGGATAGGCCAGCGGCTCTCAACGCTGCTTGCGCAACAACGCAAGCCCTGCAACAAACCCCACGAGCGACAGCACCGACATCGCCAGATACGCCAATGCGCCCGAAGCCGCATAGAGCTGGCCCGCGAGCAGCGTCGCCAGTCCCATGGCGACGCCGGCCGTGACACTCGCGTACAGTGCCTGTGCCGTGCCAGCCAGCGCCGGCGGCACGGTGGCCGCGATGTAGTGCACGGCCCCAATGTGCGTGGCGCCGTACGTCACGCCATGCAAAGCCTGCAGCACCATCAGTATCGCGAGCGGCGGATCGAACGCCATCGCCGACCAGCGCACGACGCCCGCCAGGCCGCCCATCGCAATGAGCATCGCCGGACCGCGCCAGCGCACCGCCGCGCCCGAGAATGCAAACAGCCCGATCTCGACCGTCACGCCGATCGCCCACAGCACGCCGGCCCAGCCCGCTGATATGCCCTGCGACCGCCAGTGCACCGTGCCGTACGTGTAGAACACCGCATGCGCCGCCTGCGTCAGCCCGACCGCGATCAAGAACATGACGAACCAGCCGGACGTCGCCAGCGCGACAATGTCAGCCCAGGTCACCGGCACCTTCGCTTTCGCGGCGACCTCTGGCGCCAATGACGCCGGCAAGAGGTAAGCCGCAGCGAGCGTTCCCGCTGCTCCCGCCGCCATCAGCCACACTGCCGCGCCCGGCCCGGCGGCGACGATCGCCCACCCGCCGGCAAAACTCGCCGCGATGAAGCTCAGCGATCCCCACAGTCGCATGCGGCCGTAGTCGAGGCCTTGCGCCCGCACGCCGCCCATCGCCACGGTCTCGGCCAGCGGCATGATCGACGTCCACGCCACCGCCACGAGCAGGGTCAGTACCAGAATGGCCGGAAAACCTTGCGCCTGCGTCAGCACGACGAGGAGGCCCAGCGCCGCCCATGCCAGAACGATGAGCGCGCCCCGATGATCACCCCATCGATCCGCAGCCAGCGCAATCGCCGGAGTCAAGACGATGCGGGCGAACAGCGGTGCCGCCGTGACGACGCTGATCTGTCCCAGCGTCATCCCGCGCCATTCCAGCCAAACCGGCAGGAACGGCAGCTTGGTGCCAGCGACCAGAAATACCGCCGCATAGAACGCCGACAGTCTCCAGGCAAAGCCCGATCCTGCACGCCAGCCCGGGCTTGCAGGCATCACGGCGCCGCCAACATGCAGATTGCGCAGATAAATCCAACCATTTCGCAATTTTTCCCGCTTGGATGCGGATCGAATCGCGTAATGCTGATGAGCGGATTTTTCAGGGGGAGAGCCGCGATGGCGGACGCGGAGCTCGAGACACCACTGCAGGCGGAGCAGGAGTACCGCTCGATCGAGGCGGCTCTGCTCGAAACGGCACGCGGGCGCTGGTTCCTGGCCGAGCACAGCCGACGCTCGCGGCGTATCGAAACCACGCAGCTCGAAGATGCGCTCGGGCGCCTCAAGACGTCCTTGCGCGATCCCCCCGCCGTGCTCGGACGCTTGCGCACGGAGCTCGATGCGATCTCGCAGGTCCTGCGCCACGCACGGCAGGTCGTGCTCTCGCGCACCACTAGCGCCACGCCGCAAGCCTCCTCCGCCAACGGCGTCAGCAGCGAGACGCATCCGCCGGCAGGATTGCTTGCCGCCGCGGAGGAAATGCATTCGCTCGTTTGGTCACTCCAGGCGCGCGAGGTCAACCGCGAGGTGTGCGAGCGTATCGGCCGGCAGGCAGCCGCCATCTTCGCGCTGAGCGCTCGCCAGGCGCAGGAATCGGAACGCGCGCTCCAGTTCGCCGAAACCATTGATTCGGTCGCCCGCCGCATCATGGCGGCACTCGAGACCATCGAACTGGAGATGGCCGATCGCGGCGAAGCGCCGGACCTTGGATCATACGCCGTCCCCGATCCGTCTCCGCTCGACGAGTTCTTCGCCCGGCCCATGGCCACGCGATAGGCCGCCGCCGGCAGGCCCACATCATGTCTCCAGGAGAATTTCGGCAAACAGCCGGGGATCGACATTGCCGCCTGACAACACGACTGCAACCGTCCGGCCCTTCACCGGCAAGCGCTGACCCAGAACCGCCGCCAGCGCCACGGCGCCTCCCGGTTCCGCCACCACCTTCAATTCCTCGAATGCAAAGCGCATGGCCGCACGCGCCTCGGCGTCGCTGACCGCAAATCCACCCGCGAGATTCTGCTTGGCGACGGCAAACGTGATGTCGCCCGGCGACGGCGCCATCAGCGCATCGCAGATCGATCCGGACATCTTGGCATTGCGCTCGGGCTTGCCGCTCTTGAGCGAGCGCGCCAGATCGTCGAAGCCCTCGGGCTCCACGCTGAACACCTCCGCGCGCGGGGCCGCCGCCTTCACCGCCAGCG
>CADEFX010000223.1 GCA_902826715.1 uncultured Hyphomicrobiales bacterium | reverse complement strand
CATCAACACGGCCATGGCCGCGACCGCGAGAATGATCTCGGGCAGGAGTGGAGCAAAGCCACCAAGTTCCAGCATCACGTGCGTTCCCTGCCTCAGCGCGCCGGCGCAGCGGCCTGTTTTGCCGTCTTCACGGCCGTCTCATAATTGGCGACCAGCTTCTTCACCGACGTGGCCGTCACGTCGAGAATTGGCGCGGGATAAAAGCCGAACAGGATCGTCAGCAGGACGAGCGGCGCCATGACGGCAATCTCACGCGGCCCCATGTCCCTGATCGCCTTCAGGCTCGGCTTCTCCAGTACGCCGAACATCACGCGCCGGTAGAGATACAGCGCATAGGCCGCCGACAGGATCACGCCGCTGGTCGCGAACAGCGCCAGCCACGTGTTGACTTTGAACGCGCCGATCAACGTCAGGAACTCGCCGACGAACCCGCTGGTCCCAGGCAGCCCGACATTGGCCATGGTGAAGATCATGAAGCAGAAGGCGTAGATGGGCATGCGGGTGACGAGGCCGCCGTAGGCATCGATCTGGCGCGTATGCATGCGGTCGTAGACCACGCCGACGCACAGGAACAGCGCGGCCGAGACAATGCCGTGCGACAGCATCTGGAAGATCGCCCCATCCACGCCCTGGTTCGTGAACGTGAAGATGCCCATGGTTACGTATCCCATGTGCGCCACGGACGAATAGGCAATCAGCTTCTTCAAGTCCTCCTGCGCCAGCGCAACGAGCGAGGTGTAAATGATCGCAACCACCGAGAGGACAAACACGAAGGGCGCGAGTTCCTGGCTCGCCAGCGGAAACATTGGCACCGAGAACCGCAGGAAGCCGTAGCCACCCATCTTCAGCAGAATGGCCGCGAGGATGACCGACCCCGCAGTCGGCGCCTCCACGTGCGCGTCGGGCAGCCACGTATGCACCGGCCACATCGGCATCTTGACCGCGAACGACGCGAAGAACGCGATCCATAGCCACCATTGCATGCCGGCCGGGAACGACGTCGTCATCAGCGTCGGGATATCGGTGGTGCCCGAGTGCCAGTACATCATCATGATGGCGAGCAGCATCAGCACGCTGCCGAGCAGCGTATACAGGAAGAACTTGAAGCTCGCATACACACGCCGCGGTCCGCCCCACACGCCGATGATCAGGAACATCGGGATGAGGCCGCCCTCGAAGAACAGATAGAACAGGACGATGTCGAGCGCGCAGAAGACGCCGATCATCAGCGTCTCCAGCAGCAGGAACGCAATCATGTATTCCTTGACGCGCTCCTCGATCGATTCCCAGCTCGCCAGAATGCAGATCGGCATCAGGAACGTCGTTAGAATGACGAACAGCATGGAAATGCCGTCGATTCCCATCTTGTATTTGATAGGCCCGAGCCAGGCACGTTCCTCGGCGAACTGGAAGCCCGCATTCGATGGATCGAAATTCCACCAGATCAGCAGCGACACCAGGAACGTGACGAGCGTGCCCCAGAGCGCGATCCAGCGGGCATTGTTCTTCGCCTCCGCATTTTGGAAGGCAATGATGAGCGCCGCCACGCATGGCAGGAACGTGACGAGGGAAAGCAGGTTGCCGCCGGCGAGGCTCATCGCACGCCTCCGCCGCCGAACATGAACCAGGTAATCAGCGCCGCCAGCCCGATCAGCATGGCGAAGGCATAGTGATAGACGTAGCCGGACTGCAGCCGCACCACGCGCTGCGTGACCTGGGTCACGCCGCCCGCCGTACCGTCAATGATGCCGTCGATGGTGGCACCGTCGCCGCGCTTCCACAGCGTGCGCCCGATGGCCATGGCCGGCCGCACGAACAACCGGTCGTAAAGCTCGTCGAAGTACCACTTGTTGAGCAGGAACAGGTACAGCGGCCGGAATGCCTTTGCGGTCGCGTCAGGCAGCCAGGGCGCGCGGATGTAGTAGAGCCACGCCAGGCCGAATCCCGCCACCATGGCGACAAACGGTGCCCAGTAGACCCACTCCGGCACCTCGTGCATCGCATGCATGATGTGGTTGTGCGGACCCTCCACCAGCGCCTTGGCCCAGAACTCCTTATAGCCGCCTCCGACGAACAGCGAGGTGAACACCACGCCGGACAGCACGGAGCCAATGGCCAGCACATAGAGCGGCACCATCATCACCGGCGGGCTCTCGTGCGCGTGATCGTAGGTGTGGTGATCCGCACGCGTGTGGCCATGGAAGGTCAGGTGGATCAGCCGCCAGGAGTAGAACGACGTCATGAATGCCGCGATCACCAGCAGCCAGAACGCGTAATTGCCAGGCGTGTGCGCCGCGTAGGACGCCTCGATGATCGCGTCCTTGGAATGGAAACCCGCGAAGCCCGCCAGATGCGGAATGCCCACGCCTGTCAGCGCGAACGTGCCGATCAGCATCATGGCGTAAGTCAGGACGATCTTGTCCTTGAGACCGCCCATGTTGCGCATGTCCTGCTCGTGGTGCATCGCGTGGATCACCGAGCCTGAGCCCAGGAACAGCAGCGCTTTGAAGAAGGCATGCGTGAACAGATGAAAGATCGCAGCGCCGTAGGCGCCAACGCCGCAAGCCACGAACATGTAGCCGAGCTGAGAGCACGTCGAATAGGCGACCACCCGCTTGATATCGTTCTGCACAAGTCCCACAGTGGCGGCGAAGAAGGCCGTCACGGCCCCGACCAGCGTCACGACCTGCAGCGCGAACGGCGCGTATTCGAACAGCGGCGACAGGCGCGCCACCATGAACACGCCGGCCGTCACCATAGTCGCGGCATGAATGAGTGCGGAGACGGGCGTCGGACCTTCCATCGCGTCCGGCAGCCAGGTGTGCAGCAGGAACTGCGCCGACTTGCCCATGGCGCCCACGAACAGCAGCAGGCAGAGGCAGGTCAGGGTGTCGACCTGGTAGCCCAGGAACTCCATCGGCTTGCCGGCCATGGCCGGCGCAGCCGCGAACACGGCGTCGAAGCTGATGGTCTGAAACAGCGCAAAAATGCCGAAGATACCAAGCGCAAATCCAAAGTCGCCGACGCGATTGACGATGAACGCCTTGATGGCCGCCGCGTTCGCCTCGGGCTTGTGATACCAGAATCCGATCAGCAGATAGGACGCGAGACCCACACCCTCCCAGCCGAAGAAAAGCTGCAGGAAGTTGTCCGCCGTCACCAGCATGAGCATGGCGAAGGTGAAGAGCGAGAGATAGGCGAAGAACCGCGGTCGGTGCGGATCCTCGTGCATGTAGCCGATCGAATAGACGTGCACGAGCGACGACACCGTCGTCACCACGACCAGCATCACGGCCGTCAGCGTGTCGACCCGGATCGACCAGGACACGTCGAGGTCGCCCGAGGTCACCCAGCGCATCAGGTTGACCTTGGTCGTCTCGTGCCCGATGCCCACCTGCCAGAAGGCGATCCAGGACAGCACCGCCGTAATCAGCAGGAGCCCTGAAGTCACGAGTTCGGCCGGCCGCGGCCCCATGAAGCGGCCAAAGAATCCGGCGATGAGCGCTCCCAGGATCGGCAGGAAGACGATGGCTTGATAGATCATCGGCCCGCTCTAGCCCTTCATCATATTGATGTCCTCGACCGCGATCGAGCCGCGGTTCCGGAAATACACGACGACGATGGCGAGCCCGATGGCCGCCTCGCCGGCAGCCACGGTCAGCACAAATAGCGCGAACACCTGACCGACGAGATCGCCCAGGAAATGCGAGAAAGCCACCAGGTTGATGTTCACCGCCAGCAGCATCAGCTCGATCGACATCAGGATGACGATCACGTTCTTGCGGTTGAGGAAAATGCCGAAGACGCCGAGCGTGAACAGCACGGCGCCGACCGTCAGATAATGGCTCAATCCGATCATCGTCATCGCGGCATGTCTCTCAAAACCTTCGGCATCGCGCTCAGCGCTCCGGAACGGTCGACGTGCCCGATGCGACCTTCACCGTATGCATCGCGGCGGCCGGCGTTCGCGCACTCTGCGCGGCGATCGATTGGCGCTTCACACCCTCCTTGTGCCGCAACGTCAGCACGATCGCGCCGATCATGGCCACGAGAAGGATCAGGCCGGCGCCCTGAAACAGAAGGACGTACTTGGTATAAAGGATGCGCCCGATCGCTTCGGTATTGGTGACACTGGAGCCCGCCGCCGGGATCGGCAACGAAATCGCCGTCGAAAGTGGCCCGGCAAGCCGGAAGCCCAGCACCATGATGAGCTCGATCAGCAGGATGATGCCGACGATGGCCCCCAGCGGCGCATTGCGAATGAACCCCGCCCGTAGCTCCGCGAAGTCAACGTCCAGCATCATGACGACGAACAGGAACAGCACGGCTACCGCACCGACGTACACGACCACCAGGATCATGGCGAGGAACTCGGCCCCCAGCAGCACGAACAGCCCCGCCGCATTGAAGAACGCAAGGATCAGCCACAACACTGCATGCACCGGATTGCGCGCCGTGACGACCATGAAGCCGGATGCCACCGTCACGAACGCGAACAGATAGAAGAAAAGCGGCGTGAGCGTCATCGCGTCGTTCCCCGGCCGCCCTCAGCGATACGGCGCATCGAGCGCCATGTTCTTGGCGATCTCGCGCTCCCAGCGATCGCCGTTCGCGAGCAACCGCTCCTTGTCGTAGTACAGTTCCTCGCGCGTCTCGGTCGCGAATTCGAAGTTCGGTCCCTCCACGATCGCATCCACGGGGCAAGCTTCCTGGCACAGCCCGCAATAAATGCACTTCACCATGTCGATGTCGTAACGCGTCGTCCGCCGCGTGCCGTCGTTGCGGCGTGGCCCCGCCTCGATCGTGATGGCCTGCGCCGGACAGAT
Organism: uncultured Hyphomicrobiales bacterium; assembly: GCA_902826715.1. Classification (GTDB taxonomy): domain Bacteria; phylum Pseudomonadota; class Alphaproteobacteria; order Rhizobiales; family Hyphomicrobiaceae; genus CADEFX01. The sequence goes on along the minus strand of CADEFX010000223.1, from coordinate 2,489 downwards.
CGCCTCGCACAGCTTGCACGCGATGCACCGTTCCTCTCCGTTGGGATAGCGGCGCAGCACATGCTCGCCGCGGAAGCGAGGCGAAAGCGGCCCCTTCTCGAACGGATAGTTCAGCGTCTTCTTGGGCGCAAAGAAGTAGCGCATCGTCAAGAAGAACGCCCCGATGAACTCGGTGAGGAAGAGAGATCTAACGGCCGGACCCAAGGCTGCCATGAGCAATTCCCTACTGCGCGTACACGCCGTACTGAAGGATGCCCGCCACCAGCACCACCATGAGCAGCGACAGCGGCAGGAACACCTTCCAGCCGAGCCGCATGAGCTGGTCATAGCGGTAGCGCGGGACCATGGCCTTCACCATGGCGAACATGAAGAACACCAGCACGACTTTGGCGATGAACCAGAAGACGCCTGGAATCCAGTTGAGCGGCGCCACGTCGAACGGCGGCAACCAGCCTCCGAGAAACAGGATCGTCGTCAGCGCACACATGGTCACGATTGCCACGTACTCGCCGAGCATGAATAGCAGGTACGGCGTGGAGGAATACTCGACCATGAAGCCGGCAACGAGTTCCGACTCCGCCTCCACGAGGTCGAACGGCGGCCTGTTGGTTTCAGCCAGCGCCGAGATGAAGAACACCACGAACATCGGCAGCAGCGGCAGCCAGTACCAGTCCAGCATGGAGTTGGGCAGGCCGAGTTTGGTGCCGATGCCCGCCTTCTGCGCGTTGACGATGTCGGTCATGTTCAGCGAGCCCACGCACAGCAGCACTGTGATAATGACGAAGCCGATCGAGACCTCGTACGACACCATCTGCGCCGCCGACCTGAGAGACCCCAGGAACGGATACTTCGAGTTCGACGCCCAACCGCCCATGATGACGCCGTAGACGCCGAGCGATGAGATCGCGAACAGATACAGGATGCCGACATTCAGGTCGGACATCACCCACTTGCCCCAGCTGTTCTCCGATACCGGGATAACGGCCCAAGCCGCAAGCGCGAGCACCGCTGTCACAAGCGGCGCCAGCAGGAACACGCCTTTGTCAGCGCCGGATGGGATCACCGGCTCCTTCAGCACAAACTTCAGCAGGTCGGCAAACGACTGCAGCAGTCCGAACGGCCCTACCATGTTGGGGCCTCGGCGCATCTGCACCGCCGCCCAAACCTTGCGGTCGAGCAGCAGAAGAAAAGCGATGATAACCAGCAGCAGCGTGAGCAGCAGCACGCTCCAGAACGCCATGACGAGCAGCGGCCAGACGTAGCCCTGCCAGACGTCGAGCCAGGACCAGGCGCTATCCATGCGTTCCGGTAGCTCCCTGCTCGAAGCTCTTTTTCAGCGCACTCATCTCGGCCATCACGGCAGACGCGCGCGCGATCGGATTGGTCAGATAGAAGTCGCGCATCGCCGGCGCGAACGGCTCGCCACCGGCCGCACCGCCCTTCTTGATAAGCGCATCGATCCCGCCCGGCGCCCGATCGAGAGCATCGAGCCGCGCCAGCATCGGGGCCACCTTGTACATGGCCGCCCGCAGCGAGGATAACGTGTCATACGGCAGCGCGCTGCCGAGCGCGCCTGAGATAGCGCGCAGGATGGTCCAATCCTCCTTGGCCTCGCCCGGGGGGAACACGGCCTTCGCCGTCGTCTGCGCCCGCCCCTCGAAATTGACGTAGGTGGCGCTCTTCTCGGTGTAGGCGGCGCCCGGCAGGATGACATCGGCGCGATGGGCGCCGGCATCGCCGTGGCTGCCTTGATAAACGACGAATGTTCTGCCGAGCTTGCTTGTGTCGATCTCGTCGGCGCCGAGAAGCCAGACGAGGTCCAGCTCACCCGCGCCGGCCGCCTTGAGAATGCCCGCCGTATCGAGCCCGCCTTTGCCCGGCACGAACCCGATGTCGAGCGCGGCGACCCGCGACGCTGCGGTGTGCAGGACGTTGAACACCTCCCAGTCGGTGTCCTTGTTCTTGCCGGCCGCCCTCGCAACTTTTGCGGCGAGCGCAAGGACGGCCAATCCATCCCCGCGCGCGGCAACGCCAGGCCCGACTATGACCACTGGCCGTTTTGCGTCACGCAGCACCGTCGCGAACGGATGCTTGCCGTCGGACACCTCCTTCAGTGTCTGGGGGCCGGCACCCAGATAGTCTGCGGCATAGCCGAGGTCCGTTTTTTCCCCGATCACGCTCACTGCCAGGCCGCCCTGGCGCCAGCGCTTCAGGATGCGCGTGTTGAGAACCGGCGCTTCCAGCCGCGGGTTGGTTCCGATCAGAAGAATGGCATCGGCCTGCTCGATACCGGCAATCGTGGTGTTGAAAAGATAGCTGCCGCGGCCAAGCGCCGGATCGAGCTTCGCGCCATCCTGCCGGCAATCGATATTGACGACATTGCGGCGGCCAAGCAGCTCCTTGAGCGCGAACATCTCTTCCGCGCCCGCAAGATCACCCGCGATGGCGCCGATGCGTTCCGGCCGCGTTGCATTCAATTTCTCGGCGAC
>CADEFX010000222.1 GCA_902826715.1 uncultured Hyphomicrobiales bacterium | reverse complement strand
TCGTTGCCGTGTACGTGCCCGCCAGCGCACGGTGGATGAAATCGTGGCCTTCGCAAATGCTTATTAACTGTGGCAGAAACTCGCTTGTAATATTCTGCCTAGGGACGGTACTGTCCTTTATTAGTTTTGTGGCTATGCTCGAGGGCGGCCGCGGTCTGGAGTATCAGATTGCGGTCAACGGGATCGGGATCGGCCTCCTGGGTTGTACGGCATGGTGGTTGATGCAACGCAAGCGGCGCCTGGCCGTGGGCGTCAGCAGGGTGGCGCAGCCGCCGGCGGTGCCAAACGAGACGCGTCCGCATTGAGGCGGCTGCTCGCGATTTTCATTGTTGCGGTTGGCTCGGCTGTGGGCTTCGCTCCGGCCTGGGCGCAGACCGGCACGGCATCATCCGGGGCAGGCAATCCGAATACGCCACCTGCTGCCCAGGCGACGAAGCGTACGTGTCTGGTCCCCAAGGAGCTCGGGCGCTTTGCAGCCCCGCTTCCAAATTTGACGCATGCCGTCACCGCGACGAGCGGTGTTCACATTATCGCGCTTGGTTCGTCTTCGACAGCCGGAAGCGGCGCCTCGAGCCAGCTCGCCTCCTACCCGGCGCGTCTGGACGCCGAGTTGGATCGCCGGTTTCCACGCAAGGACTTTATCGTCACCAACTACGGCACGGGCGGGCAACTCGCGCGCGATATGCTCACGCGCATCCGCGAGGACGTGCTCCTCCAGAAGCCGGCGCTGGTGATCTGGCAGACAGGCGTCAACGATGCCGTGCAGGACGTCGGTGTCGAGAGCTTCCAGGAAACGCTCGTGGCGGGTATTCGCGAGCTCAAGAGCGGCGGTATCGACGTGGTGCTGGTCGATATGCAGTTCTATCCGCGCTCCGAGCGCGTTGCTGTCTACGGCGATTACTTGAAGGCCATGCGCGTCGTGGCCGAAGGGCAGAACATCCCGCTGTTCGGCCGCTTTGCCATCATGAAGCATCTGGTCAAGAGCGGGCAGTACACGACGGATCAGCTTCTCGCGCCGGACAATTTTCACCTGAACGATTTGTCCTACGGATGCCTTGCAGACCTTCTCGCGGATGCCATCGAAGAGCAGGTCAAGTCCGCGATGCGCACCGCCGGTCCGCCCGCGCTCCTGCGTTGATCGCTACCGTTTTCTGCCACCTTGTTTGATCGGCAGCTCCTTCTCCACAACGATCTCCAGCGGCGACAGCCGGCACTTCAGGGCTATCGCCTCGACGCCTGCCGACGTCGCGGCCGTGAAGGACGCCGCGTATGCCGGATCGAGGTCGGGCGCGAGTTCGAAGGTCTTGGCATCGTTGCGCTGAACCAGGTAGACCATCACCGCGCGATGCCCCTCTCGAACCATGTCGGCCAGCTCGCGCAGGTGCTTGGCGCCGCGCTCCGTGACGCAGTCTGGAAACTCGGCCCGACCCGCCTTGCGCATCATGTGGACGTTCTTGATCTCGACGTAGCAGAGGCCGCGCTTGGCGTCCTCGAGCAGGATATCGATGCGGCTGTTGCGCCCGTATTTCACTTCCCGCCGCAGCCCCGCGTAGCCCTGCAACGCCTTGACTTGGCCCGTGGCAATGGCGTCAGCCACCAACCGGTTGGGGTGACCAGTGTTGACACCGACGAGGTTGGGGCCCTTGCCCAGATCGACCTCGACCATCTCCAGGGTGTGTTGGTACTTGCGCGTCGGGCTGTCCGACAGCGACAGCCAGACCTTTAGCCCCGGCGTATTGAGGCCGAGCAGCGAACCGGTGTTGGGGCACGTCGCCGTGATTGCCTCGCCGGTGTCCAGCCGGACATCCGCCAGGAAGCGCTTGTAGCGCTGCACGAGCGTACCGCTGACGAGGGGCGTGGCGAATAGCATGGCGGTCGCAAGCTAAAGATGGCGTGCGAGACGCGCAAGCCGCTACACTGGCCGGCACCAGACAGCAACGGAGCGGCGTGGCAAGATGAGTGCAAAGGACGACATTGTCACAGCGGCCATCCTCGTCATTGGTGATGAGATCCTGTCGGGGCGAACCAAGGACAAGAACATCGGCTACATCGCCGATCACTGCACCGCCATCGGCATCCAGGTGAAGGAAGTCCGCGTCGTCCCCGACGAGGAGCCTGAGATCATCGCGGCCATCAATCAGATGCGTGCGCGCTATACCTATGTCTTCACGACCGGCGGAATCGGGCCGACGCACGACGACATCACGGCAGACTGCGTGGCCAAGGCCTTCGGCGTCGGCATCGATCACCACCCGCAGGTCAAGCAGCTTCTGATCGACAACTTCAACCGCCGCGGCGTCGAGGTGACGGCGGCACGGCTGCGCATGGCGCGCATTCCTGACGGCGCCGAATTGGTCGAGAACAAGGTCTCGGTGGCGCCAGGCTTCAGCGTCGGCAACGTCATCGTCATGGCCGGCATCCCCAGCGTCATGCAGGTGATGCTCGATGCCGTGACACCGCGGCTCAAGACCGGCAAGAAGATGCTGTCGGTTACCATCGAGCTGCTGCGACCTGAAGGCGAGATCGCCGAGCTCTTCGGCCAGACGCAAGCCGAGTTCCCCGATGTGCCAATGGGCAGCTACCCGTTCAATCGCGAAGCGCGTGTGTTCGGCACGCAACTCGTGTTGCGCTCGACGGATGCCGAAAGGCTCGCCGCCGCCGAGGCGCGCCTGCGCCAGCGCCTGCGCGAAAAGGGGATCGAAGCCTGAATCTGCGGCTCTGAGGCCACACTCGACACCAGACAGACGCTGTGACGCACGCGCGGCCTGCGGCAAATCGGCGTCCGTGGGCTGAAGTCCGCGCGTCAGACGTTACAACCCGCGTTCGTAAAAACAGACGTGGGGCGTAACGTTGAAAATTCGTTCAGCATCAAGAGCGTTTGCGTGTGCCGTTGGCACGGTTTCTCTTCTTTCGTTGGCGTCGGTAGAGGTTCAAGCAAAGACGCCAGGTCATACGTACTGCTTCAACAAAATCTGCCATCGCGTGAAGACCATCGGCGAAACCGTTGCCGCGGTTGGGCAGACCACCGATGTCACGGCGTCGTACTATGACGACGCCCGCCGCGATCGGCTCAATCCCAGCAACACGACATCCTCGGGCGAGCTTTTCCAGGCAGGCCGCGCGGACAACGCGGCAAGCCCGGTTTATCCGGACGGCACCAAGCTGCTGGTCTGGAATCCGGGCACCAGGCGCTCCGCCGTCGTGCGCGTGAACAATGCTGGTCCCTATCACGGCAAGCGCCTGCTGGACGTTTCGCGCACGGCGGCGGATGCATTGGGCTTTCGCAAGCAAGGCATTGCCAAGCTGCGCGTCCGCGTGCTGGAGGCGCCGACGGAGCGTGAGGCGCGCTACCTGCGCGGCCGCACGTATGCGCCCGTCCCGGGCTTCCTCGGCATCTTCGCATCCATCGAGACCGCGGTGACGGGTGCCACGAAGGCGCTTGCCAGTCTCGTGGTGTCGCCGGCGGTGGCGGCTCCGGTGCGCCCCGGCTATATCAAGACCGCCTCGGCCGTGAAGGGGCGCAAAGTGATCGCCAAGCTGCACAAGCGCGGCTGGAAGAAGAGCAGGCTTGCTTCCGCCCGCAAGGCCAAGCGCAAGGCGCGCTGGGCCCAGCACCGCGCTACCGGGAAAACGACCGGTCCTGCTCGATCCTCAAGCTCCAAAGCACGGATGAGTCAGGCACAGCCACGCAGTCGGCTGTGATCGGCTCGCCCTTTCGGACCGCGCGCGTCAGCGTGCGGTTCACCGCCATGTAGTAGGGCAGGGGATTGCTGGCGTTGACGGGCATGGCTTGGGTCAAGCCCGGCTCGAGGTCAGGCACTGCGTGGCGCGTACCGATGATCTCGAGCTTGTGGCCGACCGGCAGATCGCGCATGGCCCGGGCCGTGAGATCGACCACGGGGCGATAGCGTTCGTCGACGATCGAGTGGCCCAGGCGGGCTGCAGCCATGATGGTGATCGGCGCCTCGACGCCGAGCAGGTGCGATGGATTGTAGACCAGTCCGTAGCGGTTGTTGCTGCATACGGGGATGCCTTTGCCGCGAAAGAGGGCGCCGCTCTTTGCGTCAGCCCATTCCACCACGACATACACGCCGCCGGCGAAGCTTGCTTCATCCGGCCGGCGCAGGCAGTTGAACACATCAAGCGCGCCGGGTTTCTCCAACACGCCGCCCTCGCTGCGCGGGCGGTAGATGTTGGGGAGCTCGGGCGTGTGGGCCATGGGTGCGTGGAAATCGGGCCGGTCCGGGGTCAGGCCGGTGGCATTGGCGACCAGCGCCATCTCGCAATTGTCTGGCACCGTGCGCTGCGGCAGTTCGGCCAGCGCCGTAGCGCGTGCCGCCAGCGTCGCGCCGGTATCCTTGCCGAGCGCCCACAGTCCGGCGATGCCGGGTGCCGTCACGCTACGGTCTGTCCACGTGACGCGATGCGTCGCCGGATCATAGACGTAGTCGTATTCACTGGATTTGCCCGCGGCCATGATCGGCAGGCCCAGTGTGCGCGCCCACGAGACGAGGCCGATCAGCAGGGCCGGCTGGTCGCCCTCGACGAGCGTGTAGCCGACACCGGCTTTGCGGGCGCGCTGGGCCAGCACCGGTCCGACCACGCATTCCGCTTCCTTGCTGACCATCGTCACGCCGATGCCGGCGTCGATCGCTTGGGCCGCGTGCCGGGCGCCCGCTTCGGCATCGCCCGTCGCTTCCACGATCATGTCGAGGGGCAGGGACAGCATGTCGGCAACCGAGTCGCACAGGGCGATGTCACCGGCTGCGATCGCGGCCTTGGCTGCGGCAGCGCTGTCGCAACGGCGAGCACCGACGCCCATGGCTTTCAACGCGGCGGCGGCGCGTGCCAGATCCTTGTCGGCGGCGGCGAGAATCTTCAGACCCTGCATACGGCGACTTTGCGCGATGAGCGACAGCCCGAATTCACCTGCCCCGACCAGGGCGGCCGAAACCGGCTTCTCGCGCGCGGCACGGAACAAAGCTTCGAATTGCATGGATCCTCCCAGCGTTCTTGCGGCCGTGGTGGAGGCGTCACGGCGCCGGCACGGGTCCGATGTGGTCCCATGGTGCCGCAAATCGGTAGGGCTGTTAACAGTTAGATGAGGCGAGCCGCTGCGGTCGGCGTGTCAGCGCGGCCGATAGAGCGCGTCCAGTGCTTCCGCGACGAGTTGCGGCCGGCTCGCCGCGACTGCGTCGCGCTCTGCAGCGGTACGCCGCGCAACAAGCGCGGCAGCCGCGGCACTCGGGTCGGGCCGTTCCGGATGATCCTCGATCTCGTCATCATAGAGACTAAAGCGCATGTCGAGCGCATCGAGGAATGTCGAGGTCAGATCCATGAGCGGGCCGAGCGACACCCGGCCGACAATCACGTAGCTGTCGTCGGCCGCGAGCGATCCGGTGACCGGCAGGCTCGCCGCATCGGGCGCGATCAGGCCACGGTCGCGCAGGAAGTAAAAGCCGTCGGCGCCGGCGTGGAAAGCGATGCCGGACGGATCGCCGTATTCCTCCACGGCATCGAGCAGGATGGCCGTGCCCGACAAGAACAGGCTGATGAGTGGCTTCATGTGGGCATCCGGCCGGGGAACCTCCTCGGCCCGGCGCCGCGCCTGCAGCACGCGCGCAACCAGCGCCGCCTCGAGCGTGCGCAGACGCGAGATGAAGCTGGCCAACGCCGTCTGGCGTGCTTCCAGTTCCACGACGCCGCCACCAACGGTAGGTGGAGCCAGGATAAGCCTGGTCGCCATCAGGTCTTCGCCGGCTGCGAGGATGGCGTCGAGATGATCGCCGAGCAGATAGATGCAGGGCGGGGGCGCTTGCTTGGCATCGAACATCAGCATGTCCTCAGTGAGGGGCTTGATACGCCATCACGCAACACGCTGTGCCAGCGAGAGCCGCCGCGATGCCATCAGCCGCTCGACCTCGCGCTCCGCTTCATCCCGGGTCGCGAAAGACCCACGGAAAGAGTTGAGCTTGACGTCGCGGCCCGGCAGTGATGCCTGGCTCGTAGCGACAACCTTCATCACGACAAACGAGCCATTCGCCATCGGCTGAATGGCATATGGACAACTCTCCATGCGCAACTGCCCCCGCAGCCACTGCACAATTGCCCGCTGCAATCATTCGTTTATCTGATTCGGCGGCGACATTGCGGCAGCCCGCGCCGCGTTTTCCCCGCGTAAGTGCGCCGGGACGCGCTAAACCGGGCAGCGGTCGCCGTCGCGGCAGGGCCACCAGACCATGCGGGCCATCACGCGGCGGCCGTCTTTCAGCACGGCGCGGTCGAGGTACCATTGCGAAATGTCGGTGCCGGCGATGAGCACCTTCTGGCGCAGTTCGTCCTCTTTGACGCCGTTGAGGCGGATGACCTCGTGCGGGCCGGCGTCGCTCCAGATGCCGGAGCCCAGCCGGCGCATAGCGGCGATGGAGAAGTTGAAGGCCACCAGGGCGCGTGCGCGGGCCATGTCCTTGGCGGCGACGATGAACGGACCTTCGCTGGTGGTGGTCTCGCGATCCCGCTCGCTGGCGTGTGGCGCGATCGTCAGCTTGAAGAGGTCCATGGCGCGTGGTCCCGGCAGCATCTACTCGGTTACGCGCAATGAGGATGGTGGTGGGTATTTGCGCCGCCCACCACGGCGTGCCGCTGAGGCCGATGATGTCCTCGCTGCGACAATCTCGACGATACCTGATTCTGCGGTGAAAATCGCGGCTTTCCGGCGATTTGGAGGCGCGACTTCGCCATCTCCCCTACGGTGAAGAGCGAAGCACGTATCGATTGCAGCCCAACCACACCGTCATCCCGGCGAAGGCCGGGACCCCAGACGCGGCAGCCCCGAACTCAGCGTTCGGTGTGTTGTGACGCGGCGCAAAGGAGCGCTGGTGGCCCGACCTTCGTAAGTGAGGCAATCGCATTACGCGCGGAGATTTGTCTGGGTTCCGGCCTTCGCCGGAATGACGCCAAGAGGAGCGATGCGTGATCATCGCATCCACCATCTCCCACGTCATGGCCGCGCAGGCGGCCATCTACGTGCTCATCGATAAGTGTAACATGGCCCCTGATACCGTTCTGTGTGCGTCGAAGCAGCCTGTGACGGGCGTGCGTAGCCGGCAGCCGTCGTGGATGGCCGCCTGCGCGGCCATGACGAATAGTGAGGCAATCGAGGCAACTAAAAAACCCTCTCCCGGAAGGGAGAGGGCCAAGAAATGCTGGTGCTCGCCGTGCGCGTTGGGCGTCAGCTACAACCGCTCGTGCCGCCGCAGGTGTCGCACTTGAGGCACGTGCCGTTGCGGACGAGGGTGAAGTTGCCGCATTCGCGGCAGTCTTCGCCTTCG
>CADEFX010000221.1:3832-7366 GCA_902826715.1 uncultured Hyphomicrobiales bacterium | reverse complement strand
GCGGCGATGGTGGCGTCGTGTTGCTGCGGCCGGGGGGCGTGACGGCCAATGCCATCGAGCAGATGACGGGTCAAGCTATGGAGCGCGCCATGCACGGCGGGGCTCAACCAAACTCGCCGGGCCAACTTGCGAGCCACTATGCGCCGCATGCGATGCTGCGGCTCAACGCAACAAGCATCTCTCCGGCCGAGGCGCTATTGGCGTTCGGACCACATCCGCCGCAGCACGCAGGCCCCAGCGTCAACCTGAGCCGGTTGGGCGATCTCAAGGAGGCGGCGGCGAACCTGTTCGCGGCATTGCGCTCACTTGATGCCAGCGGCGCGGCCACGATTGCCGTCATGCCGATTCCGCATACGGGATTGGGCGAGGCCATCAGCGACCGTCTGCGGCGTGCCGCCGCTCCCCGCGACGCGTAAGCATCCGCCCGGGCAACTCTTGCCTTCCTGGGAGTTCGGGAGCAGAAATCCCGGGCCATGAACGACACCGCTCAGACACCGCTCGCCTCCGCGCTGCCGGCCGAGATTATCGCGCGCTTCGTTGCGATCGTCGGGCGTGAGCATGCGCTGACCGATCCCGAGCAGCAGCTTCCCTACCTGCGTGAGTGGCGCGACAAGTACGAGGGCCGGTCGACGCTGGTGCTGCGCCCGGGCACCACCGACGAAGTCTCGCGCATCATGCGGCTGGCGCACGATTTGAACCTTGCGGTCGTGCCGCAGGCCGGCAACACGGGCCTCGTCGGCGGGCAGATTTCGCACAACGGCGAAATCGTGGTTTCGATCGCGCGCCTCAATCGCGTGCGCCATGTCGATCCGGCAGGCACCAGCATGACGGTCGAGGCGGGATTGACGCTCGCAGAGGTGCAGGCCGCGGCCGAGAAGGCTGGACGCCTCTTTCCCTTGAGCCTGCCGTCGGAGGGAAGCTGCCGTATTGGCGGCAATCTCGGGACCAATGCGGGCGGCATTGGCGTGCTGGCTTACGGCAACACACGCCAACTCGTGCTGGGGCTCGAGGTGGTGCTGGCGGACGGCCGCGTGTGGGACGGGCTCAAGGCGCTAAAGAAGGACAACACCGGCTACGACCTGAAGGACTTGTTCGTCGGTTCGGAAGGCACGCTCGGCATCATCACTGCGGCGGTCCTGAAGCTGTTTCCGCGGCCGGCGGAGAAGATCACGGCGTTCGTTTCGATGCCGCGGATCGAGAACGCGCTCGAGATGTTCTCGCTCGCGAGCGACGATGCCGGCCCGGCGCTGACCGCCTTCGAGTTCATCCACCGCTATCCGCTGGACATCGTCCTGCGCAACATGCCGGGCACGCGCGATCCCTTCAACACCCAGTATCCGTGGTACGTGCTTCTGGAGATTTCCGGGCTGAAGGCGGATGGCGCGGCCCAGACCATCATGGAGCGTGTCCTGGAGCAGGCCGCTGAGAAGAGCCTCATCATCGATGCGACGATCGCAAGCTCGCTGACGCAGGCGCGCGATTTCTGGAAGCTGCGCGAAGCCGTCTCCGAGGCACAGAAAGGCGAAGGCGGCGTCATCAAGCATGACATCTCGGTCGCCGTGTCACGCATTCCCGAGTTCGTGCACAAGGCCAATGCGCTGGTGGAGCGGCTGTGCCCGGGTGCGCGACCGATCGCACTCGGCCATTTCGGTGACGGTAACGTGCACTACAACGTCGCTCAGCCGCTCGACATGGCGAAGGAAGACTTTCTCGTCCGCTGGGACGAGATCATGGAGGCGGTGCACCGGCTCGCGGCCGACATGGACGGCTCGATCTCTGCCGAGCACGGTATCGGCTACATGAAGCGCGACGAGCTGACCCGCTTCAAGAGCGAGGTGGAGCTGGACCTCATGCGCCGAATTAAAACAGCACTCGATCCCAAGAACATCCTCAATCCTGGGAAGGTCGTGTGAGCGTCAGTGCCTTCAGCGTCCGTCCCATGGCCGATGGCGAGGAGCAGGCCGTCATCGCCCTGTGGCAGCGCGCCGGCCTGACGCGCCCATGGAATGATCCAGCCAACGACCTGACGTTCGCACGCGGAAAGGCGCATTCCGACATTCTCGTCGGCGTGGCGGAGGGAACGATCGTTGCCAGCGCCATGGTCGGCCATGATGGGCATCGCGGCGTCATGTACTACGTTGCCGTCGATCCCGATCGGCAGGGTCGGGGCTTCGGCCAACAGATCGTCGCTGCGGCGGAAGCCTGGCTGCTCGCCCGCGGCGTCTGGAAGATCAATCTGATGGTCCGGCAAGGCAACGAGAAGGTGATCGGCTTTTACGACGGGCTCGGCTACGCGCCGGGCACCAGCGTGCTGCTCGAGAAGTGGATCGATCCGTCCAAGCGCGGCCCGAGCTCCTGATCCGGCCTACCACACGCCGCGCGTCATCCCGTTCCAGGCGTAGGCCCAGGCCGTGGGCGGAAACCACTGGCGCGACGGCAGATCGACAGGCTGCGGCGTCAGGCGTTGCGCGAGTGCATCCTCGAGTGCCGCGGCGAACAACGGCAGCCCGTATGCCATCTGCAGCCACTGATACGTGGTTATGTCGTCCTCGGCGGTGAAGGCGACGCGTGCCTGATAAAGCACGCCGCCGGTGTCGACGCCTTCGTCCACAAGATGAATCGTGACGCCGGCATGCTCGGCATCGCCGTTGACGAGCGCCCAGTAGCCGGGATGCTGGCCACGATACTTGGGGTTGATGCCGGCGTGATAGTTGATGAACGGAGCGCGCACGGCGCGCAGCGTCTCGCGCCTGATAATGCGCGTGCCGTACACGGCGATGACGTCCGGATCGACTTCGCGCAGGGCGTCGCGGCCAGACTTGGAATTGATGGAATCGATGCGGCGTACAGCGATGTCGCTACGAAGCACCGGTTCCAGGCCGTACGCGGTCAAGATGGCGCCGATGCGGGTCCGTTGCCCGCGAGCCCGTAACCGCAGAATGACGCCACAGAATGCCTGCCCCAGGGCCGCTGTCACGCCAAGCAGCCGCGCGCGGCGGCGCAGAATGCGCCATTTCGGCTCCGGCTCCTCCTGCAGGACGGTAATCGTGCCAAAACGGCGCGTGAGCGCATTGGCGACGCAAGCCGCCATCGGTCCACCGGAAGTCAGCAGAACAACGCGACCCGCTGGCTGGGCCGATTTATCGGCCGACGGTTGAGGTTGCATACGCGACACCACGAAACGACGAGAGTCGCGGTGCAAAAGCTATGCCCTGCGATAGACCGCTGTTTGAATGTCTCAGTGGATTTTTTCGAGGCGCCGGGACACCGCCAGCGCGTAGCGCCAGAGCTTGTAGTCCTGAGGCGTCCATTCACCCGTATCGGGCTTGTCCGACATCAAACGGGACCCGGCCTCGAGAGCGTCGCCGCGCTTGTTCCAGCGCACGACGGCCTCGTCTTCCAGTTTGCGACCCCGTAGTGGCATTGTGCTCCCCCGCCACATAGACTCACCTCTGCACCAATGAGTTTATTCCGATGGAACCGCGCTGCGCGACACCCTATAGGTCGCACAGTTGACGCAATCGGTGAGTGCGT
>CADEFX010000221.1:0-3822 GCA_902826715.1 uncultured Hyphomicrobiales bacterium | reverse complement strand
CAATGCCACGCTTCCCGAACCTTGCATGGGAATTGATCGATGCGCAGCGACCGCGTGATCACCGTCGTGGGTTGCCATGCCGAGGGTGAGGTTGGAGACGTGATAACCGGCGGTGTCCGCGCGCCGCCCGGCGCAACCATGCTCGACAAGAAGGTGGCGTTCGAGCGCGATTTCGATCACGTCCGGCGCCTGCTGATCTGCGAGCCCCGCGGGTCGGTTGCCCGCCATGTCAATCTGCTGGTGTCGCCGACGCGAGCTGACTGCGCCAGCGGCGCCATCATCATGGAGCCCACCGAATATCCGCCGATGTCGGGCTCCAACACCATGTGCGTCACCACCGTGCTGCTGGAGACGGGCGTCGTGCCGATGCAGGAGCCGGAGACCCGCCTTCGCCTCGACATGCCCGGAGGCCCGGTGGATGTCGTGGCCGAATGCCGGGATGGCAAATGCGTCAGCGTGACCGTCGCCAACGTGCCCGCGTTCGTGTCCAGGCTCGACGCACCGCTGGAAGTCGGCGGCCACGGCACGATCACGGTGGATATCGTCTACGGCGGCATGTTCTACGCCATCGCCGATGCGCGGGAACTTGGTTTCGAGATCGCCCCGCACGAAGCCCGCGATCTGGCGGTCCTGGGTGAGAAGATCCGGCTGGCCGCGCGGGCGCAGTACGTGGTCGAACACCCGGAGCATCCGGAAATCCAAGGCGTGTCGATCGTGCAGTTCGCGGCGCCGTTCGCCGGGCCGGATCAGGTGTGCCGCAATACCTGCATCGTGTCCCCGGGACGTTCCGATCGCAGCCCGACGGGCACGGGCACGTCGGCGCGCATGGCGCTGCTGCACGCGCGTGGACTTCTGAAGGTGGGTCAAGGCATCACGCACGAATCCATCATCGGATCGCGCTTCGTGGGACGCATCGTCGGCGGGACGTCAGTGAACGGCACACCGGCCGTGCAGACGACGATCAAGGGCCGCGCTTGGATCACAGGCCTGCATCAGTATTTCGTCGATCCGTCCGATCCGTGGCCGGCGGGCTATGTCGTGTCGGACACGTGGGGCACATCGGGGACGATCCAGCAGAGCTAGTGTGATGCAGTTCGAGAATTTCACTCCAGGATGTGCGGCAAATGCCGCCGAATGTCTCGATCATCACGCTAGCGCGGCACGAGCCAGCCTTCGTAGCGCACGATGCGGCCGGCGAGCGGCAGGGCTATATCGACGCGGAAATTGAAGCGGCCGCCGGCGGCGTGCTCCATGGCCTCGGCTTTTGGTGCCGCCCACATGGGTAGCGGGATGCCGAAGGCGGACCATTGCCGCAACACCAGACGCAGGCTCCCTTCCTCCTCGATGACGGCCATGGCGAAGGCAAGCGGGCCGAAGCGTTCGACGAGCAGCCCTTCGGATCGGCCGGTGCCGGCTTCCTGCGTGCTGCTGAAGCTTTGATCGTCGAATGTCCGATGCCAGAATTCGCGGTCCTGCCCATCGCGCGTCATCCTGACGGTGACGGGAACATCGGTCATGGCGGGCGGGAAGCGGATCAGGCGCGCGATTGCATTGGCCGCCCAACCCTGGCTGCGCCAGACCGTGCCGCGGCCCTCCAGCGTAATGCCGGCATCGAACTGGTGCGCCGCTTGAACCGGCCGGGCGAGCCGCTGGAACGCCGAGCTCATGATGCGGGGATAGAGCGCAACGCGGGCCGCCGTTGTGGTGCGGAAACCCGTGGCGATTTTTTGCCGTTCGAACAGCACCTGATAGTCGTCGAGTTCCAGATCGCGGTGAGCGGATCGCGCGCCAGGCGATGGCTGTTCGCCCTTCAGCCATTTGCGGATCAGTGCCTCCGCCGCCATCGACGGAATAAGCGGCCCCGCCTCGCCTTCCGCGAGGAGATGCCAGCTTCGCGCCTCCAAGCCCTGGTCGCCGATGCCGCGCACCTCGACATACATGCCGCCGCGGTGCTCACCCCAGCGCACGGTATTGATGACGGAGTTCATGATCGAGGCGAATGGCGACAGCGACGGCAGCAGCCGCAGGCGGACGAGCCAGGCCGCGCACCACAACAGACGATGCAGGAGTGCCGGCGTCGGACCGGCGCCCATCCAGATCGCACGCGCCCGCGGCCACTCGCGCGCCAGCACGGAAAGGTCCGGCACCTCCACGAGACCGAAGCGGATGGCGGGGAGGGGAACCCGCCCGGGGACGTTGACGACATGGCGGCGGCTGTCGATGAAGCCGTAACCGGTGCGCGCCTCGCCATCCTCGACCAGGGTAATCGGCCGGCCGGCGTAGCTGGCGATAGCTTTCACGACATTCAGCCCGACGCCGGCGAACGGCGATGGCGCGATGCCAGCCTCGATGCTTTCAATCAGGCGGAGGCCGGGGGCGAGCCGGCGGACCACGGCCGCCGTCAGCACCGGAAAGCTGCTGACGCCGGACAGCGCCACGCGTCCGCGCTCGCGCGCCAGTGCGTCAAGACCGGCAATGCCGACGACGAAATCGGCGCCATCGGCAAGATCGAGATAGTCGGCGCCTGAGTCGATGACGGCGCGCGGCACGCGGTAGGGATCATCGCCATACCGCTGAAAGGGGCCCGAGGCATCGACCACGAGGTCGGGACGGAGGATCCGCAGTTGGCGCTGGACGTCGCCGTCGCGATCGAATTGCGCGGGAACCAGCGCGGCCTGCGACGGGCGGGTGCAGAACGCCTTGGCGGCCTCCAGCGAGCGGCCGGCTACGATCAGGCGCAAGCGCGGCTCGTCGGCCAGCAGGTCGGCCAGCCGCCCGCCGAATGTCCCATAACCACCGATGATCAGAACGTTGAAAATGCCGCCGCGCCCCCCACATGGCCGGAGTTTCAGGCACACCCGGGCCCGCTCCGGCGGCCCCGTGCATAACCCCGGCCGCGCCCCGCGACAATCTTTGTATACGCCGCTATAACCGCGTCCAAGCGTCGGAGCGCGATCGTTTCGCATGGATGCTCTACCGGCTTCCATGCGAAGCGTGAATCGCACTCCCAGTTTAAAAAGCAGAGCAGGATTCACGCTTCGGCCGAGGCGCCCAGAATGACATAAGGTAGTTCAGTCCGAAGCGATCCTGCTCTCACCAATCCACCATTTTTGCCGAGATGCCCATGAGTGCCCCCCGGGCCCAGCCCAAGATCACTCCCGAAGTCGTTGCCGAGCATGGCTTCAAGGGCGACGAGTACCAGCGCCTGCTGGTTATCCTCGGGCGCGAGCCGACGTTCCTCGAACTCGGCATCTTCTCGGTGATGTGGTCGGAGCACTGCTCATACAAATCCTCGCGCGTGCATCTGAAGACGCTGCCGACCACGGGACCGCGTGTCATCCAGGGGCCCGGCGAAAACGCGGGCGTGGTGGATCTCGGCGATGGCGACTGCGCCGTGTTCAAGATGGAGAGCCACAACCACCCGAGCTACATCGAGCCCTACCAGGGTGCCGCGACGGGCGTCGGCGGCATCATGCGCGACGTGTTCACGATGGGCGCGCGACCGGTGGCCAACCTCAACGCGCTGCGCTTCGGCGATCCCGGCCATCCCAAGACAAAACACCTGCTGTCGGGCGTGGTGTCGGGGATCGGCGGCTACGGCAATTGCGTCGGCGTCCCCACAGTCGGCGGCGAAACCAACTTCGACTCCGGTTACGACAACAACATTCTCGTCAACGCCATGTGTGTCGGGCTGGCAAAGGCGGACAAGATCTTCTACTCGGCGGCCAAGGGCGTGGGCCTGCCAGTGGTCTACGTCGGCTCCAAGACGGGCCGCGACGGCATCCACGGCGCGACCATGGCGTCGGCGGAGTTCGACGAGAA
>CADEFX010000220.1 GCA_902826715.1 uncultured Hyphomicrobiales bacterium | reverse complement strand
AAGAACTGACGCCCAACAGATTTGTCTGGCCAGCGTCGGGTGAGGCAACAGCACCGGAACTCAACGACAATGCGCGCGCAAGCTCAAGCCGGAACCCCCGGCCTCCCGGACATGAAGGTGTCCGTGCGTCAGGTTTTTGGCATCGATACCGATCTCGAGGTCCCGGCCTATTCGAAGGCCGAAGAACACGTTCCGGATCTCGATCCGGACTATTTGTTCAACAAGGATGTCACCCTCGCGATTCTCGCCGGCTTCAAGCACAACCGCCGGGTGATGATCCAGGGCTATCACGGCACCGGCAAGTCGACGCACGTCGAGCAGGTGGCGGCACGCCTCAACTGGCCGTGCGTCCGCATCAATCTCGACAGCCACGTCTCGCGTATCGACCTCATCGGCAAGGATGCCATCGTCCTCAAGGACGGCAAGCAGGTCACCGAGTTTCGAGAGGGCATGCTGCCATGGGCCTTGCAGAACAACATTGCGCTCTGTTTCGACGAGTACGATGCGGGCCGTCCCGACGTGATGTTCGTGATCCAGCGCGTGCTGGAGGTGGCCGGTAAGCTGACGCTGCTCGACCAGACCAAGGTGATCCGTCCACATCCGGCGTTTCGGATGTTCTCGACCACCAATACCATCGGTTTGGGCGACACATCGGGCCTCTATCACGGCACACAGCAGATCAACCAGGGTCAGATGGATCGCTGGTCGATCGTCGCGGCGCTCAACTATCTGCCGCATGACGACGAGGTCGGCATCGTGCTGGCGAAGGCCAAGAGCTACAACAAGAGCGAAGCCAAGAAGAAGGTCATCAACAATATGGTGCGCGTCGCCGATTTGACGCGCTCCGCCTTCATCAACGGCGATCTGTCGACGGTGATGAGCCCGCGCACGGTGTTGACCTGGGCGGAGAACGCGGAAATCTTCGGCAGCCCCGGCTTCGCCTTCCGCCTGACGTTCCTCAACAAGTGCGATGAACTGGAGCGCCCTCTGGTCGCCGAGTTCTATCAGCGCTGCTTCGGCGAGGAGTTGCCGGAAAGCGCTGCCAATCTGGCGCTGAGCTGAGGGCCGGCATTCCGGAGAATCGGTGATGGCTGTGCCGGCGGGTACGAAGAAGAAGGAAGCTCCCTCCGAGCCCTTCAAGCGGGCGCTCGGCCTTGCCGTACGCGCCATCGCCGGCGACGAGCAGGTGCAGGTGAACTATGCCCCCGGCAAGCCGGAACTCGATGGCAAGAACGTGCAGCTGCCCGAGCCATCGCGCGTGCCGACGGCCAAGGAGATCGCCGTCATTCGCGGCTGGGCCGACAGCTTCGCGCTGACTGCGGCAGCCCACGACGTCAAGCTGCATTCCCGGCTTGCGCCCGAGGCGGGGCCGGCGCGCGTCGTATTCGAGGCCGTGGAACGTGCGCGCGTCGAGGCTTTGGGCACCAATCGCATGCCCGGCATGGCCACGAACCTGACCGCCAAGATCGAGGATCAATACGGACATGGCCGGTTCGCCGACCTGACGGATCGTAGCGAAGCGCCGATCGAGGATGCGCTGTCGCTCATCGTGCGCGAGCGGCTGACGGGCCTCAAGCCGCCGCAGAATGCGCAAGCGCTGGTCGATCTTTGGCGCCCGTGGATCGAAGACCGTTGTGAAAAGACGCTTCAGCGCATGCAGGATGTGGCGCAGGATCAGGCCTCGTTCGGCCGCCTCATGCGCGACGTGCTGAAGGCACTCGATCTGTCGGAAGAATTGGGCGAGGGGCAGGAAGAGGACGACGGCGCTGAGAACGAGGATCAACCCGACAGCGGGGAGTCGGATTCTCAAGAGGATGGGGACGACTCCGACAGCCAGGAGCAGCCCTCCGACGATCAGCGGGCGGACGGCGAAGAAGGCGAGACAACGGATTCGGAGGACGGCGAGACCGACCAGTTCGACGCCGATGCCGAAGGCGACGAGATGGCCGATACGCGCGAGCCGTGGCGTCCCAACACCAACGTGCTCGATAACCCCGAAGCTTACGGCTATCAAGTCTACAACCGCACCTTCGACGAGGAGGTGGCGGCAGAGGACCTGTCGACGCCCGATGAGCTGGAGCGACTGCGTTCGTTTCTCGACAAGGAGCTGCGCAATCTGTCGAGTGCAGTATCGCGGCTTGCCAACAAGCTGCAGCGCAAGCTTCTGGCGCAGCAGAACCGGGCCTGGGACTTCGACCTGGAAGAGGGCATGCTTGACGTACGGCGCCTGCCGCGGATCATCATCGACCCGATGTTCCCGCTGTCTTTCAAGCGCGAGCGCGAAACCGATTTCCGCGATACCGTCGTCACGCTTCTGATCGATAACTCCGGCTCCATGCGCGGCCGTCCGATCATGGTTGCCGCCTGCTGCGCCGATATTCTCGCGCGCACGCTGGAGCGCTGCGGCGTCAAGGTTGAAATCCTCGGCTTCACGACACGCGCCTGGAAGGGCGGGCAATCGCGCGAAGCGTGGCTCGCGGCCGGCAAGCCGGCTAATCCCGGCCGCCTCAACGACCTCCGGCACGTCGTCTACAAGACTGCCGATGCGCCGTGGCGCCGGACCAAGCGCAGTCTCGCGCTGATGATGCGCGAGGGTCTGCTCAAAGAGAATATCGACGGTGAGGCGCTGGCATGGGCGCACAACCGTCTGCTGGTGCGCTCCGAACAGCGCAAAATCCTGATGATGATTTCGGACGGCGCGCCGGTCGACGACTCGACGTTGTCGGTCAACTCGGGATGTTATCTGGAGCGCCACTTGCGCCAGGTGATCGAGGAGATCGAGACGCGCTCTCCGGTGGAGCTGATTGCGATCGGCATCGGTCACGACGTGACACGCTACTACCAGAGGGCCGTAACGATCACCGATCCGAGCGAGCTCGCCGGCGCCATGACGGACCAGCTCGTCGAGCTGTTCGATGAAAACGTCGACAGCCGAGCGCCGGCGCGTGCAGCCAAACCTTCAGCACAGGCGCGACGTCGCTTCCACTGATTCAGACACGCAAATGCCGCGCTTGCCGCGTAGCAGACTGCCGACGCTGGCTGCGAGCGAAACTTCGGAGTTGTGCACGTCATGATCAGTCGTCGTCAGCTCCTGGCAGGCGGCAGTGCACTTGTGGTGCATGCTGCCGCAGCTCCGGGTCTCAAGGCTAAACCGGAATCTGACGTGGTCGAGCCGCTCAAGGTTTCGGCACGGCCATTGGATCACTTTTCCAGGCTTAATCCCACGCAGCGACGGTTCGGCCGCCTCGAGTATCGTGGCGGTCTCCTGCTGGCGTCGGAGCACAAGAGCTTTGGGGGCCTGTCGGATCTTGTCATGAGCCCCGACGGAGGGCGCGCGCTCATGATTTCCGACGAGGGGAATTGGATCTCGGCGGAGATCGCCTATGACGGCGCGCGCCCGGCCGGTTTGCGGTCGGCCCGCATCGGCCCGCTGCGATCGTCCAAAGGACAGGAACTTGCCCGCAAGCGCAATAGCGATGCTGAAGCCATGACTCTTCTGGATGGAACCCTGGCGCGCGGCACATTGCTCATCGGCTTCGAGCGCAACCATAGGATTGGGCGCTTTCCAGTGATCGACGGCACGGTGCAGGCCCCGTCGGGCTACCTCACGATGCCGAGAGACGCGCGCGGAATGAAATCGAACAAAGGTATCGAGGCGCTCACGGTCTTGCAAAGCGGTACTTTCAAGGGCTCTGTTTTGGGGATTGCCGAACGCTACCCCGATCCGCAGGGTAATCACACGGGATGGATCTGGGCTCGCGGAGAGCCGCGGCGTTTCTCCGTCCGCGATATCGGGGAGTTCGACATAACCGGGGCGGCAGCTCTCGCTGACGGTGGCGTTCTGATGCTGGAACGCCGGTTTCGCTGGATGGAAGGTGTAAAGATGCGCCTGCGGCAGTTGCCGGCGTCGCAGATTGCGCCTGGAGCGACGATCGAGGGGGAAACGCTGATCGAAGCCGACATGGCCTATGAAATTGACAACATGGAAGGAGTTGCCGTGCACACCGGACCGCAGGGCGAGACGGTGGTCACAATCGTGTCGGATGACAATTTCAACTCAATGCTGCAGCGGACGTTGCTGCTGCAGTTTACGTTGCGTACGGACGGCGTGGCCAGCCGCGTCCAGTAGCGGCGGCAGCAGACCGCAATCGCAGACAATTGGCGTGAACTACGCGGCGGAGGCGCGCGCTTTTTCCACATCTCGCTTCAGGCGCCGGCATCGCTCCGACAACTCGCCGGCTCCGGCTTTCACCAGGTAGGCATCGAGCCCGCCGCGATGCTCTACCGACTTCAGCGCGTGTGCGCTGACCCGCAGCCGCACCTTCCGTTTGAGCACGTCGCTGATCAGCGTCACCGTACACAGGTTCGGGCGGAACGTGCGCTTCGTCTTGTTCTCGGCGTGGCTGCGCAAATTGCCAGACATGGGGCGTTTGCCGGTCAGCTCACAGCACCTGCTCATCGCAATAGCTCCTAGGGTCACACGCCAGGCGCGGGCCTGAGGGGCTCCGGCGTTCCCTGCGGGTATGGATTGGTCATTAACCGCGCACCCGCGGACTTGGGTCCACAGGTTCGTGCGCGTTCTATAGGGGCCCTCGGCCAGATCCGTCAAGGCCTGCGGGCAACACTCAATTGCTGGATTGTGCCGGTGCCGCACCCGCCGCATCCCTTTTTTTACCAATGGCCCGCATAGTGCTCACATATTTGTCGCAAACGATGACTACCCCTCCCACGGTGTGTGCTGCGAGGCGGGTCGCGCTGCGTTGGTCGGACGAGGGGTAGCGTCATGGCGCCGATGTCGGTTTTCAAGCGCGGGAGAATTGTGCGTGTCGCGCATCAGTTAGCGGCCGTCGCGCTCTCGGCGTTTTTGATCACCAGCCAGGTCGCCGCGAGCGAACCCTGGCCGCACGAGGTGCAAGCCCTCTACAAGGTGCGCTTCAACGGTTTCGAAGTCGGAACTTTCGAGTTCAACTCGACCGTTCAGGCGCAGACCTACACGCTGACCGGCAATGCGCAACTGTCCGCGCTGCTCGGGGCGCTGACGTGGAAGGGCGAGACGCGGACCGCCGGAACGCTTGCCGCCAACGCGCCAAGGCCGGCCGGATATACGTTCGACTTCAACGGTATCGGCAAGAGTGGCTCGATCAAGATGGGCTTCACCGGCGAGAACGTCGCCAATGTGTCGCATACGCCGCCGCTGCCGCCGCAGACCGATGTCGTGCCGGTGCGCGATGTACATTTGAAGGGCGTGCTCGATCCGCTGTCCGCGGTCATGGCGCTGGCGCGGACAACGGCCAATCGCAGCGATCCGTGTCAGCGCAAGCTGTCGATCTTCGATGGCAAACAGCGGTTCGATCTCGTGCTCACATTCCTGCGCGAGGATCGCATTGTGGAGGCAAGGCCGAGCGGTCAACCCGACATGACGCTCGTGTGTCGCGTTCAGTTCGTGCCGATTGCGGGCCACAAGCTGAATGAAGAGACGGAGCATATGGCCACAACGAGCGGCATAGAGATTGCGCTGCGCCCAGTGCCCAGCGCCAACCTGTTCGTACCCCATCAAATCACGATTCCGACCATCGCCGGCTCGGCGACACTTACCTCGCATTGGGTGCAGATCACGACCCAGCGCAACGGCCAGATCGCGCTCGTCTATTGACGCAAAGGCCGCGAGGTTGTCGACTTGCACCCCCTGTAGTCTCAAGGGCGCAAGTTCGATGGTGAGCATTTTGCCGCTGATGATGTCAAAGTTGCTTGATTGCAGCGATGCCCTCTGCAATGCCTCACCGTGACCGCCGCGGACATGTGGTGGCGAGTTAGGGAGTGAGCATGTCGCTCGAAACGCGAATCCGCAACGTCACGGCCGTGCTTGGCCCGACCAATACGGGCAAGACGCATCTGGCCATCGAGCGGATGCTGGGCCACGAGTCCGGCTTGATCGGCCTGCCGCTCCGCCTGCTGGCACGCGAGGTCTACGACAAGGTCGCCGCCCGGGCCGGCGTGCACAACGTTGCGCTGATTACCGGCGAAGAGAAGATCAAGCCGGAGATGCCGCGTTACTGGGTGTGCACGGTCGAGGCCATGCCGCGCGACATCGACGTCGATTTTCTGGCTATCGATGAAGTGCAGCTTTGCGCCGATCCCGAACGCGGGCACGTTTTTACGGATCGTCTGCTGCATGCGCGCGGCCGGTCCGAGACGCTGTTGCTTGGCGCCGGTACGATGCGCGAGGCGATCAATGATCTCATTCCCGGTGCCAACTTCATCTCGCGGCCGCGCCTGTCCAAGCTCACCTATGCCGGGCAGAAGAAGATCACGCGGCTGCCGAAGCGATCCGCGATCGTGGCGTTCTCCGTGGCGGAGGTCTATGCCATCGCCGAGTTGGTGCGGCGTCAGCTCGGCGGCGCTGCCGTGGTGGTCGGTGCATTGTCACCGCGCACGCGCAATGCGCAGGTCGATCTCTATCAGTCGGGCGATGTCGATTATCTGGTTGCTACCGACGCCATCGGCATGGGCCTCAACCTCAATGTCGATCACGTGGCGCTGGCAGGGATACGCAAGTTCGACGGGCAGAACTTCCGCAACCTGACGCCGGCGGAGCTCGGCCAGGTGGCTGGGCGCGCGGGTCGGCATATGAACGACGGAACGTTCGGTGTCACGGCCGATGTCGAGCCGCTCGACGCCGATCTCATCGAGCGCCTCGAGACGCACACGTTCGACACGTTGCGGCATATGCAGTGGCGCAACCGCAACCTGGATTTCGGCTCGGTCGATGGCCTGCGCGAAAGTCTGCGCCAATTGCCGCGCGAGGCGCGCCTGCAACGCGCGCGCATGGCCGACGACGTGAGCGCGCTCGAGGCCGTCAGCGCCGACCCGGAGATTGCCGGACTTGCGGGATCTCCGGCGGCCGTGGCGACGCTATGGGAGGTCAGCCAGGTTCCAGATTATCGCAAGATCTCCTCGCAGAACCACGCGGAGCTGGTGGCGACGCTTTACCGGTTCCTGATGTCCCCTGACGAGCGCATTCCCGAGGACTGGTTCGCCGCCCAGGTGGCGCTGGCCGATCGCACGGACGGCGACATCGACACGCTGGCGAACCGCATTGCCCATATCCGCACGTGGACGTTTGTTTCCAACCGCGCGGACTGGCTCAAGGATCCGGGGCACTGGCAAGCCCGCACGCGCGAGATCGAGGACAGTCTCTCCGATGCACTACACGAGCAGCTCACCCAGCGCTTTGTGGACAAGAAGACCAGCGCGCTCATGCGCGGCCTGCGCGACAAGCCGGCACTCGATGCCGACATCGGTGCGGACGGCGCCGTCCGTGTCGAGAACCACTACGTGGGGCGCTTGAAGGGTTTTCTTTTTTCCCCCGATGTGCAGGCGCAGGGCGACGGTGTGCACGGCAAGGCCCAGCGC
>CADEFX010000219.1:3485-7434 GCA_902826715.1 uncultured Hyphomicrobiales bacterium | reverse complement strand
TCCCATCTCGGCGCGGAGCAGTTTCGCCTGCTGATGGATGGTGCAATGCTGGTTGCCGGGTTGACCCTGCTGTGGGGCGCTCTCTAAACGACCCTGATGGGGCTTCAAGATGCCGGCTTGGCGGCGAGCATGCTTCTCACCGCTTCGCAGAAATGCTTGTGCTCGAAGGGCTTCGCCAGCACCTGAGCTCCGGCAAACCGCGGCTCCAAACCATCGCCCCCGTAACCCGTGGCAAAGACGAATGGCACACGGCGCTTCCTGAGCTCGTCTGCGATCGGAAACGATTCATCTTTTCCAAGAGAAACATCGAGTATGGCTCCGTCGAGCTCGGTGCCCGCGATCAATTGGAGCGCGCCACTCACCGAGGCCGCTGGTCCTACGACCGTGCAGTCAAGCTCCTCTAGCCACTCCTGGACGAGCATGGCAATCAAGGGCTCGTCCTCGACGATAAGGACGCGCGGCGCTTCGACCGGATGACGCATTTGCCTGAACTTGAGGTTACCCGTGGCGAAACAATAGCACGCCGGCGGGAACCCGTCCTATCCCAACACGATTACGCATGGATGCCGTGCCTGGTTCGGACCCTCGTGCGAAAGCGCTGGCAGGCGGCGACATTTGGCGAACGGTTAACGCCGTATTAACCTTTCTCATCTCATAACTGAGTCTTGTGAGGATCAGCAAAAAGCCATCTTCCTCGGCGATTTAGGAGTCGTCCCGCCATTTGGACCGTTCAGCGTAGACGGGGGTCGAACGACATGGTTCCTATTCGGGCGCGGTACGCCTCCTTGATGGGGCGTGCAGCGAGACTGCTTCTTTTGCCCGCCGTTGTATGGGCCGCCTTGGGCGGCCCAGCGATTGCGGCTGGCAAATCAGCTGCCGCCGCAGCCCCGGCCGAAGAAGTCGCCGGCAGCAGCGCCCGCACGCGATTTGTCGTGGCTCTCGAAAAATTTTCCGATTTTCAGGTTTTCTCGCTGCAGAATCCCAATCGCGTGATTATCGATCTCCCGGACATCATGGTGCAGCTGCCTGCGATGCCCGACAAGGGAGGCGTTGGCCTGATCAGGAGCTTCCGTGGCGGCCTTGCAGCGCCCGGCAAGATGCGCATCGTGATCGACGTTACCGACCCCGTCATCGTCGAGACTGCAAAACTGGAGCCCGGAAAAACCGGCGGCCCGCAGCGGCTCGTCGTCGAGATCGTGCCGGCTGAGGACGCCAAGGGCACATCACCACGTCCATTCGCCACCGCAAGCCTCGGCAACGCGGGTCTCGCCGCAATCCAGCCCCCCGTCCCACGGCCGGCCCAGCGCCGGACGGCGCGCACATGGAAGCCGGTCATCGTCCTCGACCCCGGACACGGGGGCCATGACAGCGGCGCCGAGCGCCACGGCACTGTCGAAAAGGAAGTGGTGCTGGCCTTCGGCAAGGCCCTGCGCGACAAGCTCAATTCGACGAACCGCTACAAGATCCTGATGACGCGCGACGCCGACACGTTCATCCCGCTGGAAGAACGGCGCGAGTTTGCCGAAGAGCATCAGGCGGCGCTGTTCATCGCCATCCATGCCGACTACGTCTCGCGATCAAATGTGCGCGGGGCCACCATCTACTCGCTGCGCGAAGGCGTCGCCAACAACCTCGCGCGCTCGGCTCGAGGCGAGACCAGCGATGACCTGCTGACGAGCAGTCAGCTTGCGACGATGAAGGCCATCGGCAGCGATGCGAGCGCCGTGCGCAACATCCTGGCGGATCTGGTGCAGCGAGAGACGCTCGCCACCAAGGACCGCACCGGCACGTTCGTGAAGTCGGTGATCGAGTACATGGGACAGAGCACGGAATTGAAGGACAGCCCCGACCGGTCGGCGGCTTTCGCAGTGCTAAAGACCGCCAAAGTGCCCTCGGTGCTTATGGAATTGGCCTATGTCAGCAACAAGGAAGACGCGGCGCTGCTGAAGTCGGACAAATGGCGCGCCAAGGTTGCCGATTCGATCGTCACCGCCATCGACAACTACTTCAGCCATCAGGTGGCCCGCCTGCCGATGTAATCGGCGGCGCGCTACCGAAAATAAAAACAGCCGGCCCGAGGGGCCGGCCGCTGCGTCGTGGCCGTCACGCGTCGCACACGCTGACGGCATGGCCCAGTCAATTCATACTTGGAGGTTGCAGCGGTTTGACACGCCACAGAAGCCCAAAATGCCAGATCGGCTGCAAGCGCAGAGAAAGCTTGAGGCTACTGTCGGGACGCTGGCGTACTAACGGATGACGGCGTGTCTGCATTGGCCACTCCATCGTCTTGAGAGCCGCCCTCCTCGCCTTTGGCGAGTCCGCAAACGCGCTCGGACACGCTTCCCATGCCTGGGAGCGTGCGGGAGAACGATGCGGAAGAGAACGGCGGTAGGGGATAGGGTCGGCGACCCACGGTTACTGAAAGGCAATCCGAAGCACGTACGGGCGGCCCCATCCATCTCCGCCGCGTGCCTGATCTGCCCAAAGGCATAGTAAGTTGCATGCCCCCGCCCGAAAGACCGCGCGAGCCGATGTCCCGCGCTTCCACTCACAGGCAACCCACACTCGCAGCCGACAAACCGAGACCGGCTGCAAGATAGGATGCAAAGCCGATTCGGTTAACAATTAGTTAAGGGGCGCAGCAGGCGCCGGTACGATCAGCGACACCCTGAATCCTTGCGCCTCCACCACCAAGGGCGTGATGCCGAACGGATCGCCGTCGACCTGGACCGGAGCCGCTGTTTGTCCACGCACCTCGGCCTTGGTGCAGGCGACGACCTGCACGTAACGGCAGGAGGAAAGACGCCCTGAGGCCAACGCCAACAAGCTCGCCATAAGCGCGCGGCGGTCGGGGGCATTAAATAAAACAGCGGTGAGGCCCGCCGCCTGCCAGCCGGCATCCTTGGCGATGACGAAAGCGCCGCCATAGTGACGGGCCTTGGCGATGACGACCCAATTGGCCTGGTGCGGCCGGCCGTCCAAACGAACGTCAAGCGTATCGGCTGGACACTTGAAGGCTGAAAGCAACGGACCGGCATAGGCGAGCTTGCCGAAGGTGCCCTTGGCCGATGTATTCAGGGCCTGGATGACGCGGCCATCGAAGCCCGCACCGGCCATCAGCAGAAAGATCTCGCCATTCGCGGCCGGCGCAACGATAGAGACCGCCGGACCCGACAGTAGAGTTGCGGCCAGGGCGTTTGGGTGGCGGCCGAGGCCGATCTCGTGCGCGAGCACGTTGCCGGTTCCCAGGGGAATGATGCCGAGGGGGACATCGCTGCCGGCAACCGTGCTCGCCGCATGCCGGATCGTGCCGTCCCCGCCAACGGCCACAATGGCATCATAGGCGCCGTTGCGAACAGCTTCGATGGCGCGCGTGTGTGCTGCATCCTTGCTTACGTCCCCACAACCGTCAACATGCGCGCCCGACGCCCGTAACAGGCTAAGAACCTGCGCGGCAAGACCGCGCCGTCCGTACCCAGAGCTTGTGTTGTCGATGACGAAGAAGCGCCGGCGCATTCCTGAGCCCAAAAGCAAAATGCCGGCCGCCTCAAGGCAGCCGGCATAGGAACAAACAACCAGTTGCTGGTCGCCGTCAACGTCGCGTTCAGGCGCCTGCCCGCACCTCCTCGGCGTGGGCGGACTTCTGAACCGCTTTCTGGACCTTTTCGAACGCGCGCACCTCAATCTGGCGGATGCGCTCCCGGCTGACGCCGAACTCGGTCGAAAGGTCTTCAAGCGTGGCAGGATCCTCCTGCAACCGGCGGGCCTCGAAGATCCGCTTCTCGCGGTCGTTAAGTGCGCGCATAGCTCGCTCCAGGTACGACCGGCGAAGCTCGAGTTCCTCGTTTTCGGCAAGCCGCTCCTCCTGGTCGGGCACGTCGTCGACCAGCCAATCCTGCCACTCGCCAGACTCCGAATCGGCACGCACGGGCGCATTCAGTGACGCGTC
>CADEFX010000219.1:0-3475 GCA_902826715.1 uncultured Hyphomicrobiales bacterium | reverse complement strand
ATCACGTCAGCCTCGGGCACGCCGAGCTTGGTCGCGATCTGCTTCACATGCTCGGGCTTCAGATCACCCTCTTCGAGCGCCTGAATCTGGCCCTTCACACGGCGCAGGTTGAAGAACAGCTTCTTCTGCGCTGCCGTTGTGCCCATTTTGACGAGGCTCCACGACCGCAGGATGTACTCCTGGATCGATGCCCGAATCCACCACATCGCATACGTGGCCAAGCGGAAGCCGCGATCCGGATCAAACCGTTTCACGGCCTGCATCAGCCCAACGTTGCCCTCAGAAATCACCTCGCCGATGGGCAGTCCATAACCGCGATAGCCCATGGCGATACGCGCTACCAGTCGCAGATGCGACGTGACGAGCGTCTGCGCTGCATCTGCGTCCTGATGCTCCTGCCAGCGTTTGGCGAGCATATATTCCTGATTTGGCTCCAGCATCGGAAAACGCCGGATTTCCTCGAGGTATCTCGAGAGGCCACCCGAACCCGCTGCGACCGACGGAAGCGTCCTTGTCGTTGCCATGCTCATGTCAGCGCTATCCTTTGACGGACTTGCGCTGCTCCCTCAAAACGGTCGGGTTACACGCGCCCCGAACCTGATCCCCGGTTTACTCTCCTCGCCGTGCCTTTGACAAAGCACGTCTTCGTTCCGCGGGGGTAACGGCTGTTCACGCGAGGGTGACCTACGTGGGATCACGTCTCGGCCCTTACAAGAGCAAAAACGAATTTCAATGGCTGTATCCGTCGGAACAGACACACTTATCAAACGCGCACTCGGCCGTTTGGTGCCCGCCGGGTTGTCAAAGAGATGTCAATCAACTCTTCGACGGCCGGCCAATGCCGCCCAGAGCCCGATGCAAATTATTGAGGTCCAAAGGTAACGGGCTGGTAAAACTTAGCATTTTAAGCGTTTTTGGGTGCTCAAAGCCCAGCACCGAGGCATGCAGCGCCTGACGGCCAAGCGGCTCCAGCGCAATGCGGACGGATGCCGGCAGGCGGCGCGCGCTCGTCGCGAAGCCGCTGGCATACACGGGATCGCCGACCACGGGATGGCCGATATGCGCCATGTGCACGCGGATCTGATGAGTTCGGCCGGTTTCGAGCTCCAGGTCCACCAGCGAAACCAGTGGCGTGCCACGCTTGCTGCCGGAAGTTTCCATAACCCGGTAGCGCGTCACCGCGTGCCGGCCGGCGTTGCCCCGCGCAACGGCCATGCGCGTGCGATTGTGCGGGCCGCGCGTCAGCGGGGCGTCCACGACACCTGACGGGCGCAGTAGCCCACCCCACACAAAGGCCGTGTATCGCCGCTCGAGCCGGCCATCGCGTCCGTGCGCGGCGAACTGCTCGCTCAAAGCCTGATGGGCGGCGTCCGTCTTGGCCACGACGAGAAGCCCGCTGGTATCCTTGTCCAGCCGATGCACGATGCCGGGCCGCCGGACTCCGCCGATGCCCGACAAGCTCGCCCCGCAATGAGCTATGAGCGCGTTGACGAGCGTGCCGGTGGCATGACCGGCAGCCGGATGCACGACGAGCCCTGCCGGCTTGTCAATGACGATGAGGTGGGCATCCTCGAACACGACCGACAGCGGAATCGGCTCGGCCAGTGGCGCGGCCGGCTCGGGCTCCGGCACGGCCAGGAGATAGGTCTCGCCCGGTTTGACCCGGCGGCCCGGCTCTTTTACTGTCGCGCCGTCCAGCGTCACGTGGCCGGCGCGAAGCAGGGACTGGATGCGTGAGCGCGTCAGCTCCGGAACGCCGGCGCCCAGCACCTTGTCGAGGCGCTCGCCGGTGTCGGCGGTGCCCACAACGACGGAGCGGTGCATGGGAGCGCTGTCAATCATCGCGAGGTGGAAAAGTCAGGCAAAGAGGGGCGATGAGCATTCAGCATGAGGCTGCAGGGAGCGTGCAAAGTACAGACCCGTTCAGTCCCGGACAGTTGCGCATACTAAAAATCGCTGTCGTTGTCATGGGCGTGATCCTCGTGCTCGGCTTTGCCGCCGTAATCGGCCGCATCGCCTATCTGGTCACGCGGACCGCGAAACCGGTTGGGCAGGCGGCGACGATTGCCAAGGACTTGCGCCTACCCCTGCCAGAAGGCGCTGCGGTTAGATCGCTGGCACTCTCGGGAGACCGGCTCGCGGTGCATTTTGAGACCCACGCCGGGCCGGGTATCGCCATCCTGGACCTCCTGACGGGAGAACCAGTAACACACATCAAGCTGGTGCCGCACGGCTCGGGCCGTTAGGCGGCATGGGGCATTTCGGTAGTGGGTCAGTTTGAATTTCAGAAGCCCTTGACTGGGCGACAGTCCGTCCCGGTGCAGTAGCGAACTGAACCATCGCGCGTATCCACAACGAAGGCTGTGTACTGGCTCGCCGAGACGGCGTAGCGCGGGCCGCTCGCCAGGAAGCCCGCGACAACGAGGGACAAGCCGATGATTGCTGCGGGTATGATGTTGTCCATTTATCCCCTCCCCATAAATCTGCTTGGCAGAACAAAGGTCTTTGAAAAAACCAAGACCTACAAGCTGCGCTGTCATAAGCTGGCCTTGGTGTCGACCAAGGCTAGACATTAGGGCGTTAACCGATTCGAAACCAAAGCGGCGTAGCGCAGTTCAACAGGACGATGCGAACCAAGACCGACAAGATGAAGACGGAACATAAGCTCATCACGCTTGAACTGATGACGCATGAGACCACTGGGCTCATGGTGGCTGTCAGTCCCGAGATGAAGGGGCTGTATGTGCATGCTCGTACCGAGAAAGAACTTCTGGAGCGTATACCCGTCGCCATTCGCGCTATACTGGAAGCAGACGGGTTTGAGGTCTTGAGCATTCTTGAAGTGGCAGGCAAGCCCGCCGACAAGCCGAGCTTCCGGCCGTCCGGTGAGCGCAAGTTTGAAGCCACCTACTCAACGCGCGCGGCCGCTTAGTTCTGCTGGGTTCTCTCCGTTAAAAGTATGATGAAAGCTTCGCGTTCCTCCGGCTCCATTGTATCGGGGTCGGGTATCGATGTGTGCAATCCGTCGCGACCAACGTGCAATGTTGCTCCTTCATACGAAGGTTTGACGGCTGTGTAGCCGAGCGCTTTGACACGCGCTCGATAGGCTTGGCTGGTCACTGCTGACGCCTTTCCCAATCCTCCAGCACGCCCACGATATCCCCCACTTCCCAAAGCCTATCTGTTACGCCAGCCGCCATCGCTGGCGTCGTGCGGTGCGCTTTGTGGATTTTGACGAAGTTATAGTACATGAAATGCAGCGCCACCGCGTGCGCATGGTTCTCGACCTTTTTTGAAAAGGCGTTCGTCAACCTCGTAAACCTGCGCATGTGCATGCGCATGGTGAGATTGTTGCGCTCCACAAAGCTCGTGCTGATGTGCTTCGGGTCCGGATTTCCCTCCACGACGTTCGTCTCGCAGCCGATGCACTCCGGCGGGCTGTGGGGTACGACGACGGAGTACCTGCGCGGTGTGC
>CADEFX010000218.1 GCA_902826715.1 uncultured Hyphomicrobiales bacterium | reverse complement strand
GCCCCTCACCCTAACCCTCTCCCCATGCCTGATAGTGGGCATGGGGAGAGGGGATGAAGTGGGCAATCGCTGCGCAGCAACCGCATCACATCAGTTCCCACGACGAAGGACATCACATGGCTCCTCGCGTTCTCATTTCCGACGACCTGTCTCCGGCCGCCGTCGCCATCTTCAAGGATCGCGGCGTCGAAGCCGACGTGAAGCTCGGCCTCTCCAAGGACGAGCTGGAAAAGGTAATCAAGGACTACGACGGCCTCGCTGTCCGCTCCGCGACCAAGGTGACGGAGAAAGTCATCGCTGCCGCCAACGGCCATCTCAAGGTGATCGGCCGGGCCGGCATCGGCGTCGACAACATCGATACGAAGGCCGCGACCGCCAAGGGCATCATTGTCATGAACACACCCTTCGGCAATTCCATCACCACGGCGGAGCATGCCATCTCGCTGGCCATGGCGCTGGCGCGGCAGATCCCTGCTGCTGATGCGTCGACGCAAGCGGGCAAGTGGGAGAAGTCCAAGTTCATGGGCGTCGAGCTGTTCGGCAAGACGCTCGGCGTGATTGGCTGCGGCAACATCGGCTCGATCGTCGCCGACCGCGCTATCGGCCTCAGGATGAAGGTCGTGGCGTTCGATCCCTTCCTCTCACCGGAGCGGGCGGTCGAGATCGGTGTCGAGAAGGTCGAGCTCGACGACCTGTTGCGCCGCGCCGATTTCATCACGCTTCACACGCCGCTTACCGACAAGACGCGCAACGTCATCGATGCGGCCGCCCTGAAGAAAACGAAACCCGGCGTGCGCATCATCAACTGCGCGCGCGGCGGACTGGTGGACGAGACGGCGCTCGCGGCTGCCTTGAAATCCGGCCACGTCGCCGGCGCGGCCTTCGACGTGTTCGAGGTCGAGCCGGCCAAGGAGAGCGTGCTGTTCGGCCTGCCGAACGTCATCTGCACGCCGCATCTGGGAGCCGCCACATCGGAAGCGCAGGAGAACGTCGCGCTGCAGGTTGCCGAGCAGATGTCGGACTATCTGCTGAAGGGCGCGATCTCCAACGCCATCAACTTCCCGAGCATCACCGCCGAGGAAGCGCCGCGCTTGACGCCCTACGTAAAGCTCGCCGAGCAGCTCGGCAGCTTCGCCGGCCAGCTCACGGAGACAAGCATCAAAGGTATCCGTCTCGAATATTCCGGTGTCGTCGCCGAGCTCAATACCAAGCCGCTGACGGCGGCTGCCGTGGCCGGCGTGCTCCGGCCGCTGCTGTCGGACGTGAACATGGTGTCGGCGTCGGTCTCGGCCCGCGAGCGCGGCATCAACATCGAGGAGACCACGCGCACGCAGGATGGGGCATTCGAGAGTTATATTCGTCTGACTGTGCGCACGGATAAGTATGACCGCTCGATTGCCGGCACGGTGTTCTCAGACGGACGGCCTCGCATCATCCAGGTGCGCGACATCGGTATGGAGTTCGAGCTGGCCCCGCACATGCTGTTCATCCGCAATGCCGACAAGCCCGGCTTCATCGGCCGGTTCGGCATGGTGATGGGCGAAGCCGGCGTCAACATTGCCACCCTCAATCTCGGCCGCGACAAGCCCGGCGGCGACGCCATTTGCATGGTGGCTGTTGATGAGCCCGTATCCGAGGACGTCATGGAAGCGATCCGCGCCCTGCCGCAGGTCGTGCGCGTGAACCGGCTGGCGTTTTAGCCCTGCCTCCAGTGGTGTCTGTTTATCGGCACCGCAGCACGTGGATGGCCACCTTCGTGGCCATGACGGGAATGGGGAGCCCCGTGTCCATATGACGAGCGACGGGCGGCATGCCCACGGTCATCTGCTTGACGATCGCGCGACGCCGCCGCCTGTTATTTTGGGTCACGGCCGCGCTGGCGCCCATCAACGGTCGTTGTGGTTGATGCTCGGGACCGTCTTGCTCGCGCGGGCACCCGCGTCCCAAAACGTCGTACCGGCGAAGGCCCCCCTTTCGTCACGGCCGCGCAGGCGGCCGTCCACGGTGGCGGCGAAGCTCCTGACGGCTTCCCCACGCAGCGATCGCGCTTTAGGATGCCCGCATCGATCCATAAAGACCCGATCCATCCAGCTGCATCCGGACGCCGCGCATGAAGCTCTTCTGGTCGTCACGCTCGCCGTTCGTGCGCAAGGTCATGGTCTTCGCCCACGAGACCGGACTCGCGGACCGCATCGAACGCACCCAAGTCATCGTCGCGCCCACCAAGCCCAATCCCGAGGTGATGGCGCTCAATCCACTCAACAAGCTCCCCACGCTCGTCCTCGACAATGGCCGCGCACTCTACGACTCGCGCGTCATCTGCGAATATCTCGACGGCCTGCACGCTGGCGCGCGCCGGTTTCCCGCCGACCCATCGGCCCTTATCGAAGCCCTGCGCCGGCAGGCGCTGGGCGACGGCATGATGGACTTCCTCCTTGTCTGGCTCTCTGAACGCGGCCGCCCCGCTCCGCAGCAGTCACCCGAATTGATCGCCGCCTGCCGCACCAAGCTTACGACCGTCCTCGACGCACTGGAGCGCGAAGCGCCGTCTCTCGCCGCCGCGCCCTTCAGCATCGCCCACATCGCCATCGGTTGCGCGTTGGGCTACGCCGACTTCCGCTTCAAGGACGAAGCCTGGCGCACCGGCCGCCCACAGCTCGCCGCCTGGGCCGAGACCATCCACGCCCGCCCCTCGTTCCAAGCCACCCAACCCTCCGACACCTATTGACGCTCCTATCCCCTCTCCCCGCGCTTCTATCAGCGCGGGGAGAGGGTTAGGGTGAGGGGCAGGATCTTGTTCGGAACAACAAAAAGAAAGGTCTTCGCATGATTGAAGCCACCACAGGGGAGCGTCCCAGCCCATGAGCACCAAAGGCAAGGCCTACATCGTCGGCGCCTACGAGCACCCGACGCGCAAGGCACCCGACAAATCGCTGGCACAGCTCCACGCCGAAGTCGCCAAGGGCGCGATCGAGGATGCCGGCCTCACCAAGGATGATGTCGACGGCTACTTCTGCGCCGCGGGTGACACGCCCGGCCTCGGCGGTCTGTCGATGATCGACTACATGAACCTCAACTTGCGCCACGTCGACACCACCGACACCGGCGGCTCATCCTATCTCGTGCACGTCGGCCACGCGGCCGAGGCCATCGCCGCCGGCCGCTGCAACGTCGCGCTCATCACGCTCGCGGGCCGCCCGCGCAGCGAAGGCATGGCGACCGGCACCGCGCCGCGCGCCGGCAATCCCAACCAGCCGGACCTGCAGTTCGAGTTTCCCTACGCGCCCGCCACCGCCAACATGTACGCCATGTGCGCCATGCGCCACATGCACGAATTCGGCACCACCAGCGAGCAGCTTGCCTGGGTGAAGGTCGCGGCCTCTCATCACGCCCAGCACAACGAGCACGCCATGCTGCGCGACGTCGTCACCGTCGAGGACGTCGTCAACTCGCCGATGGTGACCGATCCGCTGCACCGTCTCGACTGCTGCGTCATCAGCGACGGCGGCGGCGCGCTCGTCGTCACGCGCCCCGAGATCGCCAAGAGCCTGAAGCGCCCCAAGGTCAAGATCATCGGCACCGGCGAAGCGGCCAAGCACCAGATGGCCGGCCACGTCGACCTCACCTACACCGGCGGCACCAAGTCCGGCAAAGCCGCCTTTGAGGAAGCCGGCGTTACCCCCAAGGACATCAAGTACGCCTCCATCTACGACAGCTTTACCATCACAGTCGTCATGCAGCTTGAGGACCTCGGCTTCTGCGAGCGCGGCAAGGGCGGCCGCTTCGTCTCCGACGGCAACCTGATCTCCGGCGTCGGCAAGCTGCCGTTCAATACGGACGGCGGGGGCTTGTGCAACAACCACCCCGCCAACCGCGGCGGCATGACCAAGGTCATCGAGGCCGTGCGTCAGCTTCGCGGCGAAGCCCATCCCAAGGTGCAGGTGAAGAATTGCGACGTCGCCCTGGCGCATGGCACGGGCGGCTCGCTCGGCACGCGCCACTGCGGTTCGACCGTCATCATGGAACGGGAGTAAGGCACATGGCCAAGGAACGTAAGATCGCTTCTCCCGAGCCCACAGTCGGTTCGGAGCCCTACTGGGAAGGCGCGCGTGAGGGCAAGCTGCTGCTCAGGCACTGCACGTCATGCAACAAGGTGCATCACTACCCGCGCGCACTCTGCCCCTATTGCTTCTCCGACAAGCTCGACTGGCGCGAGGCGTCGGGCAAAGGCAAGGTCTACACCTACAGCGTCATGCGCCGCGCGCCGGAGCCCTACGTCATTGCCTACGTCACGCTCGACGAAGGCATCAAGATGATGACCAACATCGTCGACTGCGACCTCGACAAGGTCCGCATCGACCAACCCGTAAAGGTCGTCTTCAAACCCAGCGAGAACGGCCAGCCCGTGCCGATGTTCGCTCCGGCTTAGCGCCTTCTTCCCCCTCTCCCCGCGTGCGGGGTGAGGGGCAGCCACATACTCAGAGCAAGATCTCGCCCCTCATCCTAACCTTCTCGTCACGGCGAAGCCGTGCTGCGCACGGACGTGAAGGACGGGGAGAAGGGACACAGCCTTGCATGTGGGCAATACCTACAACCCACATGCAGGTGTCATCCTCGCGCTTGTCGCGAGGACCCATGGTTCAACGAGTCCGGAAGCATCGCGTAATTTCGGAGCTGCACCCATCCCCAACGATCTTTCAAGTGTGTGGAGCGATGGGTCTTCGGGACAAGCCCGAAGATGACATCTGTGGGTGTAGAGTGGCTACGCCTCCCCGTTGGCGTCATCCTGGCGCCGCATGCGCATCTGCGCATGCGGGAATCGGCCGGGACCCAGACGCGTCTCGGTTTGCTCTGCCAACGTGATTTGAACGCTGACGTTTGACCTACTTCAACGTAATCGCCAGCCCGCTCAAATCCACGTTCGCCAGCAACCCGACCTGCCGCCCGCTCAGTTCGAGCACGGCGCCCTTCTGGTTCGTCAGCACGATCGCGCGCGCGCCGCTGCCAACCGCAAGCCCCGCGCCCGCCGCGCCGTACACGCCCGCCACATCCGACGGCCGCCAGATGTTGCTCACCCGGCCGCGCAGCACGGTCTTGGATCCGCCGAACACGAGGCCGTAGTCGATGCCGCCCGTCGACAGCGGATAGCGCCGGCCATGGAACTCGAGCACGCCGCTCCCGCCCGAGCCGCCGATGATCCAGCCAGCCTTGTAGATCGTCAGTGTCACCCAGCCGCTGTCCGCGCGGCTGGCGGTGGACAGGCCGGCAAGCGCAACGAGCGCAATCAGCCCCGTGCGAACGGCCGAGAAAATCTTCATATGGCAACTCCCCCGAGATGCTTCCTCGATGATGCGGTGCGACAAGCGAATCGCACACGCGCGTAGTCTAACCAAAGTATGGGGAGGAAAAATGTCCCACCAGCTCGGTTTGGTATTTCCCGCCAACTACGACCGTATGGAAACCTGTTTAGCCTTACCCATAGGTGTCATCCTCGGGCTTGTCCCGAGGACCCATGGTTCTGCAAATACGGAACGCTGGTTGTTTGGCTCCGGAGTTCCGATCGGGAGGCCGCTGAGACGGCGCTCGTCTTTGAGATAGACTATGATCTCATTAATGAAGTGCGTGAGCGCCTGGCAAGTAACGAACGTAAGTGAGTTCGGAGCCCCCCATGCCCTGGATCGAAGCCAACGGCGCCGCCCTGCGCTACGACATCGCCGGCACCGGCCCGCGCACCGTCGTTCTCGTGCACGAGATGGGCGGCACGCTCGAAAGCTGGAGCGATGTCGTTCCACGGCTCACCGCCAAGGGCTATCGCACGCTCGCCTACGACACGCGCGGCGCCGGTCTCTCCGAGAAGGCGCGCAGTCCGCTCTCCATCGACACCATGGCCGATGACGCCGCCGGCCTTCTCGATGCTCTCGGCATCGACGGCAAGGTCGCCGTCGCCGGCATTGCCGTCGGCGGCGCCATCGCCATCCGCTTCGCCGCGCGCTATCCCGAACGCACCGCCGCGCTTGCTGCCATGAGCCCCGCCACCGGCATCGCGCCCGAGCGCCGCGCCGCCGCCCTTGCCGCGGTGGACGCAATAGAGCGCGACGGTATGCGGCTCGGCATGGATGCCTCGCTCGGGCCCACCTATCCGCCTGAGCTGCGCATCGACACGGATCGCTTCCGCACCGTGCGCGCGCAGCGTCTCGGTAACGATCCGTCCAGCTACGCCGCTGTCTACCGCATGCTGGCCGGCCTCGATATGAACGCGGACCTCGCAAGCATCGCGTGTCCCACGCTCGTTCTCGCTGGGCGCCTCGACGGCCTGCGGCCGCCTGCGCTGGTGGAAGGCGTCGCCCGGGCCATCCCCGGCGCCCGCTTCGCGGTGCTGGACACAGCCCATTTCATGGCGTGGCAGACGCCGGAGGCCGTGGCTGATGCGATGACTGATTTTCTGGCAACCGCCGCCTGGTGACGCCTTGGACAGTCAAGGTTTTTTTTGCCTTTTGTAGTGCTACCCGTCCGCGGCGGAAGCGTGTACCGTTCCAAAAAATGTTGGGAAGGGGACGCATGCGGATCAGAAGTAGTCAGGACTTTGTCACGGGCCTGCTCTTCATCGTGGTGGGCATCGGCGCGCTCTGGATCGGTGCCGATTACAATATGGGAACGGCTCAGCGGCCCGGCACCGGCGTCCTGCCCCATATTCTCGCCTGGTGTCTGATCGGTTGTGGCGGCCTCCTCTGGATCAAGGCCTTCATGAGCGACGGGCCGGATCTGGGCGTCTGGGCCTGGCGCCCGCTCATATTTGTCCCAGTCGCCATCATCGCCTTTTCCGTCCTCATCGATCGCTTCGGGCTCGTCGTCGCCATGCTCGCATCGATGACGCTGGCGGCATTCGGCACGCCCCAGACGCGCTGGGGTGAATATGCGGTCTTCTCCATCATCATGCTCGTCATCGGCGTCGGCATGTTTGTTTACGGCCTCGGCATGCCGGTGAGGGCGTTTCCATGGAACTAGGCTCACTCGTCGACAATCTCTCGCTCGGGTTCTCCGTCGCGTTCTCGATGCAGAACCTGTTCTGGTGCCTGATGGGGGCCTTCATCGGCACCGCCATCGGTGTGCTGCCGGGCGTCGGGCCGACGGCCACCATGGCGCTGCTGCTGCCTGCGACCTATTTTCTGCCCGCCGAAAGCGCGCTCATCATGCTTGCGGGCATCTACTATGGATCCCAGTACGGCGGCTCCACCACGTCGATCCTCGTCAATCTGCCCGGTGAAGCGAGTTCCGTCGTCACCTGCCTCGACGGCTATCAGATGGCGCGCCAAGGCCGCGCGGGTCCCGCGCTCGCCATCGCTGCCATAGGCTCTTTTTTTGCCGGCTGCGTGACCACGTTGGTTATCGCTGCCGCTTCGCCGCCTCTGACTAAGCTTGCACAGCAGTTTGCCCCG
>CADEFX010000217.1 GCA_902826715.1 uncultured Hyphomicrobiales bacterium | reverse complement strand
GGTGCAGGCCCAGGTGCTCAATCTGCTGGGCGAGCTGAAGCGCGATTTGGGCCTCACCTATATTTTTATCAGCCACGACCTGCACGTCGTGGAGTACATTTCCGATCGTGTGCTCGTCATGTATCTGGGCAAGGTTGTCGAGATCGGCCCGGTGGAGGCCATCCACGCCGATGCGCGCCATCCCTACACGCGTGCGCTGTTCTCGGCCATGCCATCGAACGATCCGGATCGCCGGAAGAGCGAGCCGCCGCTCGTCGGCGACCCGCCCAACCCCATCAACCCGCCGCCCGGATGTCGCTTCCACACACGCTGCCCGCATGCGGAAGCCGTCTGCAGCGCAGTGGAGCCCCGGCTTCGCGATGGCTCCATCGCGCCCGGACATATGGCGGCCTGTCATATGGTCATTGCGGGGTCCGGTCACAGCAAGTCGATAGCGGGGACGGCATGAAAGCGGATGCAACCCGCCCGCTCGTCGATGTGCGCGACCTCTCCGTCCGCTTCGTGTCGCGCGATGCCACGGTGAGCGCCGTCAACGGCGTATCGTTTGCACTCGATCGCGGCGAGGCCCTGGTGCTTCTCGGGGAGTCGGGATCTGGCAAATCCGTGACGTTGCGCGCGCTAATCGGGCTCAATCCGCGTCATCGCACCGAGATCGGCGGACACATCCGCATCGGCGATGACCTGATCCACGCCAAGAGCGAGCGCGAGCTTGCCGATGTGCGGGGCGGCAAGGTCGCCATGATCTTCCAGGAGCCGATGACTGCGTTCGACCCGGTTTACACCGTGGGTGATCAGATTGCCGAAACCATTATCCGGCACGAAGGCGTCTCGCAAACCGATGCGCGCAAGCGGGCGCTGGACTTGTTCGAGCTGGTTCAGATTCCATCGCCACAGCGCCGTCTCAACAACTATCCGTTCGAGATGTCCGGCGGCATGCGGCAACGCGCCATGATCGCACTGGCTCTTTGCTGCCGGCCGAGCCTGCTGCTTGCCGACGAGCCGACGACGGCGCTCGATGCCACGGTGCAGATCCAAATCCTCCTGCTTTTGCGCCGCTTGCAGATGGAACTCGGCATGGCCGTGATCTTCGTCACGCATGACGTCGGCGTGGCGCTCGAGATCGCGGATCGTATCGCCGTGATGTATGCAGGGCGTTTCGTCGAGTCCGGTCCCGTGCGCGACATCCTGCGCACGCCGGCCCATCCCTACACGCGCGGACTGTTTGCCTCCAACGTGATGGCCGGCATGCGTGGCAAATTACTCCAGGCCATCCCTGGCTCTCCGCCAGACCTCTCGCGCCTGCCGCCGGGTTGCAGCTTTGCACCGCGTTGCACGCTGGCCCTGCCGAAATGCTCCGCGGCTGTGCCCGGCGAAACTTTTGTCGGCACGCAGCACCAGGCGCGCTGCGTGCTGGCCGCGACACCCGTATAGCCCTAGCCGATCCGCTCCCAGATCATTTCCCGGTGCTGCTTGTCGCCGCGCCACGGACGCGGTGGCGGAAACAGCGACATGCGCGCTCCATTGAACGTCACGCGGCGCACCTGGTCGCCGCCGAGCCTTGCCGTGTCGGACGCGGCATCGACGCGCGTGGTCAGTTTTTCGCCGTCAAAGGTGTAATTGCCGCAATAGGAATTGTATTCGCGCTCGGTCTCGCCGCCGGGCAGCGCACGGCGGCCATCGCACAGTACGGCCAACATGCGGCCGTTGGCGCCGAACGTTACTGTGCCCATGGGCTCGGGTCCATAAGGCGCGTCGAACGGCTCCCCGGCATCATTCTTCGCGCGCGTTTCCACCAGCCGCCACGTCCCCACGATATCCGTCAATGCGTTTCCTTCCTGAGTAGCGTGTGTTGCTGTGGCGCCAGTATAACGGCCGCTCATCCCAGCGACAGTCCCCCGTCGACCGCGATCGATTGCCCCGTGATATGGCGCGCCGCCGGCGACAACAAAAATGCAATGAGCGCCGCAACGTCGGCCGGATCGCCGATGCGCCCCAGCGGCGTGATCTCGGCCGCCTTCGCCCATGCGCCGGACGACAGAGCGGTGGTGCCGGAATCCTTGCGCGTGTAGCCCGGAACGACGGCATTCACCGTCACGCCGCTTGGGGCCAGCTCCGCCGCCAGCGACCTCGCCAGCGCCTCCGCGCCCGCCTTGGCGGCAGCAGACGCCGGAAACAGGCCGCCGCGCGCAAAGCGATGCGCTACGAACGAGCTGACCAATACCATGCGGCCCTGCGTCGAAGCCTTGAGCGCAGGCATCGCCGCCTGCGCCAGATCGAAGAAGGCACCGGTCATGGCGGCATAGGACCGGTCCACGTCGGCACGCGCGAGTTCCGCAACGCTGCGCTTATCGGCAAAACCAGCATTGGAGACGAGGTGGTCGAGGCGACCGCAGCGTGTGATGGTCTGCTCGACCAGTCCCTTGCCAGCGCCGGGCTCGGCGAGATCGGCTGTCAGCGTCATGACCTGTGGCCCGAGCGCCGTGCATGCCGCCGCTGTCGCCTCAAGCCGCTCCCGGCTTTCGGGCTTTGTCGCGCGGCCGTGCAGCACCAGGTGGCTGCAGTTGGGCGCGATGAGGCGTGCCGTTGCAGCGCCGATGCCCGAGGCTGCCCCGGTCACGAGGGCGACGGCACCCGGCCGGTCTGGGGACATGGCTTCTCCTCCCTCGTTGCTCAAACGCCGCGCGGGAGGCCCGTCAACGGCGTGCGTGTAACCCTTGCACGAAACCTCGCCGGCATCCTAGCTTAAGCGAGGGGAGAGAATTCCATGTTCAAGCTGTTTTCGCGCAAGTCCATGCCAGCCAAAGTCGCCCCGATAGTTGCTGCATTCTTCGAGCCGCGCACATTCAGCGTCCAGTATGTCGTGGCCGATCCCGAGACGCGGCGCTGCGCCATCATCGATCCGGTGCTCGACTACGACGAGAAATCCGGCGCCGTTGCGACGGGCTCCGCCGATGCGATCCTCGGGCACATCGCGCAGAACGGCTACCATCTCGAGTGGATCCTCGACACGCACCCTCACGCCGATCATTTCTCGGCCGCGGCCTACCTCAAGGACAAGACCGGCGTCCCGACGGCGATCGGCGCCAAGGTCGTCGAGGTCCAGCGGCTGTGGAAGGCGCTCTACAACCTGGGCGATGATTTCCCGACCGACGGCTCACAATGGGACCGGCTGTTTGCCGACGGGGAGACCTTCAAGATCGGCAGCATTCCCGTGGACGTCATGCATTGCCCCGGCCACACGCTTGCCTCCATCACGTTCGTCGCCGGAGATGCGGCCTTCATCCACGACACCTTGTTCATGCCGGACGGCGGCACGGCGAGGGCTGACTTTCCCGGCGGCAGCGCCACGGCGCTTTGGCACAGCATCCAGCGCATCGTGAGCCTGCCCGACGACACCCGTCTGTTCACGGGCCATGACTACAAACCCAATGGCCGTCCGCCGGCCTGGGAAAGCACCGTCGCGCAACAGAAGGAGCAAAACACTCACCTGCAGAAGGCGCCGAATGAGCAAGCCTATGTCGCCTTGCGCCAGGCCCGAGACAAGACGCTGCCGATGCCCAAGCTCATCCTGCATGCCCTGCAGGTGAATATCCGCGGCGGCCGTCTGCCTGAGCCCGAGGGTAACGGCAAACGCTATCTCAAAATCCCCATCGACGCGCTGCCCGGTGCCGCCTGGGATTGATGTGTCGCGGGAAATGGTGGTGCCGGCTGAGGGACTTGAACCCCCGACCTACCGCTTACAAGGCGGTTGCTCTACCAGCTGAGCTAAGCCGGCCCAATTGATCGTTTGGAATCGTCGGTCGTTATATATCTGCACGCGCCCCGTGACACCAGCCCTCCGCGCTTGAAGGGACCTGGGCCTTGCGATAACAAGAGCGCGGCGATTGGCCGTCCACGGGGAGCATAATGGGCCAACACCACCAGCGCCGCTTGTCCCGAACAGCCTTCCGCGATTTGAGTTTGCAGGATTCCAGGAGCATCATCGCATGGTGACGATCGCCGTCACGCCGGAGGAGGCTGG
Organism: uncultured Hyphomicrobiales bacterium; assembly: GCA_902826715.1. Classification (GTDB taxonomy): domain Bacteria; phylum Pseudomonadota; class Alphaproteobacteria; order Rhizobiales; family Hyphomicrobiaceae; genus CADEFX01. Next base: position 3,473 of record CADEFX010000217.1, on the reverse strand, counting down.
TGAGACGCGCGTTGCGCTCTCCCCCGAGACGGCCAAGAAGCTCACCGCCCTTGGCGCCACCGTGAAAGTAGCCAGCGGCGCGGGGTCGCGTTCCAGATTCTCCGATGCGGCCTACCAGACAGCCGGCGCGACCATTGTGGCCAATCCATCCGAAGCAACGGCGGGTGCGGACGTTCTGCTGAAGGTAAGACGGCCGACACCTGAAGAGGTCAAGAGCCTGAAACCCGGCGCCCTCGTGGCAGCCATGATCAATCCCTTCGATGATCGTCCCGGGGTCGAGGCTCTCGCGGGGGCCGGCGTCAGCCTGTTCTCCATGGAGTTCATGCCGCGCATCAGCCGAGCGCAATCGATGGACGTTTTGTCGAGCCAGGCCAATCTCGCCGGCTACAAGGCCGTCGTCGATGCGGCCGCCATGTTCGAGCAGGCCATGCCGATGATGATGACGGCGGCCGGCACGGTGCCGGCGGCGAGGGTCTTCATCATGGGCGTCGGTGTAGCAGGGCTGCAGGCGATCGCGACGGCACGGCGGCTCGGCGCCATCGTCTCGGCGACCGACGTGCGCCCGGCGACGAAGGAGCAGGTGGCGTCGCTCGGCGCCAAGTTCATCGCCATCGAGGACGACGAGTTCAAGCAGGCGCAAACCGCGACCGGCTACGCCAAGCCGATGTCGGAGGCCTATCAGCAAAAGCAGGCCGAGCTGGTTGCCAGCCACATCAAGGGCCAGGATGTCGTCATCACCACTGCCCTCATCCCGGGCCGGCCGGCACCGAAGCTGATCTCCAGGGCGATGATCGAAAGCATGAGGCCCGGCTCCATCATCATCGATCTGGCCGCCGAGCGCGGCGGCAACACCGAGCTCACGCAGCCGGCGCAGATCATCGAGCACAACGGCGTGCGCATTTCCGGCAAGCTCAATCTGGCGGGCGAAGTCCCGGTGAACGCTTCGAGCCTCTACGCCAAGAACCTCTTCACCTTCCTTGAACTGCTGATCGACAAGAAGGAAAAGGCGCTGAAGGTCAATTGGGACGACGAGATCATCAAAGGCACGCTGGTGGCCAAGGACGGCAAGATCGTCCACCCCAGCCTCGTATCGCAGGGAGCGTGAGATGGTGATGACGGTGGCCAAATATCCCCTCTCCCCACGCTTCTTGCAGCGTGGGGAGAGGGTTAGGGTGAGGGGCAGCTATACGGCACCGAGCAAGCCCCTGCCCCTCACCCCAGCCCTCTCCCCGCAGGCGGGGAGAGGGAGAAGTGCGTCGCTTCTCGCTATTTCCGTCACCCTGACGCTGTTTTCCGATACCGCGCTCGCGGCCGGTGGCGGCGAGGTCTCGCCGTTCGTCTACCAGTTCATGGTTTTCGTCATCGCCATCTTCGTCGGCTACTACGTCGTATGGAGTGTAACGCCCGCCCTGCACACGCCGCTGATGTCCGTGACGAACGCCATCTCCTCCGTGATCGTGGTCGGCGCGCTGCTGGCGGCCGGCGTATCGCTCGTGGCGCAGGGCAGCACACTCGCCAAAGTCTTCGGTTTCATCGCGCTCGTGATGGCCTCGGTCAATATTTTCGGCGGCTTCCTCGTCACGCAGCGCATGCTTGCGATGTACAAGAAAAAAGAGACAAAGCGCTAGGCGCTGGGGGTCCGCACGATGTCCGCAAACGCAGCTGCGCTGCTCTATCTCGCCTCGGGCGTGCTCTTCATCATGGCCCTGAGGGGTTTGTCGAGCCCCGAAAGCTCGCGGCGCGGCAACCAGTACGGCATGGCCGGCATGACGATCGCCGTGCTCACCACGCTGGCGCAGGTCCACGACCCGAATTTTGCGACATGGCTGCTGATCCTCGCGGGCCTGGCGATCGGCGGCGGTATCGGCGCCTACATCGCACGCAGCATTCCCATGACGTCGATGCCGGAACTGGTCGCGGCGTTCCACAGCCTTGTCGGCCTTGCCGCCGTATTCGTCGCCGCCGGCGCGCTCTACGCACCGGAAGCTTTCGGCATCGGCTCACCCGGCAACATCGCCGGTGCGAGCCTGCTCGAGATGTCGCTCGGCGTGGCCATCGGCGCCGTCACGTTCACGGGCTCGGTCATCGCCTTCGCAAAACTTTCCGGCCGCATGTCCGGCAAGCCGATCATTCTGCCGGCCCGGCACGCGATCAACATCGGACTCGCTGTTCTGCTGGTCGTCCTCATCTATGCATTCTGCCAGTCGGGCGGATCGCCGCTGCTGTTCTGGCTCATTACGCTGGTCGCCCTGGTGTTCGGCGCGCTCATCATCGTCCCCATCGGCGGCGCCGACATGCCGGTCGTCATCTCGATGCTCAATTCCTACTCGGGCTGGGCCGCCGCCGGCATCGGCTTCACGCTCGGCAACATCGCGCTGATCGTGACGGGTGCGCTTGTCGGCTCGTCGGGCGCGATCCTGTCCTACATCATGTGCAAAGGCATGAACCGCTCCTTCGTCTCGGTGATCGTGGGCGGCTTTGGCGGCGAGACCGCCGGGCCTGCCGAGGGCGCCGAGCAGCGCCCGGTGAAGCTCGGCTCGGCCGAGGATGCTGCCTTCCTGATGAAAAATTCGGGCAAGGTCATCATCGTGCCGGGCTACGGCATGGCGGTGGCACAGGCGCAGCACGCGCTGCGCGAGATGGCCGACAACCTGAAGAAGGCCGGCGTCGAAGTGAAGTATGCGATCCATCCGGTTGCCGGACGCATGCCGGGCCACATGAACGTTCTTCTGGCCGAAGCCAACGTGCCTTACGACGAGGTGTTCGAACTCGAGGACATCAACAACGAGTTTGCCCAGGCCGACATTGCCTACGTCATCGGCGCCAACGACGTGACCAACCCGGCCGCCGAGGACGACAAGTCGTCTCCCATCTACGGCATGCCTGTGTTGCAGGTGTGGAAGGCCGGGACGGTGATGTTCAACAAGCGCTCGCTCGCGAGCGGCTACGCGGGCATCGACAATCCGCTGTTCTATCGCGACAACACCATGATGCTGCTGGGCGACGCGAAGAAGATGACCGAGGAAATCGGCAAGGCGATGGCGCACTAGCCGAGGCGTATCCACACTCTCCGAGTCATCCTCGGGCTCGTCTCGAGGACCCATGATTCAGCGAGTCCGGGCAAACCGCGTTTGCGCAGCGCGGCCTCCCAACACTCGTCGGGCTTGAGGAGCGATGGATCCTCGCGACAAGCGCGAGGATGACAGCGTTTTTGGCGCACGTAGCACTATCGCGAGAACGTCGTCGCGCTCTGGGAGGTGGAGACCATCATGTTGTAGTCGTTGATGAGCCACGTCAGGTCGTGGCCGACGCCGGCTTTGCGCGCGTCGCCTTTGGCGCGCCCGACCTTCTGGCGGAACTCACGCAGTTTGCCGAGCAGATTGCGCGGGCTCGACTCGAACACGAAGAACGAGTTGGGCGTGGCGGCCGAGTAGAGGTCGAACTCCTTCACGGCGGCGGCGTAGCGGTCGAGC
>CADEFX010000216.1 GCA_902826715.1 uncultured Hyphomicrobiales bacterium | reverse complement strand
CCGCGCCGCGCCGGTTCGCGCCCGCCGCGGCAAGCTCAATGCGAACGCGGGACTCGCGCCGGCAAGGGTCGGCCTCAAGGGGCCGCTCCGCGTGATCGGTAGCAAAGCTGAAGCGGCCAAGCGCAAGAAGGGCTCCCGCCTATGCTGAGCGTCGAAGGCATCGATCTGCATTATGGTGCGGCGCAGGCCTTGCGCAGTGTTTCGATCGAGGCGCGCCAGGGCGAGGTCACCTGCATCCTCGGCCGCAACGGCGTGGGCAAGACAAGCCTGCTGCGCGGCATCGTCGGGCACCAGAAGGTGAGCGCCGGCCGGGTCGTCTGGAATGGCGAGGATATCAACGGCCTCGCCGCCTATGAGCGGGCCCGCCGGGGCATCGCCTTCGTGCCGCAGGGCCGCGAGATCTTTCCGCTGCTGACGGTGAAAGAAAACCTGGAGACCGGGTATGCGCCGGTAAAGCGCAAGGACCGGAGCGTTCCGGACGAGATTTACGAACTGTTTCCGGTCCTGCGCAGCATGCTTCGGCGGCGCGGCGGCGATCTGTCCGGAGGTCAGCAGCAACAGCTCGCAATCGCCCGCGCCCTGGTGACGCGGCCCGGGCTCCTTGTCCTTGACGAGCCGACTGAGGGCATCCAGCCCTCCATCATCAAGGATATCGGCCGCGCCATCAGCTATTTGCGTACGCGCGGCACAATGGCCATTGTGCTCGTGGAGCAGTACTTCGAGTTTGCGCGGGATCTCGCTGATCGTTTTGCCGTTATGGACCGTGGGCAGGTGGTGATCAGTGGAACGCGCGCGGAGATGGTCGAAGCCGATGTCCGCCGCCGCCTTGCTGTCTGACGATCCGGCACATGCGGCAGCACGTGCGCTCGACAGGATTCGCGTCGACGGCGGCGTCACGGCGGCGCTGTCATTGCGGCCGGGCGGTCCTACCGGAATTACAAGGCTGGCGGAGAAGGGCGGCTACCGGCTGAAGTTTCCGCGCACCCATGGCAGTCACGCTGAAGCCGTCATCATCAACACGGGCGGTGGCGTGGTCGGCGGCGACCGCATCAAGCTCGATTTCTCCATCGAGGAAGGTGCCGATGCGACCGTTACAACGCAAGCGGCAGAGCGCATCTATCGCTCTACCGGCCTCGATAGCGGGATCGATGTCCGGCTCCGCGTTTCCGATCGTGCACGCCTGATCTGGGCGCCCCAGGAAACGATTCTCTTTTCCGGCGCCAGGCTGCGGCGCAAGTACGAGGTGGACGTATCCTCGACGGCGCACCTCCTGTTTGTTGAGAGCATGATATTCGGCCGCAAGGCTAGCGGCGAAGTCATGGAACGCGGCGCTTTGCACGACAGGTGGCACATTCGTCGTGATGGGCGGCTGGTCTTTGCCGAGGCCAGTCGGTTGGATGACGTTTCAGACAACGCGCTGCGGCGGCCCGCGATACTCGGGGCGTCGCATGCGCTCGCCTGCATCGTTTACGTCGCACCGGACGCCGAAGCACGCCTTTCCGCTTTACGCGAGGTCTTGGACGATGACACCATCGGCGCGGCCAGCGCCTGGAATGGCCTGCTGGTTGTACGGTTCGTAACCGATGCAGCCGGAGACATGCGTGGTGCTATGATCCGCGTCATGCAAGGCTTGTCGGGCGCATCCATGCCGCGCGTTTGGTCGAACTGAGCCGGGGGAGGACTGATGCACCTAACGCCGCGGGAGAAGGACAAACTGCTGATTTCCATGGCGGCCATCGTGGCCCGGCGTCGCCTGGAGCGCGGCATCAAGCTCAATCATCCCGAAGCCATCGCGCTGATAACCGATTTCGTCGTGGAAGGCGCGCGGGACGGAAGGTCGGTCGCAGCCCTTATGGATGCCGGCGCCGGCGTGCTGACGCGCGATCAGGTCATGCAGGGCGTGCCCGAAATGATCCACGACGTGCAGGTGGAAGCCACGTTCCCCGACGGTACGAAGCTTGTGACGGTGCATCAGCCCATCCGATGAGCGACACCCGCCTCACCCTCGTCACGCGTGCTGCGGACTTTGCCGCCCGCGCGCACGTTGCCCAGCACCGCAAGGGACTGGCCGAAGAGCCGTATGTCAATCATCTCACGGAGGTTGCCACCCTGCTGGCGGAGGCCACGGGTGGCGAGGATGCCGCGCTGATTGCAGCCGCCTACCTGCATGACACGCTCGAGGATACTGCGACGGCCTATGAAGACCTGGTGACACATTTCGGTCCCGACGTGGCGAAGCTCGTCGGAGAGGTGACGGATAACAAGAGCCTGCCGAAAGCCGAACGCAAGCGTCTGCAGGTCGATACTGTGACTCGCAAGAGTTCCCGCGCGCAGCTCCTCAAGATCGCCGATAAGACCTCCAACGTGCGCGCTCTCGTCTCCAGTCCGCCGGCGGGGTGGAGCAAGACGCGCCTCATGGACTACATCGAGTGGGCCGAGGCCGTGGTGTCCCAGGTCCGAGGACGCAACCCGATTCTGGATGCCGAATTCATCACTGCGCGCGACAATGCCCGCCGGGAAATCTCAGCCAAGATAGACGAGGAAACGACCTGATGCGCCGATTGCTTCCGATCACGCTGTTCCTTGTCGCCGCGACGCCGGCTTGTGCGCATGTCGGGCAACACCTGGGCTTTTCCGCTGCCAGTGGCTTCGCGCATCCGCTGATGGGTCTCGACCATTTGGCGGCGATGATCGCGGTGGGTCTGTGGGCCGCGATGGCAGGCGGCAAGCGCATCTGGATCTGGCCGGCCGCGTTCGTCATCGCCATGCTGGTGGGCGGCTTCATTGGCCATGCCGGCATCGATCTGCCGCAGGTCGAGCCGGTGATTGCACTGTCGGTGGTCGTTCTCGGGCTGCTTGTGGCGACGGGCATCAGCGCGCCCATCCCGGTCGGCGCAGTGTTGATCGCTGCTTTCGCGATCTTTCACGGCCACGCGCATGGTGCGGAAGCGCCCGCCGAAGGCTGGGCGGGTTACGCTCTCGGATTTGCGGCTGCCACAGCCCTATTGCATCTGGTCGGCATCGGCGTCGGTCTCGGCCTGCAGCGGGTTGTGGGGAAGCTACCCGTGCGCGCGCTCGGCGCCGCGACGGCCGCGCTCGGCGTCTTCATCCTGATGCAGTGAGGTGGGTCGTGATCCCCGGCGAATGGTTCATTAAGGACGGCGAGATCGAGATCAATGCCGGGCGCAAGACCGTGACGGTCATGGTTGCCAATATCGGCGACCGCCCCATTCAGGTGGGCTCGCACTATCATTTTTTCGAGACCAACTCCGGCCTGTCGTTCGACCGGCAGGCCGCACGCGGCATGCGCCTCAACATTCCCGCCGGAACGGCTGTGCGTTTCGAGCCGGGACAGTCGCGCGAGGTGACGCTGGTCGCTCTCGCCGGCGCACGCCGCGTCTACGGCTTCCGTCAGGATGTCATGGGCGATCTCTGACCTCGATGGTGGAGTGCGATTCATGATGCGCATCTTGTCTCTCCTTCTCGCCGGCGTCCTGTCCATCGGCGCCGCGCTTGCGCACCCGCCGGCGATTCTCAACCAGGCAGCCGAGAAGGCCGTGATGGAAGAGGTCACTGAATTCCGCAAAACACTGGCCGCAGCCATTGAACGTAAGGATGCCGCTGCGTTGCGCGGCATGTATGCCGACGCGTTCGTGCATACGCACGGCTCGGGCAAGACGGACGGGAAGGATGCTCGCATCGTCTCCGCGCTGGCAGGCGATCCGGTGATCGAGGCGGCGCCTGTGACCGATCTCGTCGTCCGCGTACCCGGCGGCTGGACGGCGATCGCCACGGGCGTCAGCCCCATCAAATCTGGCGACGGCAAGACCTATTCATTCCGCTGGACCGCCGTTTACGTCCGCATCGGTGACGGTTGGCAGATCGCCGCCAGCCAGGCCACGCGGCTCGCCGAAGTGAAATAAGGAGCGTCGATGTCCTTCAAGATCTCGCGTGCCGCCTATGCCGACATGTTCGGGCCCACGGTCGGCGACAAGGTCCGGCTCGCTGACACCGATCTCATCATCGAGGTGGAGAAGGATTTCACCGTCTACGGCGAGGAGGTGAAGTTCGGCGGCGGCAAGGTCATCCGCGACGGCATGGGCCAGAGCCAGGTGACGAACGCTGCCGGCGCGGTCGACACCGTCATCACCAATGCGCTGATCCTGGACCACTGGGGCATCGTCAAGGCCGACATCGGCATCAAGACGGGGCGCATCCACAAGATCGGCAAGGCCGGTAATCCCGATATTCAGCCCAACGTCGACATCATCGTCGGCCCGGGCACCGAGGTGATCGCCGGCGAAGGCAAGATTCTCACCGCAGGTGGGTTCGACACGCACATCCACTTCATCTGCCCGCAACAGATCGAGGAAGCGCTCATGTCCGGCATCACCTCGATGCTGGGCGGCGGCACCGGCCCGGCGCACGGCACGTTCGCGACCACCTGTACGCCAGGCCCGTGGCATCTGGAGATGATGATGCGGGCAGCCGATGCGTTCCCCATGAACCTGGGGTTTGCAGGCAAGGGCAACGCTTCGCTTCCCGACGCGCTGGAGGAGATGGTCAAGGCCGGCGCCTGTTCGCTCAAGCTGCACGAGGACTGGGGCACGACGCCTGCGGCCATCGACTGCGCCCTGTCGGTGGCGGACAATTACGATGTGCAGGTGATGATCCATACGGACACGCTCAACGAAAGCGGCTTCGTCGAGGACACCATCCGCGCCTTCAAGGGCCGCACCATTCATGCCTTCCACACGGAAGGCGCGGGCGGCGGGCATGCACCCGACATCATCAAGGTGGCAGGGCTTGCCAATGTGCTGCCGTCCTCCACCAATCCGACGCGGCCCTTCACGGTCAACACGCTGGATGAGCATCTCGATATGCTCATGGTGTGCCACCACCTGGACTCCTCGATTCCGGAAGACCTCGCCTTCGCCGAAAGCCGCATCCGCAAGGAAACCATCGCCGCCGAGGACATCCTGCACGATCTCGGCGCCCTGGCGATGATGTCGTCGGACAGCCAAGCCATGGGGCGTATCGGCGAAGTCATCATCCGGACATGGCAGACGGCACACAAGATGAAGCTGCAGCGCGGACCGCTGCCGGAGGACCGGAACAAAGGCAACGATAACTTCCGCGCCAAGCGCTATGTTGCCAAGTACACGATCAATCCGGCTATTTCACATGGTGTGTCGAAGCACATCGGCTCGGTGGAAGCGGGCAAGCTCGCCGATCTCGTGCTGTGGTCGCCTGCCTTCTTCGGCGTGAAGCCCGATTGCATTATCAAGGGCGGCGCCATCGCGGCCGCGCCCATGGGCGATCCCAACGCTTCGATCCCCACGCCGCAGCCCGTGCACATGCGGCCCATCTGCGGCGCCTTCGGCTGTGCCATCGGTCCGACGTCGATGACATTCGTGTCAAAAGCCGCGCAGCAAGCTGGCATCGCCTCGAAGCTCGGCCTGTCCAAGCAGGTCGTGGCCGTCGAGAACGTGCGCGGCGGCATCTCCAAGAAGAGCATGATCCACAACGACGCCACGCCGAATATCGAGGTCGATCCCGAGACCTACGAAGTGAAGGCGGACGGCGTGCTGCTGGTTTGTGAGCCAGCCTCTGAGCTTCCCATGGCGCAGCGCTATTTCTTGTTCTGAGGGCCACTCATGCTTCACGCCGGCTCTGTCATTCGCAAAGCCCAGCTCGGCCCGCGCGCTTTCGTCGACACGATCACGCTCGATCGCCAGTCCCGCTACCGCCGCCGCCTCCTTCTCAAGACGGATGGGGGACACGAGCTGATGCTCGATCTCGCCGAGGCAACCTATCTCGCCGACGGCGATGGCCTGCTGCTGCGCGACGGCGGCGTCGTGCTCGTCAAGGCTGCCGCCGAAGATCTTATGGAGATTCACACCACAGACGCCCTCGCTCTGGCACGCATCGCCTGGCATCTCGGCAATCGCCACACGCCCGCGCAGATTACCGCCGGCGCGATCCTGATCCAGCCCGACCATGTGCTGGCGGAAATGGTGGAGGGGCTGGGCGCGCATGTACATCGGGTGAAGCAGCCTTTCGAGCCGGAGGGTGGTGCCTATGGCGGGCACGGGCCGTTGCATAGCGGCCATCACCATCATCACGGAGACCACGATCATCACCATCATGGGCCGAGCGGCGGCGCGCGCGGCGGCGACGCCTGAGATATGCCTGACGGCACAGAACCAGATGCGATCAGCGATGGGCGCGGCGGGGTAGGCGGCGCCTTGCCCGCGCCTCTGCTGCTCTGGCTCTCGCCCGCATTCCCTGTTGGCGGCTTTGCCTTCAGTCATGGGCTTGAATGGGCGGCCGAACGTGGCTGGATCAAGGACCGGGAAACACTTGCGGCCTGGCTGACGGATCTCGTTGCGCACGGTGCGTTGGGCAACGATCAGATTCTGCTCAGTGCCGCTTGGCGCGCAGCGATGCAACGCGATAGCGCCGCGATGCGCGAGGCTGCCGCCCTCGCGCTCGCCCTGCAGCCGTCCGCCGAGCGCCATCTCGAGGCCGTGACTCAAGGCGGCGCATTCCTGGCCCAGATCGAAGCGGCTTGGCCTTGCCGGGCAATGCCTTGGTTCCGCAGCGTCCATGATGGCGAAGTTGCTTACTGCACGGCTGTCGGTGTCGCCGCCGCGGGGCACGGCATTGCGCTGGAGGCAGTCCTGCTGCCCTATGGCCTGGCGGTGATTGGCAACCTCGTCTCGGCGTCGGTTAGGCTTGGCGTGGTCGGGCAGACGGATGGTCAGCGCATACTCGCGGGGCTCGTAGCGGAGGTCGAGCGCGTCGCGCGGCGTTCCCTCGGCGCGACGTTGGACGACCTCGGCGGCGCCTGCTGGCGCTCCGATCTCGCTTCGTTGCAGCACGAGACCCAATATACGAGGCTGTTCCGCTCATGATATGCGTTATTCCCTGAAAGGCATCCGATGACGACTTCACGCTCCCATTCCGGACCGCTGCGCGTCGGCATCGGCGGTCCTGTCGGCTCCGGCAAGACCGCGCTCATGGAAGCGCTCTGCAAGACGTTCCGCGACCGCTTCGATCTGTGCGCGATCACCAATGACATCTACACCAAGGAGGACGCGCTCATCCTGATGCGTGCGGGTGCGCTCCCCGACGAACGCATCATGGGCGTCGAGACGGGCGGCTGTCCGCACACCGCAATCCGCGAGGACTGCTCGATCAATCTGGCTGCCGTTGGAACCATGACCAAACGATTTCCGGGCCTCGATCTGATCCTGATCGAATCCGGCGGTGACAATCTCGCGGCCACTTTCTCGCCCGAGCTTGCCGACATCACCATCTATGTCATCGACGTCGCGCAGGGCGAAAAGATACCGCGTAAAGGCGGCCCCGGCATTACGCGATCGGACCTGCTGATCATCAACAAGATCGATCTCGCACCGCACGTCGGCGCCAGCCTGGAGGTGATGGAAAGCGACACCAAGCGCATGCGCGGCGAGAAGCCGTACGTGTTCACAAATCCGAGGGC
>CADEFX010000215.1 GCA_902826715.1 uncultured Hyphomicrobiales bacterium | reverse complement strand
CGCGTGCGTCGCTGCAAGGCATCTAGCATCGGAGGGCATCCGGCCCACAACGGACACGGCGTCGCGCAGGGGCCGGAAGGCCGCGCCATTTGGAAGCACCTGCGGCCTTGGAACCGCTCCAGTGTGGGGAGGCCCCAGTCCTTGCAGCACGCCGATGCGCTCGGTGATACGTTGCTCGGCCAGAGCAGGCGTGCGGGGATCGATGAACTTGTTTGTCGACATTCTGACCAAAGTCACGTTGCCGATCATCACGCTGGTGGCGCTCGGTTGGCTGCTGCAACCCAAGCTCAAGCTCGACGTGCCATCGCTCAACCGCGTGCAGGTGTACGTCGTGATGCCCGCGTTCCTGGTATACTTTTTGTCGGCGGGCAAGCAGCCGCTGTCGGTGGTGTGGCCGGTCGTCACCTTCGGCATCGTCCAGTTCATGATCCTCATTCCGATCGGCTGGCTGCTGGTCTACCTCTTGCGCATGCGAAGGTCTCTCGGCCCGATGATGGGACTGGGTACGGCCTATGCCAACGTGGGTTTCTTCGGAATACCGGTCACGCAGCTTGCCTTCGGCCCCGACTATCTCATCCACCAGTCTGTGCTCACGGCTCTGATGGCTGTGCTCGTGTGCACGCTGGGTGTCTGGCTTCTGGCGCCGGCAGGCGGCAGTCTGTCGAAATTGCGAACGGCGTTTGAAACGCCGCTCATCCCGTCCGTGGGCGTCGGCCTGCTGCTCAGAGGCCTGGAGGTCGAACTGCCGCCGCTGGTATCGCAGCCTCTGCAATTCCTCGGTAGCATTTTCACACCGCTGGCGCTCTACACTCTGGGCGCCGGCATTGCAGCGCAGAAGATCATTCGCTTCGAACTCGGCCCGCAGCTTCTCGTCCTGTTCTTGAAATTCCTGTTCGCACCCGCCGTGAGCTGGATGATTTGCCGCGTCATGGGATTCGCCGATGACGTGACCGCGGTGCTGGTGGTGGCGGCGGCGACCCCGGTTGGCGTCCTCATCACGATCTTCGCCGCGGAATACAAGACGGAAGCCGAGTTCATCTCCACGGCCGTCGTCGTTTCGACGGCACTGTCGCCCGTCTTCGTAACGGCCTGGATTCTGGCGGTCCGGCTGCTCTGATGCGGCAACGATCAGCTGCCTTTCCCTGCCATTGCCCCCGCGCGGGGCCCGGTTTAGGCTGCGGCCCCGCACCTGCGCCGCAACTGGCTGGGCCGCCGCGCCCAGGAGGATCTGGATGATCGATCTCTATACGTGGTCCACACCCAACGGACGCAAGGTGTCCATCATGCTCGAGGAGGTCGGGCTCCCCTATACGGTGCATGCCGTCGACATCGGCAAGGACGAGCAATTCGAGCCCGGGTTTTTGAAGATTTCGCCCAACAACAGAATTCCGGCGATCGTTGACCGCAGCAACGGCGACCTGCCCCTGTTCGAGTCCGGCGCCATCCTGATGTATCTGGCCGAGAAGACAGGCAAGCTGATGCCCACGAACGAGCGGGCACGGTGGCATGCCGTGCAATGGCTCATGTGGCAGATGGGCGGCGTGGGCCCCATGCTGGGCCAGATCCACCATTTCCTGCGCGCTGCCAAGGGCAAGGCTCCCTATGCGGACGAGCGCTATGTGAAGGAGGGCAAGCGGCTGTACGGAGTTCTCGACCGCCAACTCGCGCGCTCGGACTATGTCGCCGGCGACTACTCCATCGCCGATATCTCCATTTGGCCATGGATCTCGCGCTTCGAATGGCAGACGATCGACATGAATGAGTATCCCAACGTGACGCGCTGGTATAAGGCGATTGCAGCCAGGCCGGCCGTGGAGAAGGGATACCACGTTCCCGTCAAGCAGCCCGGCATCCCAATGCCTTAATGGGCGATCCGTCGTTCGTGCCAACAACAAAGGGGTCACGCCATGAAATCCAATCCGAATTTTTCAGGCGTCATTGCGCCGGTCGTCACGCCGTGGGGAACGGACGGTGCCCCCGATCTCGATCGCTTCGTGGAGCATTGCGAATGGCTGCTGGAAGACGGCTGCACCGGGCTGGCTCCGTTCGGCACGACCAGCGAGGGTAATTCGCTAGGCCTCGACGAGCGCATGGAGATGCTGGAGGATCTCGTCGACTCGGGCGTCGATCCCAAGCGCCTGATGCCCGGAACGGGCGCGTGCTCGGTCTCCGATGCCATCGTGCTGACGGAGCATGCCGTCGATCTCGGCTGCGGCGGCGTGTTGATGTTGCCGCCGTTCTATTACAAAAACCCCAGCGAAGAGGGCCTGTTCCGTTTCTTTGCCGAGGTCATCGAGGACGTCAGCGACGATGATCTGAAGATCTACCTGTACCACATTCCGCCCATCGCCCAGGTCGGCTTTCCGTTGTCGCTGGTACAGCGTCTTGTGAAGGAGTTTCCCGAAACGGTCGTGGGGCTGAAGGATTCCTCCGGCGATTGGTCCAACACCAAGGCCATTCTCGACGCCGTTCCGAATTTCGAAGTGTTCCCGGGTTCAGAGGTGTTTCTGCTCGATGGTCTGCGCAACGGCGCGGCCGGCTGCATCTCGGCCACGGCCAACGTCTCGGCGCGCTCGATCCGCAAAGTGTTCGACAACTGGCAGGGGCCGGATGCCGACCAGCTGCAGGCGGAGACCACAGCCCTGCGCAAGGCGATCCAGGGCTGGCCCATGATCCCGGTGCTGAAAGCGCTTATCGCGCACTACCGGCAGGATCCGGGCTGGGCCAAGGCGCGCCCGCCCTTCACGGCGCTGAGCGAGGAGGACGCGGCCAAGGCGATCAGCACGCTCGCCGATGCGCACGGCTTTAAGCTCGAGTTCGCCGAGGCCGCCTAGATCGCGGCATACTCACGAGCGTCGAAAAAGAAGCGGCCCCTTGCTCTTGTCGGAGAAGGGGCCGTTTTAGGTTTTGGAGGGAGTGCAGAGCGTCGACTGATCGGGCAGTCAACGAGGGGTAGGAGAGGCAGATATTGAACCTGTGGGCAGCTCGGCCCGGCTCGTGCCGGTGAGCGACGAAATCAACAGCACGCACGCGAGTCCGAAGCACACGAGCGCAGCGATTTTGGCCATTTGCCACCGCCGCCCGCTCAACCGCTGTGCCGTCTGAAGGTCCATGGGGACATCACGTTAGAGCTGTCGAAATCAGTGCTAACGGATGTAAGGCATAATATTCGGTTAGTCTATTTTTGCGTGAACCCATGATTAATCCAGCAGTTTTGAAATTAATAGTTCTTCAATATTTCCATCTGCAACTGTGAAAATCTCTATAATACTTGGAGCGAACCTGGACAATCTGCGGCGTGATCCGACCCGGTCACCTCGCGAACACCTGGCCGAATGCCCGCCAGGCCGCCGCTCCGATTAACCCTTCGCGGCTTTGCGGATCTGGCTAAGGGTTTGTTTCGGCGTCAGCGCCTCGGGATCGATCGTGAGCTCGATGATCGCAGGCTTGTTTGCTGCCAGCGCCCGCTCGAATGCCGCCTTGAAATCGGCGGTGCGCTCCACCGTCTCCCCGTGCGCGCCGAAGCTCCTCGCGTAGGCCGCGAAATCCGGATTGACGAGCGTCGTGCCGACGACGCGCTCAGGGTAGTGTTTCTCCTGGTGCATGCGGATGGTGCCGTACATGCCGTTGTTGGCGATGATGGTGATGATGTTCAGCCCATACTGCACGGCCGTCGCCAGCTCCTGGCCGGTCATGAGGAAGCACCCGTCGCCGGCGTAGTTGACGACCGTGCGCGTGGGATCCTCGAGCTTGGCCGCGATCGCCGCGGGGAGCCCATAGCCCATCGAGCCCGACGTCGGCGCAAGCTGGCTGCGATAGCCCTTGTAGGCTGTATAGCGATGTACGAAGGCCGCGTAGTTGCCGGCGCCGTTGGTGACGACGCCGTGCTCCGGCATCAGGTCCGACACCGTCTGAACCACCTCGGCGAACTGCACCGGGCCCGGCGTCGCCACCGGTTTCACGAACGCTTCGAACGCCTCGCGCAACTCGGCGCGATGTGCGCTCCACGGTGTCGAGGCCGGCTTCGGCAGATCCGCAAGCGCTGCCGCAAACACCGCCGCGCTCGCGTTGATCGGCAGGTCCGGCCGGTACACGGAGCCGAGCTCGTCGCCCGAGGGATGCACGTGCACGAGGAACTGCTGCGGGTTTGGGATGTCGATCATGGTGTAGCCCGACGTCGTCATCTCGCCGAGGCGGGCGCCGACCACCAGCAGCACGTCCGCGTCTTTCAATGCCGCCGCGAGCTTCGCATCGGGCCCGATACCGGCGTGGCCCACATAGCAGCGATGCCGGTTGTCGATATAGTCCTGGAAGCGGAAGGCCGCCGCCACCGGCAGATCGAAGCGTTCCGCAAAGGTTTCCACCTGCTTCTGGATCGTGCGGCTCCAGCCCGGCCCGCCGACAATCATCAGCGGCCGCTTCGCCTTCGCCAGTGCCGCCGACAGCGCTTCCATGTCGGCTTTGCTCGGCGCCGGGCCTGCGAACTGCGCCGGCTTTGAATCCATCGCCTCGCCCACGGCCGACAGCATGTCCTCCGGCAGGCCCAGCACCACGGGTCCCGGCCGTCCGTTCTTGGCCACGTGGAAGGCTCGGCTCACGTATTCCGGGATGCGCGATGTGGAGCGGATCACCGCCGCCCACTTCACGAACGAAGAGAAGAGCTGCTTGGTTTCGATCTCCTGGAACGCCTCGCGGTCCTCGTGCCGCTCGCCCGGCAGGCCGAGGAACATGATCATCGGCGTCGAGTCCTGCTGGGCGATGTGCAGTCCGCTCATGGCGTTGGCGGCACCCGGGCCGCGCGTGACGAAACAGATGCCGGGCTCGCCAGTCATCTTGCCCCAGGCCTCGGCCATGATGGCGGCGCCGCCTTCCTGCCGGCAGATGACGGTGCGGATCCGGTTGGAATCGTGCAGTCCATCAAGGGCCGCCAGGAAGCTTTCGCCCGGCACGGTGAAAGCCGCGCGCGTGCCCTGCGTCTCGAGCTGGTCGATCAGAATCTTGCCGCCGTGACGCATATCGCTTCCTCGCCTGCCTGCCCGTGGTGTTAGCGGTCTATTCATAGGCAGCGGCGCGGGACACGGGTAGCGAAAATTGGCGATGGGCTTAGGGCAGCAGACCCGCGATAGCCCGCCCGTCAGATCTTGGTATCGAGGAAGGCTCGCACCATGGCGATAGTGGCCGAGGGATTTTCCTCCATGATCCAATGCCCCGAATCCGGAATGACGCCCGCCCGCACGTCGCTGGCGGCAAAACGCATGATGTCCGCCATGGTCGCGCCGAAAGATTTCTCGCCGCCGATGGCGAGCACGGGCATGGGAAGCTTTCCCTTTGCCAGGAAGGCTTGATTGTCGATGGCATCCTGATCGAAGGCGGCGAATTGCATGAAGCCGGAATGCATGGCACCCGGCAGCGCGTACAGCCTGGAGTAATGTTCGCGCGCCGCTTCGCTGAAGCGGGCCGGAGTGGCGGAGAACTCGTTCCAAAAGCGATCGAGGTAAATGCGCTCGCGTCCCGCCACCAGACGCTCCATATCCGGGCCGCCGAAACGGAAATGCCAAAGCAGCGGGTTCTTGAGGATCTCCTCCCAAGGCCCGACGCCCGGCACCGGCGCGTCGATGAGGACGAAGCGTGTTACGCGATCGCGATGCTGCGCGACAAAGGCGTAGCCCACCATATTGCCGATATCGTGCGTGACGAGATCGACGCGGTCGATCTTCAGGGCATCGAGTACGCCGGCCACGTCACCCGCCTGCGTCTTCTTGTCGAAGCCGCCGGCGGGTTTGGACGACAGACCCATACCGCGCAAATCCGGCACCACGACTGTACGGTTACGCGCGAGGTCTTCGGCCAACGGCACCCACATGTCGCCGGTTTCGCCATAGCCGTGCAGCAAGACAACTGCGGGTCCGCTGCCGCCGACGCGAACATGGATGATGGTGCCGTTGGCTGAAATATCCTGCATGCGGAAGCCCGACGGAAAATCGAACGATGGCATGTGCGCACTCCAGCAAGATCCGGCTGTGTCTCCCAGAAACGCCCTTTCTTGAGCAAAGGCAACGCCGCTCGAGCGCGCAGGCTGCGACGCTCAATCCCGTCCCTCCGGCACGCCGCCCGGGAAGAAATGCCGATACGGCCGTCCACCGTCGATCGCGCGCGTCACGGATGGCCGTACCCGCAGCCGCTCGAAATAGGCCAGCAGATGCTTGTGGCTGTCGAACGGGTGCACCCAGTTGGCATAGAACAGTGCCGGCGCCGCGGCGCAGTCGGCGAGCGTGAAGGCGCCCGCCGCCGCCCACTCACGCGTCGCCATCCGCGCATCCAGCCACGCATAGGCCTTGTCGAGCATGGCGCGGGCCTGCCCGGTGCCGTAGTCATCGTGTACGTCCTCCGGGCGGATGCGATCGAAGACGATCGTCTGCATGGGCGTCATGACGTAGTTGTCGAAGATGCGATCGTACATGCGCGCCTCGAGGGCCTGGTCCGGATCAGACGGAATGAGCCGCGTGGTCCAGGGAAAGCGCTGGTCGAGCCATTCGATGATGACCGTGGTTTCGAGCAGCGTGTGGCCGTCGGCCACCAGCACGGGGAAGCGCTCCAGCGGCCAGAGGGCCTTCAAGTCCTCGCCGGCCCGCGGGTTCTCGGAGGACAGGAGCTGGAGGTCGAACGGCACATTCTTCTCGTAGAACGCGATGAACGCCTTCTGGCAATAGGACGAAAAGGGGTGGGCGTAGAGCTTCAGCGCCATCGCGTTCTCCTTGAGCGGTTCATTCGATCTCTCTCCGTCGGGCGGGTGAGGGTCCGGGCAGAGCCCCTAGGACGTATTCAACCCCCCGTGACCGACACGCCAAACCCGCGCAAATCGGATATAGCGGTAAGCGGGATAGGCAAGCGAGGTCGCGTATGGCCGTGACGGGGGACGAGGGAACCAACAGAAAGACCGCCGCACCGCGCGTGACGGCCTGGGATCTGCCGACGCGGCTGTTCCATTGGCTGCTCGCGCTGCTGATCCTCAGCGCGTATCTGACGCGCAAGAACAGCGACAACCTCGCCTGGCACAAGTGGACCGGCTACGCCATCCTCGTTCTGGTGGTCTTCCGCATCTTGTGGGGTTTCGCCGGCAGCTCGACGTCGCGCTTTTCCTCGTTCCTGTACGGGCCCGCGGCGTCGCTGCGCTACGCCTTCGATTTCCTGCTTCGCCGGCCGCGCCGCTTCCTCGGCCACAACCCGGCCGGCAGCATCGCCGTCTTCGTCATGCTCGGTCTCGTTGCTGCGCAGGGCGTGCTGGGCCTTTATTCGTATGACGACCACGACTCCATCGACGGCGGTCCGCTTTCGGGGCGGATCGGCGAGGGGCTGATGGCGACGCTTACCGCCTGGCACATCTGGCTGTTCTACATCCTTTTGTATGTCATCATCGCGCACATTGCCGCCAACGTTCTCTACGTGCTCTGGAAGGGTGAAAATCTGGTCGGGCCGATGATCACCGGGCGCAAGCGCGCCGCAGACTTTGAAGACGAGCCGTC
>CADEFX010000214.1 GCA_902826715.1 uncultured Hyphomicrobiales bacterium | reverse complement strand
ATAGCATGAACATATCCGAAGCCACGGCCGCCTGCTACGGCCGGGCCCATTGCAAGGGAGCAAAACATGGATCTCGGCCTCAGGGGGAAAAGCGTCCTCGTCACGGGCAGCTCGAAGGGCATCGGCGCCGCCGTGGCCGAGGCCTACGCCGCGGAGGGCGCCAACGTCATCCTCGTCTCGCGCAGCGCGGAGGCCCTCAAGAAAACCGCCGACGACATCCGTTCGCGCCATCAAGTCTCGGTGCAGATCCACGCCGCCGACCTGTCGAAGGGGCCGGCGCGCGAAGACACCATGCAGCGCTTTCCCGACATCGACATTCTCGTCAACAATGCTGGTGCCATTCCCGGCGGCAGCCTGCTCGACCTCAGCATGGAGCGCTGGCAGGACGCGTGGGATCTCAAGGTGCTGGGCTATGTGCACATGACCCAGCTCGCCCTGCGCACCATGCAGCCGCGCAAGTCGGGCATCATCATCAACATCGTCGGCATGGCCGCCCGGCAGCCGACCTGGGACTACATCTGCGGCGCCACCGGCAATGCCGCGCTCAACGCGTTCACCAGCGCCATCGGCGGCAAGGCGGTCGACTTCGGCATTCGCGTCTTTGGAATCAATCCGGCGGGCACGCGCACAGACCGCATCATCAGCATTTCAAAGGAACGCGCCAAGACACGCTTCGGCGATGAATCGCGCTGGGAGGAAACGCTCACGAATCTTCCGTTTGGCCGTTTGAAGGAACCCGCAGAGGTGGCTGCCCTTGCCGTCATGTTATCGGGGCCCCAGGTGGAATACCTTGCCGGAACCATGATCGACATGGACGGCGGCGCACTCTACCGCAAGTAGGCGGAACCTTTTATCCCGCGCGCAGTTACTTCCCAGACATGCCGCTCGTGTCAGAGCGGCCCAACAGATTGGGGTAACCACGCATGATTAAGCTATTGACCAGCGCATCCGTAATTGCGCTTCTCGCCATCTCGCCGGCCGTCGCGCAAACGACGACCATGCCTCCCGCCACGACTCAGGAAAAGTCTGAATCCACGACACCGTCGACGCCGTCCGTGACGCAAGACAAGTCCGCGACGCCGAGCACGCAGTCCGGCACACAGCCCACCGCGCAGGATGCCGCGTCAGCCGTAACGCTGACCGAAGAGCAGGCCAAGGAGTGGGTTGACAAGGTCGTGTACAGCAGCGACGGCAAGGAACTCGGTGAAGTGGCCGAATTCACGCGCTCTGCCGACAATAAAGTCACGGGGCTGCACGCTGACATCGGCGGCTTCCTCGGCATGGGCGAGACTCGCGTGAATCTGTCGCCGTCGGAATTCAAGCTCCAAGGCGACCGCGTCGTCCTCAATATCACTGAGGAACAGGCCAAGGCTCTGCCGAAGATCGAGAAGTAAGCGAGTTTGCCAATACCATGAAATGCGAAGCGCGGGCCCGCAAGCCCGCGCTTTTTCATTGATTGCCTTTCAGCAATCGCGCCACCGCGTCCACGAACACCTGCGCGCCGATCCCGATGTCCTCGTCGCTCGTGTTCTCCGCCCAATGGTGGCTGATGCCACCGATCGACGGAACAAACATCATGCCTGCAGGCATGTGCTGGGCGAAGACCTGGGCATCATGCCCGGCCCCACTCGGAATGCGCTCGTGCTTGCCCGGGGCGAAGGCTTCCGCGGCTGCATCCAGCGCCGCCTGAAACGGCTCGGCCATCACCGCCGGAATGGTCTTGCGCAACGCCTCGGTCTGCACGCGGCACGGGCCCTTGGCATTCGCCGCGGCAATCATCTCGAGTAGCGCCGCCTCCAGGCGATCGAGCACGGCAGGATCGGCGTCGCGAATCTGGAACAGCATTTCCGCGCCTCCCGGAATGATGCTGTGCCCGCCCGGGTCGAGCGTGATGCGCCCCGTCGTCCAAACGCTGCGCGGCCCTGCGAGCGACGGAAAGCGGTCGTCGATATCCACCGCCAGCCGCGCCAGCGCCAGCCCCGCATCCTTGCGAATCGCCATGCGCGTCGTGCCGGCATGGTTCTGCACGCCCTCGAACGTGATGCGGAATTGCCGGATGCCGACGATGCTGGTCACAACGCCGATCTTCTGCTCGGTGGCTTCGAGCCAGTCGCCCTGTTCGATATGCGCCTCGAGATAGCCGACATACTGTTTCGGATCGACGACGACGCGCTCTCGGCCGGTAAGCCCCGATTCCGCCAGGGCGTCACGCATCTTGCGGCCGTTGGTCCGGTCGAACGCCTTGTCGATGTCCGCTTCGCTGAGCTCGCCGCAGGCCGAGCGGCTGCCCATGAAGAAACCGAAATGCCCTTCCTCATCGCACCACGCGCCCACATCCACGCCGCAGTCGGCGAAAGCCGGATCGGCCTTGATCGCCCGCGCCGCCTCCAGAGCGTAGACCACTCCCAGGGGCCCATCCAGCCAGCCCGCATGGTTCTGGCTCTCCAGATGCGAGCCCGACAGGACCTTGCGGCCCTTCGCCTGCGAGAAGCCGAACACGTTGCCGATGCCGTCGATCACCGTCTTGTGGCCCAACGCCTCCAGCTCGCCTTTGAGCCAGGTCATCGATTGCAGGTGCGGCGGCGTCAGCGACGGGCGATGTATGCCTGTCTTGTATTTGCCGAACTCGGCGAGCTGGCGAAGATTGGCGACGACGCGATCGGCATTGGCGGTAGGCATCTAGTGTCCCGATTCCGAAGTTCGCCTGATCTGGATGCTAGGTCCCGGAGCGAACTTCGGAATCAAAAGGGACACTAGAATTATAAGCTTGCTAGTGTGATTCAGATCGAGAAATTCGCTCCAAGAGGTGCGGCGAGTACAGGCGAATTTCTCGATCATCACACTAGCGCTCAGCTCCGGGACTTCATGGTCGGGAAGTCCGCAGAATACTCCGCCGCGCAGAACGTGCCACCCTGATAGAAGTCGCTGACCGGATCGCGCGTCAATTTGGCTTGCGCGGCCATCGCCGCCTCCTTGTAGTCCTCGCCCTTGCCCTCGGGCCTGTAGCCCAGTGCAGTGGCATGGCTGTTGTCGTACCAGGAGCGCGCGTTGTCGGAGACGCCGTACATCACCTCGTAAACGAGGTCCGGCTTCTCCAGTCCGATGCGGATCAGCTTCACAAGGTCCTCCGGGCTCAGCCAGATCGACAGCCGTCGCTCGTCGATGGGCTCCGTGCCGAGGTTGCCGATGCGCAGGCTGGTGACGCCTATGCCGTGCTTGTAGGCATACATCGCGCCCAGCCCTTCACCGAACACCTTGCTCACCCCATAGCGGCTGTCCGGTCGGGGAATGACCTCGGTCGGTATCCCCGTCGACCTTGGATAAAAACCCACCGCATGATTGCTTGACGCAAAGATCACGCGCTTCACACCGGCCTTGCGCGCCGCCTCGAACAGATTGTAGCAGCCGATGATATTGGCCTGCAAAATCTGCTCCCACGTGCCCTCGACGGAATATCCTCCGAAGTGCACGATGCCCTCGATGCCCTTGCACGCGGCTTCGATCTCCGCCGGCTTGGTCAGATCGGCCTGAACGAAGGTCTCATCCGCGCCAAGATTCTCCGGCCGCTTCATGTCCGACAGGACAAGTCCCGAATAGACCGGTTTCAACAGCCGCCGCATGTGCGTGCCAATCCCACCCGCCGCTCCCGTCATAAGGACTCGTTGCATGAGCTAGCCTCCTCAATGTGTTTCGCTCGCCTGTCCGCGATGTTATGCGACGCCGCCCGCCAAGGCCATCTCGCCCATTCCTCGCTGGCGCTCGGCACGCTCTGTGTCATCCGTGGTGGCTCCTTGCCGCTCACGCCTGAACTGAAAGCCCATCCAACGCCAGTTGCTTCCCCGCCAAACGACTATTGGTCGCCCAAAGCTGGACGCCCCGCACGTCCGGACATATGGTCCGGGCCAGGGAAGCGCATCAACACCAAGGAGACACCATGCCGGGACCCAAATCGCTCCGCGAGCAGATCAGCTCGGGCAAAATGGTCATTGCGCCGGGCGCCTACGACTGCATCACCGCCCGGCTCATCGAGCAGGCAGGCTTTCCAGCCGTCTACATGACTGGCGCGGGAACCTCCGCAACACTCGGTTATCCCGACTACGGCCTCGTCACCATGAGCGAGATGGTGGGCAATGCCGCCCGTATCGCTGCCTCCATCGACCTTCCACTCATCTCGGACGCCGACACGGGCTACGGCAACGAGCTCAACATGTACCGCACGGTGCAGGAGTTCGAGCGCGCCGGCGTCACCGCAATCCACGTCGAGGACCAGGTGTTTCCGAAGAAATGCGGCCACCTCGACAACAAGGAGCTGGTCAGCCTCGAGGATTACCTGGCCAAGATCCGCGCGGCCGTCGCCGCGCGCCGGAGCCGCGACTTCCTCATCATCGCCCGCACCGACAGCCGCGCCATGGAAGGCTTCGACGCCGCCATCAAGCGCTCCAAGGCGGCCGTCGAGGCCGGCGCCGACATGGTGTTCCTGGAAGCGCCGCAAACCATGTCCGAGATCGAGCAGGTGCCGAAGCTCATCAAGGCGCCCTGCCTGTTGAACGTCGTCCGCAACGGCAAGTCGCCGGACATGGACCTCGTCGCCGCCGAGAAGATGGGCTACGCCCTCGCCATCATGCCAGGCCTGCTCATTTCCGCTGTCGTCGGTATCAGCGATCAGCTACTGGCCGAGGTGAAGAAGACCGGCAAGCACCCGCCGACGCCCGGCGATGCCGGTCCGGCCCAAGTGTTCGCCCGCTTCGGCTCGGCCGAATGGGACGAGCGCCGCACCGCCTTCCGTCCAGAGGCCAGCAAACGCGACGCCGCGGAATAACTTCCCCCTCTCCCCATGAAGAATGGGGAGAGGGGACACGCGCGTTGCGCGCAGATTGCTTCCTTCACGGTCGATCCGGAACTAGACTCAGCTCCACCCAGACATCAGCTCCAAGGAAACGCCATGGCCGACGCAGTGATCGTTTCGACCGCGCGCACGCCGATCGGCCGTGCCTATCGCGGTGCCTTCAACAACCTGCAGGGCGCCACCATGGGCGGCCATGTCGTGGCAGAGGCCGTCAAGCGTGCCAAGGTCGACGCCTCCGAGGTCGAGGATGTGATGATGGGCTGCGCCATTCCCGAGGGCGCCACCGGCGGCAACATCGCCCGCCAGATCGCGCTGCGCGCCGGCCTGCCCGTTACGGTCGCCGGCGTGACGGTCAACCGCTTCTGCTCCTCCGGCTTGCAGACCATCGCCATGGCGGCGCAGCGCATCCGCTCCGACGATGCCGGCATCATCGTCGCCGGCGGCCTCGACTCCATCAGCCTCGTGCAGAACGAGCACGCCAACAAGTTTCGCGCCAAGGACGACTGGCTCGTCGAGCACAAGCCTGAGATCTACTGGTCGATGATCCAGACGGCCGACAACGTCGCCAAGCGCTATAACATCAGCCGCGCCGTGCAGGACGAATATGCTCTCGAAAGCCAGCGCCGCACCGCGTCCGCGCAGCAGGCCGGCAAGTTCAATGACGAGATCGTGCCGCTGAAGGCCGAGAAGACCCTCTACGACAAGGAGGGCAAGGTCACCGGCACGGAGATGTTCGAGCTGAAGCGCGACGAGGGCAACCGTCCCGACACCAACATGGAAGGTCTCGCCAAGCTGAAGCCGGTCATGGGCGAAGGCAACTTCATCACCGCCGGCAACGCCAGCCAGCTCTCCGACGGCGCCTCCGTCAGCGTGCTCATGAGCGATAAGGAAGCCCAGAAGCGTGGCCTGAAGCCGCTCGGCATTTATCGAGGGTTCGAGGTCGCCGGCTGCGAGCCTGACGAAATGGGCATCGGTCCTGTGTTCGCCGTGCCGAAGCTGCTCAAGAAGCACGGCCTCAAGATCGAGGACATCGGCATCTGGGAGCTGAACGAAGCCTTCGCCGTGCAGGTCGTGTACTGCCGAGATAAGCTCGGCATTCCCTGGGAGCGGCTCAACGTCGACGGCGGGGCCGTCTCCATCGGCCACCCCTATGGCATGAGCGGTGCCCGCCTCACCGGCCACGCCCTCATCGAAGGCAAGCGGCGCGGCGACAAGTACGCCATCGTCACCATGTGCATCGGCGGCGGCCAGGGCGCCGCGGCTCTGTTCGAGATTGTCTGATGCAGCGTGATCCGGATGAGCCTGCAGCCACCCCCGGGTATCGCCATCGTGGCCTGGACGATCTTTTCCGCATTGCGCGCGACAACCCGCTCGATCTCCAGCGTGAAAGCTTCATCTTCGTGCGCCACGGCGAGACCGACGGCAACTTCTCCAAGATTTTCCAGACGGCGGAGCAGGAGCTCAATGCCCGCGGCCTGGAGCAGGCCCGTCACGCGGCCGAATGCCTGACGGGGCAGCGGCTGGAAAAGATCATGGCCAGCACCATGCGCCGCGCCTGGCGCACGGCGGAAATCGTGGGCGAGCCCCACAAGGTCATGCCGACGGCCGCCGAAGGCCTGCGCGAGCGCTGGTTCGGTGATCTGGTCGGCACGCCGTCCGCCGACTACGACTGGCGCAGTTCGCCTCCCAACGGAGAAACGCTCGCCTGGTTCGTCGAGCGCACGCAGAAGGGACTGCGCGAGAGCCTCGACGCGGGCCCACTGACGGCGCTTGTGGCGCATGGCGGCACGCTTTACGTCCTGGCCGCCAGCCTCAACCTGCAGCTGGCCGACACCGACTACGGCAACGCCACGCCGCTCTTGATCGAGCGCTCCGGCACCGGCTGGAAAGTCACGCGTCTTGCGACCGGAGGCGGATCGAGCGCCAACATCGCCTGATGTTTTGAAAACGAAGGTGAGCCATGGATATCACCGGCCAATATCGCATCGCCGCACCGCGCGAGGTTGTCTGGGCGGCTCTCAACGATCCCGACGTACTCCGCCGCTCGATTCCCGGCTGCCAGGAGCTGGAGCGCAGATCGGATAACGAGTTCACCGCCAAAGTCACGCTGAAGATCGGGCCGATGAATACCAATTTCAGCGGCGCCGTCACCCTGCAGGATCTCAATCCCCCGGAAAGCTACACCATCGCCGGCCAGGGCCAAGGCGGCGCGGCCGGCTTCGCCAAGGGCAGCGCCGCTGTCAAGCTTACGGACGACGGCGACCACACGATCCTCGATTATACCGCCAAGGCCGATGTCGGCGGCAAGCTCGCCTCTCTCGGCTCGCGCCTCATCCAGGCCACATCAAAAAAACTCGCCGACGAGTTCTTCAGCAAGTTCGCGGCCGAGGTCGGCGGCGACGATGAGCCTGCAGCAGGCGGCGAGGCTCCAGCGGCCGAGCCCAAGCAAAGCCGCTGGAAGAAATGGCTCGGTCTTGCCCGGACGTAGGCGAACCGCCGCGTCACCCCATGAAATACCGCGGCAGCCACAGCGCGATGTCCGGCAAGATCATCAGCATCGCGATCAGGACGATCATGCCTATGAGGAATGGTGCTGAGCCGCGTATGACGTCGTTGATCGAGCCGCGCTGACGCATTCCCTGGACCACGTACAGGTTCAAGCCGACCGGCGGCGTAATCAGCGCCGCCTCGATCAGGATCGTCAGCACGACGCCCCACCAGATCGGATCCCAGCCGAGGCCGAACACGATCGGCGCAATGAACGGCGTCGTCAGGATCATCATGGAGATCGTCTCCATGAAACATCCCAGAATAAGGTAGAAGATGATG
>CADEFX010000213.1 GCA_902826715.1 uncultured Hyphomicrobiales bacterium | reverse complement strand
TTCGCCCCGTCGACGGCGAAGGGCACAGTTTTGGTCGCCTCGCCCAGCGCAATCGGCAGCACACCTGTTGCCAGCGGATCGAGCGTGCCGGCGTGCCCCGCTTTTTGCGCGTCAAAGAGCCGCCGCACGACACCGACGGCCTGCGTCGACGTCATCCCCGGGGGTTTGTCCAGGATGACCCAGCCGTGGACCGGATTGCCTCTCTTGCGACGTCCCATACGCAAAACCATCCACGCAGCAGCAAAACTTCAGGTCGAAATCGTCTCGGCGTAAGCGACGAGGCCGCTGTCCTCGCGCACATAGCGCTCTCGCGTACCATAGGCCGTCGTCATTTCACCGAGCACGGTGCCGCTGGATGCGACATCGGCGAGGCTATCGACCCATATGTACAGGCCGGTGCCCGCGCCCAATTCGGCCACCGCCTCGGCCGGCATCGACCTGTCGGCATAGTCACGCCCGAGCAGCATCAGGACGGTCCGGCTCGCGTCCGCCATCAACCCAACGCACCCCGGCTCGTCCGTCGGCAGCGCCCGAAAACCCTGATGCTCGTAGACGGCAACGGTTGCTGCAACATCCGACACGAGACGCATCGGCGTCACTCTCCTGGCGGTCATGGGCGATTCTCCGTTCGCGGCTGGTGAGCCGCCTTGCAGCTTCAAGCTTTCTTCAGGTCCTGAAGCACATGCGGCGAACGCAGAACCTCGTCGATTCGCAGCACTTCGTCGAACGACTCATCGGCCAAAAACCGCACATCAGGCGCGAACTTGAGGTTGACCGACCTCGCCACCTCGGCCCGGATACTCTTCTTGGCGCGCTCCAGCGCCGCCAGGACGGGCTTCACATCCTTGCCGCCGAGCGGCATCACGTAGATGCTCGCCAAGCGCAAGTCCGCCGTCATGCGCACCTCCGAGATCGTCACGACATGCGATGCCAGCACGTCGTCATGAACCTCACCGCGCGACAGCATCTCGGCCAAGGCATGCCGGATCAGCTCGCCCACGCGCAATTGCCGCTGGCTTGGACCGGCGGCGTGACCGCCAGCCTTCTTGTTGGGACGCTTTCGGGGCATGGCACAAATCCTTGCGGCCGCCCGTAACCGAGCGGCCGCAATGAAAACCGCTTCGGTTACAGGGTGCGGGCGATGGTTTCGATGTTGAAGCACTCGATGACATCGCCCTGCCGGATATCCTGATAGTTGGCGAACGCCATGCCGCACTCCTGTCCGGCGGGCACTTCCTTCACCTCGTCCTTGAAGCGTTTGAGGGTCGACAGCGTCCCCTCGTGGATGACCACGTTGTCGCGAATGAGCCGCACCTTGGCCCCGCGCTCCACGCGACCGTCCGTGACGCGACAGCCGGCCACCTTGCCGACCTTGGAGATGTTGAACACCTCCAGGATCTGGGCGTTGCCAAGGAAGATTTCGCGCAACGTCGGCGAAAGCATTCCTGACATCGCCGATTTCACATCATCCACGAGATTGTAGATGATGTTGTAGTAGCGGATCTCGATCCCGGACTGGTCCGCGGCAAGCTTCGCTTGCGCATTGGCGCGCACGTTGAAGCCGACGACCACCGCTTTGGATGCATTGGCGAGCGCCACGTCCGATTCGGTGATGCCGCCGACGCCGGAGTGAATAATGCGCGCCTCGACCTCATCGGTGCCGAGCTTCTTCAGAGCGCCGGCGATGGCCTCGATCGAGCCCTGCACGTCGCCCTTGACCAGCAGCGGAAACTCCTTGCGGCCAGCCTCCTTGAGCTGCTGCATCATCTGTTCGAGCGTGCGCGCCGTGCCGGCCGAACCGAGCGCTTCGCGCCGCTTGCGATCGCGATAGTCGGTGATCTCTCTCGCGCGCGCCTCGTTCTCAACGACAGCGAACTGATCGCCCGCGTCGGGTGCACTGTCAAAGCCCAGAACCTCGACGGGAACCGATGGCCCCGCAGACTGTGTATTCTCGCCCTTGTCGTCGATCAGCGCCCTGACACGGCCCCAAGACGAGCCGGCAACGACAATGTCGCCCACACGCAGAGTGCCGCGCTGAACCAGGAGCGTACCGACTGGACCGCGCCCGCGCTCCAGCTTGGCCTCGATGACGAAGCCTTCCGCCGAACGATCAGGGTTGGTCTTGAGATCGAGCAGCTCGGATTGCAGATTGATGGCCTCGAGCAGCTTGTCGAGGCCGGTTTTCTTCAGGGCCGACACCGGCACTTCGAGCGTCTCGCCCGACATGCTCTCGACCACGATCTCATGCTGCAGAAGACCGGTACGGACCCGGTTGGGATCTGCGTCTGGCTT
This sequence comes from uncultured Hyphomicrobiales bacterium, assembly GCA_902826715.1. Lineage (GTDB taxonomy): Bacteria > Pseudomonadota > Alphaproteobacteria > Rhizobiales > Hyphomicrobiaceae > CADEFX01. The sequence goes on along the minus strand of CADEFX010000213.1, from coordinate 5,489 downwards.
GTCGATCTTGTTGATCGCCACGATCAGCGGCACATGCGCCGCCTTGGCGTGATTGATCGCCTCGATCGTCTGCGGCATGACGCCATCATCGGCCGCAACCACCAGAATCACGATGTCAGTGACCTTGGCGCCGCGGGCGCGCATGGCCGTAAACGCTTCATGGCCCGGCGTATCGATGAACGTGATTTTATGGCCCGCCGGCGTCACCACCTGATAGGCGCCGATGTGCTGCGTGATGCCGCCTGCCTCGCCCGATGCCACATTGGCCTGGCGCAGGGCGTCGAGCAGCGACGTCTTGCCGTGGTCGACGTGCCCCATGATCGTGACGACCGGCGCACGCGGCTGCAGGTTCTCGTCGGCGTCGGTCGCCCCGATGAACCCTTCTTCCACGTCCGCCTCGGACACGCGCTTGGGCGTGTGCCCGAAATCCTGCACAATCAATTCGGCCGTGTCGGCGTCAATGACATCGTTGATCTGATGCATCGCGCCTTGCTTCATCAGGAACTTGATGACGTCGACTGAACGCTCGGTCATACGGTTGGCAAGTTCCTGGATCGTAATGACCTCGGGAATAATCACCTCGCGCATGATCTTCTCGCGCGTTTGCGCGATGCCCATGGCACGCCGCGCATCGCGCTCGCGCTTGCGCCGCAGCGACGCCAGGGAGCGCTCCTGTGCCTCCCGATCGAAGTTGTTGATTGTCAGCTTGACCCGCTCGCGCCGGTCGTCGACCACCTTGACCGGGCTCTTGATAGGACCTTTGACGCCCTTCTTCTTGCCGCGCAGATCGTCGTCGTCAGGCACGATCTCTTCGACCGCAGGGCGGCCGCCGGGGCGACGCGCGACGACAGCCTCTCCCTTGCGGGCGTCGGCCCGAGCCGGTGTTGCAGCCGGAGCCTCCTGCCCCTTCGCCACCACGTCGGATTTGTTGGCCTGTAGCGCTGGAGCCTCAACCGTCGGAGCAGCCTCGGCGGTCTCGACCTCCGCATCGGCCGTGTTCGCCTCCTGAGCGGCCTGGGCAGATGCCTTGGCCCGCTCTTCCTCCAGCTTCTTTTCTTCTCTGGTACGAAGCTGTGCCTCGATAACCTCGCGCTCGCGGTTGGCTGCCAGCGCCTTCTTGCGCGCATCGAGTTCGTCCGGACGCAGACCGGAGTCGCGCGCAACCTGCGACCGCCCTCCACCGGTCGTCGGCGTCGTGGTCTCATTCGCATCCGCATCCCCCGCCTGTCCTGGCGAGGAAATCGTGCGCCGTTTCTTGCGCTCGACGACCACCACGTTCTTGCGGCCGTGGCTGAAGCTCTGCTGCACGTGGCCCGATGGCTCCGTGCGCTTGAGGCTCAGCGGTTTGCGGGCGCCAGCCAAAGGCTTGTCGGTCGATTCTTTCGTTTCGCTCATGCCTGTTCCGTGTTTGCCCCTGGTCGCGGGACTTTCGCCAGGGCATCCAGTGACGCCCTGTAGCGCTGGAGACGTTCTGCGTCCCTGAGAAAATTCGCGGCAGCTCCGCCCTTCGTGAGAGCAGCATGTACCACATTTGCCCGGCCCATGGCCAAGCTCAAATCCGCCGACGTCAACGTATCAAGAACAACCGGCTCGTCGGTGTTGCCCTGGGACTGCCGCACCGCACGCAGCTTGCGGGTCAGCTTGCCGGAACCGTCCGCGGCGGCTTCGGCAGCATGAACCAGCGTTTGACATTGCCCTGACGCAAGTGCCGCGTCGACCTTGGCAAAACCCGCCACGACGAGGCCGGCCTTGTTGGCAAGGCTCAACGCGTCCATGGCGCGCCGCAGCAGAAGCTTGTCGATACGCTCGGCGAGGTTAGGCGGCACCGAGACCTGTTGTTTCAGGGCCTTGGCAAAAACATTGCTCTTGATGGCCGTTTCAACCCGTTTCCGCGAGCACTCGACCCAGACGCCCCGGCCCGGCAACCGCCGCGCCAGATCAGGTGAGATTTGTCCGTCGGGACCCCGAACGAAGCGGATCAGCTGGTCTGGCCCCAACACCGTACGCGAGACGGCGCACGTGCGTTCCGGTCCAGCGTCTTGGCTGTCCCGGTTCGTCTCCGCGACCTCTTGCACATCCTGGCTCATTGCCGCCTGTCAGCTCCCGCGCCATGACCGCTTACGCCTTGGCGGCAGCGACTGCTGCCTCAGGCGCTGCAGCCTCGAGCTCAACCTCAGCCGGCACAAGATCCTCCGCTTTGATCCATCCCGCGATCACGCGGGCGGACATAATCATGTCCTCTGCTTCCTTGCGGCCGACCTCGAAACCTTCAAGCACGCCTTTGTGGCGGACCGGCTCTGCATCCTTCTCTTTCTTGCGCTCCACCCAACCAAGCAGCTCGTCCGTGGCGCAATCCGCCAGATCCTCCACGGTCTTGATGCTGTTCTCGCCGAACGCGATCATCATGGCCGTCGTCACGCCATCGACCTTCGCCAGATCGTCGGAAACGCCGAGCTCGCGCCGGCGCGCATCGCGCTCCGCCTCCTGCTTCTGCAGGAACTCGCGGGCCCGCGTCTGAATCTCGCTGGCGGTGTCCTCGTCGAAACCCTCGATATGAGCGATTTCGCTCAGCTCCACGTAGGCGACCTCTTCCACCGACGCAAATCCCTCGGTGGCGAGCAACTGGGCAATGACCTCGTCGACATCGAGCGAGTCCATGAACATCTGCGACCGCTCGGTGAATTCCTTCTGACGCCGCTCGCTCTCTTCCTGCTCGGTCAGGATGTCGATATCCCATCCCGTAAGCTGGGAGGCCAGCCGCACGTTCTGGCCGCGCCGGCCGATGGCGAGCGACAGCTCCTTCTCGGCGACCACCACTTCGATACGGTTTGAATCCTCGTCGAGCACGACCTTGCTCACCTCGGCGGGTGCCAGGGCGTTGACGATGAACGTCGCCGCATCTTCCTTCCACTGGATGATGTCGACCTTCTCTCCCTGCAGCTCAGCCACCACCGCTTGCACGCGCTGACCGCGCATGCCGACGCAGGCGCCGACCGGGTCGATCGAGCTGTCCTTGGAAATGACCGCGATCTTCGCCCTGGAGCCCGGATCGCGGGCGACCGACTTGATCTCGACGATGCCATCATAGATTTCGGGCACTTCCATCGCGAACAGTTTCGACATGAACTCAGGTCGCGCACGCGATAGGAAAATCTGCGGTCCGCGCTGTTCCCGGCGCACGTCATAGATAAAGGCGCGGATGCGCTCGCCGAGCCGTACATTCTCGCGCGGAATCATCTCGTCGCGACGGATGATACCTTCGGCGCGTCCGAGATCGACGATCACGTTGCCATATTCGACGCGCTTCACCGTGCCGTTGGCGATATCGCCCATGCGGTCTTTGTATTCGTTGTGCTGGCGCTCGCGCTCGGCCTCGCGCACCTTCTGCACAATGACCTGCTTGGCGTTCTGCGCGGCCACGCGCCCGAAATCGAGCGGCGGCAGTTCTTCCACGAACTCATCGCCGACCTTGGCATCGGGTTTGCGTTTCTGCGCATCCGAGACGCTGATCTGCTGCGCGTCGTTCTCAACGGGATCAGCCACCGTGACGACACGCGACAAGCCGGTCTCGCCGGTGCGGGCATCGATCTGGCAGCGAATATCGTTCTCTGGTCCATAGCGCGACTTGGCCGCCTTCTGGATGGCGTCTTCCATCGCCTGAATGACGATCTTGCGATCAATGGATTTCTCGCGCGCAACAGCGTCCGCGATCTGCAGCAGTTCCAAGCGATTGGCACTAATACCCGCTTGAGCCATTCGTTACGTCCTCAACTGACTTGCCTCGCCGATCCAGCAGGCTTCAGTGCCCCGCTGGTTCCGGCCTCACTCTTCTTTGCACGACGCAGCGACTCGCGAATGAGATCGTCCGTCAACACGAGCCGCGCATCCGCAATCAACCCGAGGGGAAAGCCGAGTACCTGCTGCCCGTCCTTGCCCAGATCAACCGCAATCCGAACCTCTTCGCCCTCATATCCGTCGAGCCTGCCGCGAAATCGCTTGCGGCCGCCTACCATCTCTTTCAGTTCAATCTTTGTCTCATACCCGGCCCAGTGTTCGAAGTCCGATGGCCTGACCAAGGGGCGATCGATGCCCGGAGACGAAATCTGCAAACGGTAGCTGCCCGGCAGCGGCTCATGCACGTCGAGCAGCGGCGACAGATTGACAGATACGGACCTGCAATCCTCCACCGTCATGCTGCCATCCGGCCGCTCGGCCATGATCTCCACGATCATGTCCTGGCCGCCCATGATGCGAACACGAACGAGGCGAAATCCGAGGCCTTCCAGCACAGGCTCAGCCAGTGCGGCGACGGTGGCCGCTACGCCTGTCTCCCGGACAAAGCGCGCCTGCGCCGCCGGCCCGCTCACAACGCCCATCCATACCCAGACATCGACATGAAACCGCGCACACGCCTTCCCAAAACAAAAAGAGCGGACCCAGAGGGCCCACTCCCATAGTTGAGATGATCATGAGCAGAGGAAGGATACGCTGCAAAAACGGCCGTTGCAAGGGACTTTATGACCTGCTGATGAATTTATGCTCCTCGCGGAACCTTGTAGCGTCAAGGGATCCCAATAAGGGAATGGGCCCTGCCGCCGTTCCCCCTTTACCGACGCTCGAAACTGAGGAAATAGCAGCGACGGCCTGCCGCCATGGCCTTTTCCTCGTAACGGGTCCGTATCCAGCCAGCCGGCCGCTCACGCCAGCTTGGCGCCCCCGACGCGCGCCAGTGGAACGATCCCTCTTCGCGCGCAGCCAGCAGAATTCCCGCCGCGTAGTCGCCGATATCCGTCGCAATGCGAAGCTCGGCGCCGGGCCGCATGACGCTCCCCAGCAATCTGAACGTGCGCGAGCTGAGCAGCCGCCGCTTCGCGTGGCGTCGCTTCGGCCAAGGGTCGGGGAACAGCACAAAGGCACGGCCGATGCAGCCGGGCGGAAGCACGCGCAGAAGATCGCGGGCATCGTCCGAGTACAGGCGGATGTTTTGCCGTCTGCCGGTCTCGATGGCATCAAGCACCTTCACCACACCGTCCTGGAACGGCTCGCATCCGATGCAGCAGATGTCAGGGTGCTCGGCCGCGCGCCCGAGGAAATGCTCGCCGCTTCCGAAGCCGATCTCGAGCCAGACATCGCTGGCTCCGGCCGCCAGTGCTGCGGCCACCGCTCCGTGTGCCGCAGACGCATCCAAGGCGACACGCGGCAGCACCTCGTGAAGTAAATGCTCTTGACGAGCACTAAATTTGCGGCCCCGCCGGCGTCCAAACGAACGCAGATTCTCGCTCGGCCTATCGGATTTCTGCTCCGCTGCCGGTGTTTTTACCATCTCCGGCACGGTCTGACCGCTCTAGTAGGCTGGCTATCGCCATGACTGCCGGCGCGCCGGTTAGCCAATCGCCGATTTGATTTTCTCGGCCAGATCCGTCCGCTCCCACGAAAAGCTTCCGTCAGCCTCCGGAGCACGGCCAAAATGGCCATAGGCCGCCGTCTTG
>CADEFX010000212.1 GCA_902826715.1 uncultured Hyphomicrobiales bacterium | reverse complement strand
ATCGAAGTCCTGGCCGCCGTTGCCGCCAGCATCGACCATCTCAACAACGAGCGCCGCCGCCACATCACCGGGCAGATGAGCGGCGAGCCGGTCCGCTTCGCCAAGCGTCGTGTCATCCGCATCGGCGGGGTGGAGACACAACTCGACATCGCCGGCAGCGGCGGCAAGCCCATGCTGGTCAGCTTCGCGGCCGCCAACGGCCGCGACCGTACGCTGGACATCGTCTCGACATGGTGGCCGGGCGATCCCATCTGGAACGGCCGGGCGGGCGACGAGGACGTTTCCATCCAGGTGAAGCCGATCCTCAACGGCTATGAGCTGTCCTGGCGCGGCATCGCCGTGCCCGTCCGCGTCTACACTGCGCGCGAGGCCGAGCTCGCCGCGCTGATGCCGCTCAAGGTCGGCGCCGATCTCTCCAAGTTCCTGGTCTGCCCCATGCCGGGTCTCGTCAAGGCCATCAGCGTGACGGAAGGGCAGGATATCAAGGCCGGCGATCCGCTTGCCGTGGTCGAGGCCATGAAGATGGAAAACGTGCTTCGCGCCGAGCGCGACGCCACCGTCAAGAAAATCAACGCTCGCCCCGGCGACAGCCTCGCCGTCGACGCCGTCATCATGGAATTTGCCTGACGCGCACCCCAAAGCCGGTGTGCTCTCGGCCTCGCAGGCGCGAAAGGCCCCGGCCGGGGACGCATGGGGGAGAGTTTGGAGGCGTCCTGATGCCCTCTGAACGCGCTGTGCACGCTGCGGCCGAGAGGCTGAGTGTGGGGCAATCCTCAGCCCCCGCGCCAAGGCCATTTGCATCGCCCCCACTTTTTCCTAGAAATGTCACCTACGACTGGCCTCCGGCAGCGGGGACCGTGTTGCCCCGTTCGCAAAGGAGCCCTCATGCGCAGCTTTCACTTCCCTGGCGGTCGGCGGTGTACGCGCGCCGCGCCATGGCCGCGACCTCGCATCCGCTCGCCACGCAGGCCGCCGTCGAGATGCTGCGCAGCGGCGGTAACGCGGTGGACGCGGCCATCACCGCTGTGGCCGTGCTTTGCGTCGTCGAGCACCCCATGACCGGTATCGGCGGCGACTGCTTTGCGATTGTCTCCAAGCCGGGCCAGAAGCTCATCGGCCTTAATGCCTCCGGTCGCGCACCCAAGGCTGCCACGCCTGAGTGGTACGCGGGCAAGGGTATCACGCAACTCCAGGTGCAGAGCCCGCATGCCGTGACGGTGCCCGGCGCCATCGACGGCTGGATGACGCTGCTGTCCGACCACGGCACCAGGAAACCGGCGGAGGTGCTGGCTCCGGCCATTGCGTTCGCGCAGGAGGGGTTCGTGGTCGCGCCCCGTGTGGCGGCGGACTGGGCCGTGGGCTTCGAGAAGCTGCGCAAGAACGCGGGTGCTTCGCTCAACTTCCTCAAAGACGGCCGCGCGCCGCGTGTGGGCGAGGTCATGCGCCTTCCGGCGCTCGCGCGTACGCTTCGTCGTATCGCCGACGAGGGTCGTGCGGGATTTTACTCCGGCGAGGTCGCCGCCGACATGGTCGCGGAGCTCACCGCATTGGGCGGACTGCATACGCTGGAGGACTTCGCCGCCCAGCGCTGCAGCTATGTCGATCCGATCTCGGTGACGTATCGCGGCGTGGAACTCAATGAGTTGCCGCCAAGCAACCAGGGTATCGTTGCCCTGATGCTCCTGAAGATGCTGGAAAAGCTTGGGCCAAGCGCTGCCGGAGCCACCTCGCCCGACCGTTTTCACACCATCAATGAAGCCGCGCGTCTGGCATACGCCGCGCGCGATACCTTCGTCGCCGATCCCGACACGTCCAGGGTGCCCGTGGCCCATCTGCTGTCCGATACGCTCATTGCCGAGCTCGTCGGCCGCATCGATCGCAGCACGCGCCGTGCCGATCTGGGCCCGGTGCCGCGCCCGGCCGGCTCCGACACGACGTGCTTCTCCGTTGTCGATGAGAGCGGCATGGCGGTATCGTTCATCAACTCGCTCTACGCAGACTTCGGCTCGGGCATCGCCACGGCCAAGACCGGAGTCGTCTTCCACAACCGGGGAACGGGCTTCGTGCTCGACCCGAAGCATCCCAACTGCATCGGACCGCGCAAGCGTCCCATGCATACGCTGGTGCCCGCCATGGCCATGAAGGACGGTCAGGCGCACATGGCTTTCGGTGTCATGGGCGCCGCATTCCAGCCCATCGGCCACGCGTACTTGCTGTCCAACATGCTGGACTACGGCATGGACCTGCAGGAAGCCATCGACTGCCCGCGCACCTTCTTCGAGGGCGACGACCTGGTGATCGAGGAATCCGTTGCCGCCGATACGGTGGCGGCGTTGAAGAGCATGGGGCATCGCATCCGCGTGCGGCCGCTGCCCTGGGGCGGTGCCCAGGCCGTGATGTTCGACCGCGCCAACGGAACCCTCGTCGGCGGCTCCGATCCGCGCAAGGACGGCATGGCGCTGGGATATTAGAGTGTTTGTGTGACGAAGCGGTCGTCGCGTGCCCGGACACACAAGCGCTGCCGTACGGGCGATCTTACTTCCTCCCTCTCCGCGCATGCGGGGAGAGGGGCGGGTTCTTGCTCAGAGTTTGCCGCCGCCCGCACCCTAACCCACTCCCCATGAAGAATGATGCGAGGGGATTAGAGGAGGCCATGACGACCATGCGTAAAGCGGTACGCGTGCGCATCGAGGGCCGCGTGCAGGGCGACGGGGTCCGGGCGGGGGTGTAACGCCGGGCGGAGCGGCACGGCCTGGACGGCTGGGTGCGCAACCGCCGTGACGGCGGTGTCGAGGCGGTGCTGGCGGGACACTGCGCTGCCGTCGATGCGATGGTGGCAGAATGTCATCACGGGCCGCGCTCAGCATCCGTCACGATGGTGAGAGTTCTTGACGAGCCCGTCGCCGTGTCCCAAGGCTTCACGGTTGGCCGGACGGTTTGATCCCGGCGCTGGCCCATCACCGGTGTGGCACGACCCATGAGAGACGCGAAAATTGTCCCGCGCGGCACAGCCGCGTGGAACCATCCTGCGGCAAAGTCGCTCTTGAATGGAGCCGCGCACTGGCGGCAGTACATGTCCTCCGCAGAGGCACGGGAGCACACCGCATGATTGCCAAGACGCTTGTGGCCGGCCTGGTCGCGACGGCCCTGTCGGCCGCGCATGCCTTTGCCGTCGTTTCGATCACCAATCGCGACGACAAGGAGCACAAGCTCACCGTCGTTGAAGGCGAGACCCGCACCGAGCATGTGCTGAAGCCGACCCAGGTGCTGGAAGGCATCTGCCCCAAGGGGTGCGTCATCCGTCTCAACGACAGCGAGAACGACGAGTACGAGCTGGAAGGCACCGAGGTGGTGTCGATCGAGGAAGGCTACCTCTACTACGACGGGCCTGAGGATAACCCGGGCACCGGCGACGCGACCAAGTCCGGCAAGCAATAGCTTGCCGCCACGCTGCCGGTGATATCCGGGGCCCAAGCGTCATCGCGCGCCGCCGTCATCCGGCCACAACAACGGTCTGTTAGCCTGAATGCGGCGCCTCTATAGGCTTTTCCCACGCGCCAGTTACACTGCCGAGGGTCAGACGAGGTTTCGACGCCGATGCAATTCGTTCCCAAGCGCTTCTTTCTCACCCATGGCATCGGCGTGCACCGCGAGCGCCTTACCGCCTTCGAGCTGGCGCTGCGCGATGCCGACATCGAGCAGCAGAACCTCGTCAGCATCTCGTCGATCCTGCCGCCGCACTGCGTCGAGATCGAGCGCCAGGCCGGCGCCGCCACGCTCCATCCCGGCGAAATCACCTTCACGGTGCTCGCCCGTGCGGAAACGAATGAGCCGGGCCGCCGGGTGCACTCCAGCATCGGCCTCGCCCGTCCCGCCGACCCCGACATGTACGGCTACATCTCCGAGCATCACGGCTACGGCATGACGCGCGCGCAGAGCGGGGAATACGCCGAGGATCTGGCCGCGTCGATGCTGGCCTCCACGCTCGGCATCGATTTCGATCCGGATGCGGCCTGGAACGAGCGCAAGCGCGTGTACGAGACGAGCAGCCTCATCATCGACAGCACGTCGATCACGGCCTACGCCGAAGGCGACGACGGCGGCCGCTGGACCTGCGCCATCGCTGCAGCGGTGTTCCGGTTCAGCTGACGCTCGCGCTCACTGCTGCCGCCGCTGGCGCCATGTCCGTGACGGCGCGCGTTGCGCCAAACATCGCTTCGAACGTCTCCCGCAGCACGCGGTCCACCTCATCGAAGCGTGCCGCGCACCCCAGGTCCGCCAGGCTCGTCACGCCGTGCTCGCGCACGCCGCACGGCACGATGCCGTCAAAATGCGTGAGGTCGGGATCGACATTGATCGCCAGCCCATGCTGGCTGATCCAGCGCCTGAGCCTCAAGCCGATCGCCGCGATCTTGTCGCGCTGCCCCGGGCCTTTTTCCGGCCGGTCCACCCACACACCGACCTGGCCCGCGTGCGTGCCGGCTGGCACGCCGAACGCCGCCAGCGTTGCGATGGTCCACGCCTCCAGCGCCGTCACGAATTTGCGCACGTCGCCGCCCCGCCGCCCCACGTCCAGCATCACGTAGACGATCCGCTGCCCCGGCCCGTGGTAGGTGTACTGCCCGCCGCGGCCCGTGCGGTATACGGGAAAGCGTTCCGGCGTCAGCAGGTCGTCGCGCCGCGCGCTGGTGCCGGCGGTGTAGAGCGGCGGATGCTCCAGCAGCCACACAAGCTCCGACGCCGCGCCCGCCGCGATCGCCTCCGCGCGCGCCTGCATGGCCGCGACCGCGGCGTCATAGTCCACCGGTCCCGCCGTCACGAGCCACTCGACGGGGCCCTCTGCTGCCGTTGCTCGCAACCTTTGCATGCGCGGTTTTGCCGTGTGTCCGGGGGTCGCTGTACCAGCCAAACCCTACCGCATTATAGCCCTTGCGCGATCCTGCCGCCCACCGCCCGGCGCATGCCCGCAGTGCGCGTGCCCGGCCTTGTCCGTTTGGCTTGTTTGCCCGGGTCCGGTCTGCTAGAGAGACGCCGGCTTTCCGGTCGGCTCGCGGTCGTGGCGGAATTGGTAGACGCACCAGCTTGAGGGGTTGGCGCCGCAAGGCGTGGAGGTTCGAGTCCTCTCGACCGCACCAGCCGTAATTGGCATAAAAGGAGATTGCGCAGCGCCAGCCGCCGCGCGGCGGCACGGTCAGCAGTGCCTCCCAGGAGAAATACCCAATGCCCAAAATGACGGACCAGCGCCGCAAGCGCATTCAGGCCAAACAGCGCAAGCTTGAAAACGCGCAGAAACGCAGCGCCAAGGCCGCCAAGCGCGCGCAGCGCGACCTGGCGAAGGCGGCCAGCCCCGCCTGAGGCGTGACGGCACGCTTGCGGCTGCGCGCGTCACGGTCGGCCGCGATGTGCCGCAGCCGATGCAGCCCGGCCGCAACCTCGGCCGGGACCAAACCCGTTACAAGAACATCATCGTGTCGGGCGGCAGGCCCAGGAGATGGCGCCCGATCGTCATGTAGTGCGTCGTGCGGCCCTGCACCTGCTGCGAGGCCGTCATTGCGTCGCGCAGCCGACGCTCGAACGGATGCGCATCGAAGATCGCCGTCTGCCCCGCCGCGCGGTAGGCGTCCGCCACGATCTCGACACCCCGCTGAATGGTGTGCGTGGCCGCCAACCGGATGCTGGTCCTGTGCTCCAGAGTCAGCGCCGCCCCGCTTTCGAGGTCCGACCACACGTCCCGGAGCGTGCCGAGGTGGTGGTGGCGCGCCGCGCGATGGCGCGCCACGAGCTGCGCGAGCTGGGTTTGGAACACGGGGCTCTCGCGCATCGAGGTTGCCGCGCCGAGTTGCGTCTTGGTGGTGGCGAGCGCCAGCAGATCGTCGAGTGCGCCGCGCGCGATGCCGAGCATCACGCCGCCGAATGCGGCCGCATACACGTGCGTGCCTGGAAACTGGAACACCGGGCCTGCACCATGCAGATCCGACAAGTCCTCGCGATCGACCGTCAGCTCGTCGGCCACGAATTGATCGGCGTACTCGTAGCTGTCGCTGCCGGTGCCGCGCAGTCCCATCACCTGCCACACGTCGTGAATTTTGGTCTCGGACCGCGGGAAGAGGGCGGTGCGCTCCAGTTGCCGTCCGTCCGGCCTGAGGCGCGGCTGTCCGTCCCGCTCAAAGACTTTGCAGTGCGCGCCGATCCACGTGGCATTGCGGATGCCGCTGGCGAAGGTCCATGTGCCCGTGACGCGATAGCCGCCATCGGACGCCACCGCCTTGCCCGCAGCGCCCGCGCCCCACGCCAGAACCGCATCGCGCGGACCGAACACACGCTGCGCCACCTTTGGCTCCAGCGATGCCGCCGTCATGGCGCAACCGGAGGCCTGGCCGATGCACCAGGCCGCGCTGCCATCCGCCGCCGCGATGACTTCCGTCACCTGCGCCAGCGTCACGGGATCGAGCTCGTCGCCCCCGAGCGCGTGGGGCAGCAGGAGGCGGAACAGGCGCGCCTCATGCATGGCATCGAGGATGTCCGGCGGGATCGTGCGCTCGGCATCGATGCGTGCGGTGCCCGCCGCGATCGCGCCCGCTACGCGCCGAGCGCGTTCGACACAATCATCGCCACCGGCTGGTTTTTTCAGTCGTTCGGATCCGTGCATGGGTCCTTGCGCCCTTCGTTGTTTCCTCTTGCGCGTGCGCCCGCCGGCACCGTCGCGCCTGGACGACATTTTGTCCACAGGCCGGTGTGGATAACCCGGGTTGCCTCATTTTCGGCATGGACGAGAGTCAGTGCACGCCGCTAAATCGTCAGATAGCGGAATTTCCTGCTCCGTCCCCATCCCCCATTCCCGGCGGCAGGATCTCGGGGCCCCGGCAGCGATGCCGGGGCCTCTTGTTTTTCACCCATTGAAGCGCCACCGCCGCTGTCCTCAACCCCTCAGCACTTTGATCCAACATCGGGGATCCAACATCGGGGATCCAACATCGGGCGAACAGGTCGCTGCCGGCACAATCCGCGGCAAATCACGTCAGCGCGGAATAGCGCCGTTTCACCTTGGACAACGCTACTACATTATCAGCGGGATCGGATACCTTATAGGCGGCGAGGTGGGTCATGGCTTGGCTCGAGACTTTCGACGCACTCCTTCTGGCGCGGCTTCAGTTCGCCTTCACGGTCTCGTTCCACATTATCTTCCCGGCCTTCTCGATCGGCCTCGCCAGCTATCTCGCCGTGCTGGAGGCGTTGTGGCTCGCCACCGGCCGCCAAGCCTATTTGTCTCTGTTCAACTACTGGAAGGTCATCTTCGCCATCGCCTTCGGCATGGGGGTCGTCTCCGGCATCGTGATGAGCTACCAGTTCGGCACCAACTGGAGCGTCTTCTCGGACAAGGCCGGGCCTGTGATCGGTCCGCTCATGGGCTACGAGGTGCTCTCGGCTTTCTTTCTGGAGGCCGGTTTCCTGGGTGTCATGCTGTTCGGCATGTCGCGCGTGGGCAAGGGCCTGCACATGTTCGCCACGCTCATGGTGGCGTTCGGAACGTTCCTCTCGGCGTTCTGGATTCTCGCCGCCAACAGCTGGATGCATACGCCAGCCGGTCACGCCGTCAACGCGGCCGGCCAGTTCGTGCCGGTGGACTGGTGGGCGGTGATCTTCAATCCGTCATTCCCCTACCGCCTCGTGCACATGGTGCTGGCCGCCTATCTGACGACCGCTTTCGTCGTCGGGGCCGTCGGCGCCTGGCATCTGCTCCGTGACAAGGCGCACGAACCCTCGCGCATCATGCTGTCGATGGCCATGTGGATGGCGGCGCTCGTCGCGCCGATCCAGATCGTTGCCGGCGATCTGCACGGACTCAA
>CADEFX010000211.1 GCA_902826715.1 uncultured Hyphomicrobiales bacterium | reverse complement strand
ACCGGGGAGATGTACCTCACGCGCAATCGGCGCAAAGTTCTTTTCGTCGACGAGCTGAAGCAACAGTTGGGCGACATCGGAGCCGACGATCCCGTGAAGGCCGCCGTGGTCGAGGAAGCGGCGAGACGGGCCCGCAAATACGGCGGCTCCCTCGCGACTGCGACGCAGTCGGCCGACGACTACTACGGCAGCATCGACATGCCGTCCGCACTGCACCCGCAGACATTGCTTGCCACCAAATATGCGGGTGACCACATCACCGATCCGTTCGGATTTCCCCTGCGTCTGCGGACGGCCGTCAAACTCGGCTTCAAGAACCCCAAGTGGATCACGGCCATGGAGGTGACGAATACTTATCGTGGCGGCTATTGGGAAGACCGGGGCTTCAACTGGTTCAGCGGTATCTAGCTTCTCCGGTATCCAAAAAAGACAGGCAGACGCGCATGAAAGTTCTCGTCACCGGCGGCGCCGGTTTCATCGGTCAGCACATTGTCCGCGAGTTGCTGGGCCGTGGACATCAAGTTTGTTTGATGGATTCGCTACGCGGCGACGTCCATGCAGGTCGAGCATGGCTGCCGCCGGCCGATGTCGAGATCGTCAAAGCCGACGTGCGCGATGCCGACGCGCTCGACCAGGCGCTCCAGGGCGTGGACGCGGTTGTGCATCTGGCAGCCAAGGTGGGCCTCGGCGTGGATGTGCAGGATCTGCCGGACTACGCGTCCTCAAATGACGCAGGGACAGCCGAGCTTCTCGCCGCCATGGCGCGGGCCAAGGTGACGCGCCTTACGCTTGCGAGCTCGATGGTGGTCTATGGTGAAGGCCTCGGCAGGTGCCCCATCCATGGCGCCACGGTACCCGCACCGCGGACGGAAGCGGCGCTTGCGGAAGGGCAGTTCGAACCGCCCTGTCCCCGTTGCGGAAAGCCGCTCGAGACGGCGTTCGTCAGCGAAGATACGCCGTTCGATCCACGCAATGCCTATGCGAGCAGCAAGGTCGCACAAGAGTTTTACGCATCGAACTGGGCCCGCGTGACCGGCGGTTCGGTAGCTGCCATGCGCTACCACAACGTCTATGGTCCAGGTATGCCGCGCGACACGCCCTATGCCGGGGTTGCGGCCATCTTCACATCGGCGCTCAGGCGGGGCGAAGCCCCCAAGGTTTTCGAGGATGGCGGGCAGCGCCGCGATTTCGTGCATGTCCGCGATGTCGCCGCCGCCACCGTGCAGGCTTGCGAGCAGCATCTTTCGGGCGTGCGTGCCTTCAACGTCGGTTCCGGCACGCCGCGCACCGTCGGTGATATGGCGCGCGCACTTTCGAGAACACTCAACGGCCCCATCCCGATCGTGACCGGGCAGTACCGGCTGGGGGATGTCCGCCACATCACTGCCGATTCAACCCGCCTTAAGCGGGAGCTTGATTGGAATCCGCGGGTCAGTTTCGAAGACGGCCTCGCGGAGCTGACCGCCTCGTAATTCAGCGCACGAAGCCCAGGTAGCGTGGCAGGACGGCGAGACCTCGGGATGAAGGCCACGAGCAGCAGCGCCGCGACGATCGCGCCCGGTGCCGCCTACTTCGCCTCCGACGCCTTGAGAAGCAGCCGTAAGCTCTGCAAGTAATGCTGGCGGATGTCGGCGTCGGCAATGCCGGCATAGAGGCGCACCAGCTCCGCCAACTCGTCACCGCTGGCCCGGTTCTCGCCCTCCGGACCTTTCACGGACGGGGCATCAGCCAGCGCCGCCGCCTCATCACGCAGCTCTGAAAAAAACCAGTGCACGGGCACGCCGAGAACGGATGCCAGGCTGTAGAGTCGCGCCGCGCTGACGCGATTCTGCGCAATCTCGTACTTGAGAAGCTGCTGGTGGGCGACGCCGATCTTCTCGGCCACGTCCTCCGAGCTCAGCCCAAGCATTGTGCGCCGCAAACGAATGCGGCGGCCGACAACGGTGTCGATGTGGCTGACCTGACGCGCCCGGGTCTTGGATGGTTCCCTGACGGACCCATCGGGCGCAACACTACTTAAGGTTTCAAAATGCTTTTTCACCATGTTGGATTTATAGCCCGCCGCGGAACCTCTGGCAATTCGCCGTAACTAGAGGTTCCTAAAATTTGACGATTATTTTGCTGCGAGTTTGCGGCCGTCCTTAACGGACGGTGGCGCATCGTGCGGCCTCCGCCAGTCTCCGATCGGCCCCGCACAATGCCCCAAAAAAACCTGTCGAAGGCCAGCGCGCGCCGTGCCGGCAGGCCCCGCGCGGGCAACTTCCTGCGAACGCTGCGCATCGATCATGGCCCCGTCGAACTGCTCGGCCAATTCTTCCTTAAGGCCGAGATGGCCGCGCGCCTGCGAGGTTTGGACCTTGACTTCGCCTCCTTCGAAGAGCTAGCCGCGGTTAACCGGGAGAACCGCCAGCACTGGGCGCCACTGCTTCCCCAATTCAGGCCCGGTGCGGACGGTCTAAGCGACGCCACCGCATTCTGCATTTTGGGCCGCAACGCCGCCGGCGAGGTCGTCGCCACGCAGGCCGCGCGGTTCTACGATATCTCCGCATCCAACCTTCAGCGCGAATCCGAGAGCTTGCGGCTGTTTTATGGGTCGGGCGAGAAGCCGCCGGACGCCGCCTGCCGCATTCGCGCTCCGATCGCCAGGAAGATCCGCGGGTACGTGGCCTATTCCGGAAGCGGCTGGTACCGGCCGGACTATCGCGGTGCCGAGCTTTCGGCAATCCTGCCGCGCATTTCGCGCGCCTACGCCCTGGCTCGCTGGAACACGCAGACCACGGTTTCGTTCATCAACGTCGGCTTGGTGCAAAAGGGCATCGCCACCCGTTACGGCTATACCAGGCTTGACGGGGAGGTCCGCTTGCAGAACGTCTTCGCTGCAGACTTCAAAGGTGTCGTGGCGTGGATGCCGCGCGACGAACTGGTCAGCGACGTTCGGCACTTCCTAGGCACGTTCGACGCGCAGGTCGATGTCACGTCCGAGGCACGACGCGGAGATAAGCAGCCGCTCGCCGCCCGGGCGCGAGAACGGTAGGATCAGTCTGCGATAGCGAACTCTATGCGCGCCCTGTCGGGAGCGCTCGATGATGGCATCGACCTCGCCGAACCAGGGCTTCGCGGATGCGTGCACGTCGCGGTGCGCATCGGCGACCCACTGCCCGTACGACACGTCCGGCACATCTTCGAGTTGCGTTCCCACGGCATGCCGCAGATACCGCGCGTCATAGCTCCGGTAGCCGGATCCGACCTTTCGAATGATCAACTCGCCTCCATCCGAGGATGGCGATGTCATCGTATAGCGGCCGCTGAACAGCCGGTCGAAGCGTTCCGCAGCGGCCTCGACATCCGTGATTTCCTTGCAGACCATCCAATTGCGATAGGCAGCATGCAGAGCCGTTCCGCGTCGCAATGCCGAGGGCGGCAACGTTCGGCTTAACAAGCGCTGCCGCGCAGCAGGCCGAGAGCGATCGCAAAGGTCCCCCAGACGGCGCCTGATGTTTGCACCTCCCGGCACAATTTCATCGGACCAGATCTTGTCCAGCCAAGAGATTGCCGCGCATGTATGTCTGCCGTCGGCAAGCCAGTAGAACAGGCCAACGAGCGCGCTCGGCTCGACGATCGCCGGCCTTAATCTGATGCGCGGAATAGGCCCACCGGCTTGAACGGCTATATATCCGAGATTTCGGACAACATAATCACAAAGATCGTCGCGCGGAAGATCCGTGCCGAGCTTATGCTCTAGGCGATCGTCGTCGGCGCGCCAAAACGCGCCGTCCGCGTCGATAATCCCCCAAGAGTGCCGCATTGTCGTTGCCACCAATCGATCCACTTCAGCGTAGCGGCGGCTCGCGGCGACTTCAAGTCAAGAACGGGCGTAGTCCAACCCGCGCCTGCTTTTCCAGGACCACGCAACGATCGCCAATCCTACCATCTGCAACAGCGCCAGCCCGATAAACGGCACGGAATAGCCGCGCGTGAGTTCGAACACGAACGCGACACCGAACGGCGCGAGCGACACAGCGAGTTGGTTGGATGAGGAAACTGAGGCAATGACTTTGCCCCTTTCGGACGGCAGAAACTCCTTCTGCGCAATGATCGGCAGCAGCAAGATACTGTTGCCGATGGTCAAACCGTAGACGGCGCACGCCAGCAGCAAAATGAAGTGCGACTGGCCGACACCCATGGCGACGATCGCCCCGGCTTGGATGAAAAAGCTCAATGCGGCTGCCAGCCTGCAATCGAGCCAGCCTAGCGCCCACGCCATAAGCCAGCGTCCCGCGATGCCGCAAGCCAGCACCAGGCTCATGAGAAATGCGGCCTCTTGTGGATCGAAGACCAGCGCCATCCGCGTCAGCAAATGCGATGCGGCCCCGATCTGGCCGAACACAAACAATGAGAACGCCAACCCCAGCCAGAGATACCGGGGATTGGAGAGCAGAGCTGTATAGGACGCCGATGCTTCGCCCTGCGGCACTGTGAGCCTGCCGCGCAATGGCGCGAGCAGCGGGACGGCAAGGGCAAGCACGAGCAGCGCGAAAGCGGCCGCCGCCGAACTCAAGCTCCAAGCGTCAATCAGAAATACAAATGCCGGAGTGAACATAAAGCCGCCGATGGTCGCCCCATTGAGCGCAGTTGCCAGCGACCACGGCTGGGCCCGGTCGCCGATGAAGGCTGCGATCGAGGCGCTTCCGGTGAAGGCCCAGCCCAGCCCCGTTACGACCGCGGCTGCGTAAGCCTGAAGGGGAACGGTGGCATTGGCCCAGGCGACTATGCCAATGCACGACGCGATGAGGCCGCCGCAAAGGGTTTCGGCGAGCCCTAGGCGGCGGTGCACCTTGTCGAGGCCCCAGAGCAATATAGCGCTGGCAAGGAAATGGACGGTAATCGGCGTCGATGCTTGCAAAGCCGACCATCCGGCTTCGCGCTGCAGATGGAGGGCAAGCACGAACGGGGCGTAGAAATTGAGGCTCCACGACAGCATGGCGATGACGAAGCCGACTGCTGTCATGCGGCTCAGGCTGACCGTTCCAGGTCGCACGAGCGCTGCATCGCGTAGGGTCATGCACCAACCTGAAGTTAGAAATGAGAGCCTAACGCGACCGGCAACTGGCTCGAACCGCTTCTTGCCAAGCTAGCCGCCGATCGATCGGCGTCGGTAGTAAAATACGGCGCATTTAGTGAAGGGCGGCAGGGCCGTCCGCCGGCGCGTCCCTGGCACCGCCGCGCACGACTATAACATTTTTCCTACTTGTGATTGGAAAATTGTAGTCAAGGTGGGAATAAGCCCGTAGGCTAACCGGTGTTGCAGGCCCCATCATCCCGCACGTGGGGCTCAGGGATTTGCAGCCCCGCACGCAAATCCCGGCGGGGTGCTCCGACTTCGGAAAGGAGCACCCTGCCTGCTGCACTCAATGTGTGTCGTCGAACGTGAAAGGCCCGACCGTTGCAGAAGTTGCTCCATTCGCCGCGCGAATTACGTGATCTTTCGGTCGTTGACCTGCTGCACCGCGCCAGCCAGTCAGCGGACGTGGCCTTCGTGCGCCACACCGGCGATAAGCGCCTGAACGCGCGCCAGTATGCCGTGTTGCGCGCTGTGTCCCAGGGCGAAGGATTGAGCCAGCAGGCCATCGTGGAGGTCACGGGCATCGACCGGTCCACGTTGGCTTCAATGGTCCAAAGGTTGGTGCGGCGTGGTCTTTTGCAGCGCCGCAGGACCAAGCACGACGCTCGAGCGTATGCGGTGCGGCTGACGTCTGCGGGCAAGGACGCGCTCGCGAAAATGGGCCCGGGAGCCCAGAATGCCGACGCACATCTCCTTGGCGGTATCCAGGCTGGTCGCCGTGCGCAGCTCCGCTCCGCTCTCGTGGAGCTCATTGCCTCCACATTGCGTGACTAGAGCGCGATCCATGCGTCCAGCCTTAGCGCGGCTAGTGCTACACCGTCGCGACCGCATGAATCGCGCTCCAAACTCATGTAGCTCATACTTATAGGAAGTCAGCATCAGCCTATGCCGATCCGGCACGCGATCGAGCAGCGTTGCGGCAAATAAAAGCGCTGGTCTGCGGGGATCAGACCAGCGCTTGCTTTATACATCACCCCAAAAGCCGATACGGGGGGACCGGCTCAGGTGATATGGCGAAAACGCAGATGGCTGATACTCGTTCCCGCAAAACAACGGCGGCGCGGAATTTTTCTCGTCCCGCGGGTTCCGAAAGTGGAACCGTTTACAAGCCGGCCCCTAATGCTGGTCAAGCGTCGGTCTGACCCAGGGCCAGATCAGCGACAAACCAACCCCATACAGCCCAACGCAGACCAAAACGGCCTGGGCCGCAGCGTGCGCAGGGAAACCGCTCAGGATCGTCCATACGGCCGCTACGCCCCATAGGACGCACGCCGCCGCCGTGACCTGCCAATGGGCCACCACCCGCATCGGGTGCACCCACCGCATCGGCAGGAATGTCAGAAACACGCACGCGACGATCATGAGCGCTGCAGCCCAGAACGGCAGCGCCAGCGCAAACAGGTAGAATGCCACGATGTTCCAGATCGCCGGGAATCCGACGAAGCAATGATCTTCCGACTTGTTAGCAAAATCAGAGAAGTGGAACAGCGACGACAACAGAATAGCCACGGCCAGGCTTAACCCCGCCAGGCCCGGCAAAAGCCCCCCGTTGATGAGCGCCAGCACGGGAACGAACACATAGGTGACGTAGTCGATCACCTGATCCAGCCGCTCGCCGGAGAAGCGCGGCAGCCGCTCCTCGACCTTCCCGATCCGCGCAAAGGTCCCATCGATACCGTCAATCAGCAGCGCCAACCCGAGCCACGCGAACACGCGTTGCCAATCCTTGTCCAGCACGGCCAGTGTTGCAAACAGCGCACATATAATTCCAAGCCCGGTGAACACGTGCACTGCGCCGGCCGAGACGCGCGCCAGCGTTCCGCCGCGTTGCGTCGCGGGACCAGGGCCGTGCATCTCCGCCTCCTTCAAACACGAAAGAGCGCCGAAGCGCTCCTCATTCATTCCAAATCCTGCGTGGATGCGGGCCCGATCAACGCATGCCGCAACCTAGAACCGATGCTTCAGGGTGCCACGAATCTGCACGCCCTCGTCGGGATCGTTAGAGCCTTTGTCAGGCTCGTTCCGCTTGTCCTCGTTCACGCCGTACAGGAGCTCCAGCCCGAAATCGAGCTTGGGAAGAACACCCAGCGTTCCAAGGCCCGGGATGCGCACTTCCGTTCCCGATTTGCCAGTGGGCGCCGTGGTCGACGATCCGAGGTCCAGCACCTTGGCATCGGGGATCTGTTGGATAGACGTCTCCGGTGTCGCCTTCCCACCGGTCGTTTCCTGAAAAGCGACTGCTGCCGTGCTCACAAGACACAGCACCGCCAAACCCGCAATGGCTCGTTTCACCATCATAGCCAGACCCCGCAGGCCTCTAACATCCAACCGCATAATCAGAAATGACGTGACCCGCCTCAGTGCACAAGAGCGTTTCCACGCCTAACTGCGCGTACGGACAGAATGCACATGGAACTGTTGTCAAAGCGCCATACATATCGGCAACCCCGTGGCAGAAAGTGTCCCGAAATGAGAAAGGCCGCCCGAAAGCGGCCTTTCCGTAGCTAAGCCTGTTGCCTGCGATCAGAAGTTGACGCGGGCGCCACCGATGACGGCATCGAAGTCCGCGAGGGGGACCAGTCCGGTAGCGTCAGCCTCATAGTGCTTATAGGTGAGGAACACTTCCATGGCCGCGGCATCAATGTACTGGTTGACGCCCAATCCCCATTGCGTGACTTCGCTGTCGGTAGCTCCGGTTGCGCCGACGAGAAGGTTGGTCTGCGCAAGCCCGCCTTTCGTCTCGCTGTATTCAGCGAACAGCACTGTGTCGCCAATCCCGAAGAAGTTGCGACGCACG
>CADEFX010000210.1 GCA_902826715.1 uncultured Hyphomicrobiales bacterium | reverse complement strand
TCGGCGGAGGGTGCGTGTTTGCAATGAGGCGCCGGTATTCCAGGCGCCATTCTTTGACCCCGATAAGGCGCTGCTTGTCCTGAAAGCGAGCGTACATGGCAACCTCGAGCGGCCTCGGCAAACGACGTCGGGACCAGCGCAGGCCCAGACCGCGAGGGGTCCCTTCCGCTGGATCTTCTGTTCCATCCATCCAATAGTCCAATAGGCCGTCCAGCTCCCATAGAGGCCCGGTCGGTGGGGCGTCAGAATCGTCGCCCAGGATGTGCGTGAAAATCAGGTGGGTGTCGTGATCCGATGTCAAACCGCGCAAGTGCTCTTCCTCCACTTTCAACGTGGCCTGGGCCTGCGCTGACGTTGCATTGTACGTAGCCGCCCCAAAGTTTGCGGCGCTAGGGCCGGAACAGACTCCGGATCCAAGCCAAAATTAATGACGAAGCCAACGCCATTTGCCGACCGTGCGGGTCCTGCGCGGCAGCACTGGGAAGGCTTGGCAAGAGCGCAATCAGGCGGTCAGCGATTGCTCCCAAATCCGCCTCGGCCCATCGTCCCCTGGGCAGTCGCGCGATCAGGCGCTCCAATCTCGCTGCGGCTACTCCCTTCGGCAGTCGCGACAATTCGGCTGCCTCCCGCCAGGGATCAAGATCCAGCCGCGCCAGCGCCGAAATGACGCTAAGCGGACTTTCGTTCCGGTCAGCACCGATGGCTGCATAGAGAAAATCGTCGAACTCAGAGCGAAAGAACGACACCGAAGTTGCAGGTGTCATGATGACCGCCGATCACTAGGAATGCGGCCTCCAAATGGAACCGCAAACACAGAATAGCACAAAAGGCGTCGCTGCGGGGTCTTTTCCCGTATTGGAAAATGAAACTAAGACGCCGTGCGGCAATATAAAAAAGCGAAACGGCCCCGAGGGGCCGTTTAACTTGAGCTTACAGGAACTAAGGCGGCGCGTGTCAGCGCTTGGCTTTCGTCGCCTTTGCAACAGGCTTACTCTTCGCAACGGGTTTCTTGGGAGTGGCTTTGGCCATTCGGCATTCCCTTCATGCGTGGGTAAACTCTCCGCGCTGATGCGGCTACATCGAATCAACGGTAGGTCCGGCTCGAATTTGGCGCAAGCTGTATCGCGCCCGCAATGCTCCACTCAGGCGGCAATCTCCTTCGTTCGACACCGAGACCAATTTAGCCAAGGAGCATCCGGTACAGGTCCAGATACCGATCGGCCATGCGCTCTACAGTGAAGCGTGCCGACACCGCCGCGCGGCACGCGGCGCGATCGATATCGCCGATGCGGCCGATCGCATCCACGGCCTCGTCTACGCAGTTGACCAGGAAGCCCGTCACGCCATGGTCGATGAGCTCGCGCATCGATCCGCGGTCGGAGGCGATGACGGGCGTGCCGCTGGCGAGCGCCTCGACGACCGATAGGCCGAACGGCTCATCGAAGTTGATGAGGTGGAGCAGAGCGCGAGCAGAACCCAGAATTCTTGTGCGCTCCACCCCGCCTACCGGGCCGCGATAGACGACGGAACGGCCATCGAGCGCGGGCGCGACGTGCTCGTTGTGATAGCCCTGATCCTGGATGATGCCGGCCATAACGAGCCGCCGACCCGCTTGGCGCGCCGCTGCAATCGCCTCTGCCACCCCTTTGTCGGGATGGATGCGGCCGAAGAAGAGCAGGTCTTCACTGCCGTGCGAGTCGAAGGGAAAGTCCTCCAAACGGATCCCGTGATGAATTGTTGCCGCATAGCGCAGCTCCGGGCAGCGGTCGGAATCGCTGATCGCGACATAGTGGACGCGATCGTCGTACCTTTTGAACGCCGGCAGAATGCGGTCCGAGGAAAAACCGTGGATGGTCGTCACAACCGGCGTCTCCACCAGCCGCGAGAAGGCGAGCGGCACGACATCGGCCTGGTTGTGAATGAGGTCGAACTCGCTCGCGCGCTCGAAGACATGGGCGACATGGAGCATCTCCCACACCTTGGCGTCGATGGCCGGGTCTTCGGAATAGGGCGCCGGGCAGACGCCGGCCAGCTTGCCTGACGTTTGGCTATCCTCGGTGGCGAACAGGGTGACGTCGATGCCGCGCGCCACCAGGGCCTCGGTCAACAGGCTCGTCACCAGCTCCCATGGACCATAGTGGCGCGGCGGGGTGCGCCATGAGATCGGTGCTAGCATGGCGATACGCAAGCGGTGTCCTTCCCTGCTGACGTCAATCGGACGTAAGGATCACGCCCTCGTTCCCGCGCAGCAGCATGGCGGCATCTCCGGCCCGCGCTTCGCCTGGGAGAGTGGACAAGAGTAGTCGGCAATTGCTTGCCCAGCCCGGCAACTGCAGGCGATGCGGCCGTGCCCCTAAGTTGAGTGCCACGATCAATCTCTCTGCATTGTGCCGACGTTCATAAGCGAACACGTCGCCCTCTGCATCCAGCAGCGCGAAATCGCCGATCGACAGCGCCAGATGTGCACGCCTCACAGCCAACAGCCGACGATAGAGCGTCAGGATCGAGTGAGGCTCGTCAGCCATCCGCGCCGCATTGCGCGTGGGCCAGTCGGTATTGAGCGGCAGCCAGGGTCTACCCGCGGTGAACCCGGCGTTCCGGCTCTCATCCCAGGGCATCGGCGTTCGGACGGGATCGCGGCCCAAACCCCGTCCGGGCTCGCGCAGCTCACGGGGATCCTGAACCAGGGCAGCAGGGATTGCCACGTCGCTCAAACCCAGCTCGTCACCGTAGTAGAGGGTAGGCGTGCCGCGGAGTGTCAGCAGCAGCATTGCCGCGACGAGAGCCTGCGCGTGTCCGCGCTTGGTGGCAACGCGCGACCTGTCGTGATTGCCCAACACCCAGTTCGGCCAACCACCCGGCGGAAGTGCTGCCTCATACTCGGTGATCAGCTTGGCGAGGGAGCGCGCCTCCCAGGGCGCATCGATGAGCTGGAAGTTAAATGGCAGATGCACTCCGGCCCGTTCACGGCCGTAGTAGCGCATCAACCGGTCGACCGGCAGGTAGATTTCGCCGATCAATACGCGGTCGCCCTGTCCCTTGGCGTCATAGCTGTCGGCGATGGCGCGCATGTCCGCGGCAATACCGAGCACCTCGGGCTGATCGGTTGAATTGAGCTGGAGCACGCGGTGCATCTCACCCATCTCGGGCTGATAGGCGGGGTTGGGCGGATTGTCCGGGAAGTCTGCCGCCTTGACCATGTGCCAGAGCACGTCGATGCGAAAGCCGTCGACGCCGCGATCGAACCAGAAGCGCATCACGTCGAACATCGCCGCCTGCACAGCGGGATTGCGCCAGTTGAGGTCCGCCTGCTCCTTCAGAAACGCATGGTAGTAATATTGGCCCGTGGGCGCGTCCCACGCCCAGGCCGAGCCGCCGAAATCGCTGATCCAGTTATTGGGCGGTCCGCCATCGGGCGCGGGGTCGCGCCAGAGATACCAGTCGCGTTTCGGGTTGTCGCGCGAGGAGCGGCTCTCGGCAAACCAGGGATGCCGGTCGGACGTGTGATTGGGCACGAAGTCGAGCAGAACCTTGAGCCCGCGAGCATGGGCCTGGGCAAGGAGCTCGTCGAAATCGGCAAGCGTACCGAAGCGTGGATCGACACCGCAATAGTCGGTGATGTCGTAACCGAAATCGGCCATGGGCGAGGGATAGATGGGTGAGATCCAAATCGCGTCGACGCCGAGGGCCTCCAGATACTCAAGCCGCTGCTCGATCCCCTTCAAGTCGCCGATGCCATCGCCGTTCGTGTCTTGAAAGGAACGAGGGTAGACTTGGTAGGTCGCGCAGGTCTGCCACCAGAGCGCGGTCATGGGAAGAGCGTTGGGCGTGGTAACGGTACGGTCGCCGGCCACAATGTGATCGCCTTCGAAGCTAGGCAGCGGAGAGCTCCAAGGCCAGGTTAGATTGCAAGTCGCCAATCGCTGCTGAAAGCTGGGACGTGAGGGCCAACGTCGTCGCCTTTACCAGCGGCAGATCCGTCGTCGAGATGGGTGCCCCGAACGTTACCCGGATCCGCGGCCGGTGCATGATATGGCCCATCTGCATATGCCTGGGACCTTCGTAGAACGCGGGCACGATGGGAACTCGCGCGTGCAGCGCGACGGTCGCCGCGCCCCGCTTGAAGGCTACGCTCTCCGCCTTTCGCGAACCGGTCGGGAAGATCAGGATGATTTCGCCATTCTTCAAAATGTCTACTGCAGTCTTGATCGAACGTGGCGAAGGGTCCGCGCGATCAATCGGAATGGAGCCACCCTGTTGCAGGACCCATCTTGCCAACGGCGAGCCGAACAACTCCTCCTTCGACATGTAGCGTAGCTGCCTTGGATAAATGGCGTAGGCCATCCACAAGCTGTCTGCCCAGCCGACGTGATTGCAGGCAATGACCGCGCCTGTCCCACCGAGCTGAAGGACGGATGGGCGGCCGATGATTTCTGGCTTGCCGATACGATGGAAAAGAATCTTGAGCCCCGGTGAAACGACCGTAAGTAGGCTCATTTGCCGCCTCCTGACCTAGAACCGATCCGCGCGCGAGCAAGGCCCGTTCATCACTGCGCCTTAACGTGTATGCTCGCGTGCGCGCGCGGTTAAAACCAGGCGGGCCACACGTGCAACAAGCTGACAAGCGTGAAGAGGAACAGGACCGAGAGAGCAAGCTTGCTACCAAGGTACTGTGTGAAAGCGCATTCATTGAGAGCGCCAGCCCACTCTAGCTGCGCCTTCACTGGTCGGAAGACAAGGAAGAAATGGAACCTTGGTCGAGGCTAGATGGTGGGAACGCCATTTTGCGCGTGTCAGGTCGCCCGATGGCCGATTTAGATATCTATTTGGCCGCAAAGGGAGGCATGGTGTCCGGTGACATTCTCATCCTCCCCGATCGGCTTGGGTCCGGTGTCACCTTTGAACCCTTGAGCTCAGGTGAAACCCCATGGCGATCGACCTTGCGCGCGCGCAGGCCCTACCGAAGCCTTGGGGTGTCGCGGATCTGCGGCCCTGGAGCAAGGTGGATCATGACGGCGACCGCCTGGTCGGTGAAATCTGGTACGAGCGGCCTGGCAGTGCCGCCTCAAATTCAACGCTGCTGCTCAAATTGCTGTTCACGAGCCAACCGCTGTCCATTCAGGTTCATCCAGACGATGCGTATGCGCAGTCTATGGGACTGCCATCCGGCAAGACCGAAGCCTGGTACATCCTGAGCGCTGCACCGGGTGCCAAAATCGCTCTCGGGCTGAAGAAGCGGCTGACGCTCCGGGAATTGCGCGAAGCTGTCGATGACGGCTCGATCGCGTCCCTTGTCGGATGGCGGACGGTGTCGGCGGGCGATGTTGTTTTCGTTCCTGCCGGTACGATCCATGCCATCGGTGCTGGTCTTGTGATTGCGGAAGTTCAGCAGCGAAGCGACGCAACATTCCGCATGTTCGATTTCGGTCGCAATCGCGAACTGCACACTGCGAGGGCCGTTGCCGTGGCCGACGCGGGGCCGGCCGAATTCGACCTCAAGCCGAAGCGGCTCACGGATGAACGGACGCTTCTGGTTTCCGACCCGCATTTCGCGTTCGAACGGATCGAACTTGCGCCGGGCTCCGCGTTCCAGCTTCAGGCGGAACGTGAGGCGTGGTTGCTCGTTGTCAAAGGCAGTGCCCGCGCGGGGCCGTTCAACGTCGCAACGGGCGACGCGGTTTTCGCGCAGTCGGACAGTCTGGATTTAGCGGCCGGGGCGAACGGCATGATAGCCCTGGTGGCATCCACGGGTATCGATGGTCGGAACTCAATTCTGCTGCAACGCGCCGCACAACGCTCTGCAACAGACGCGGCGCCGGCGGTGAAGATTCAGGTTTCGACATTCTCCACTCAAACAAGAGTGCCCCCGTTACCCGGGCACGCAGGAACAACGCAATGAAGCCCCTCCAACGTGTTGCCTTTGTCGGCAATCACCTGCCGCGCCGCTGCGGCATTGCCACCTTCACCCATGACCTGCATCGGGCGGTTTCGACAGCCCGGCCCGGTCTCGAGACCTGTGTCGTCGCCATGAACGATACCGGCGGCACCTATGACTATCCGGTGGCGGTACGGTTTCAAGTTCAAGACGCGACCATCGACGATTACGCGCAAGCCGCCGATTTCCTGAACACCGCGCCGTTCGACGTTGTTTGCCTTCAGCACGAGTATGGGATCTTCGGCGGCGACGCCGGTGGACACATCGTCGAGCTTCTGAACCGCCTCCGCATGCCGGTTGTCACGACGCTTCATACGGTGCTCCCGGCGCCGACACCGGTACAGCGCAACGTCATGGGGAAGATTATTGCCAGGTCGACAAAGATCGTTGTCATGGCGGAAAAAGGCCGCGAGCTTCTCCAGTCCGTGCATGATATGTCGCCGCAAAAGATCGAAGTGATCCCGCACGGAATCCCCGACTTCCCCTTCCTTGAGACGCATCACGCGAAGGCCAAGTTCGGGTTCAGTGGCAAGACCGTCATTCTCACGTTCGGCCTCCTATCTCCGAGCAAAGGCATCGAGACTGTGATCGATGCCATGCCCGGGATCATCAAATCCTGCCCGAACGCCGTTTATGTCATTCTCGGCGCGACTCATCCGAATCTGGTTCGCGCTCAAGGTGAGGCCTACCGAGACAGCTTGACGACACGGGTGAGAGAACTCGGCATCGAGGACCATGTCGTCTTTTTCAACCAGTTCGTCGACCAAGCCACGCTGTTGGATTTCATTTCGATGTGCGACGTCTACGCGACGCCCTATCTCAACGAAGCGCAGATGACGTCCGGCACGCTGGCCTACAGCTTTGGGCTTGGAAAGGCCGTCGTTTCGACACCCTACTGGCATGCCCGGGAATTGCTGGATGACGGACGTGGCATTCTGGTGCCTTTCGGCGACTCGGAAGCCATTGGCGCGGAGATCGCGGCATTATTGACCAACGACGTCCGCCGGCACGCCATGCGCAAACGCGCGTACGCGACCAGCCGATCCATGACATGGGCGCAAACGGCAAAGCGCTATCTGGCCGCATTTGAATCGGCGCGCGAGACGAGCCGCATCGACAAACGAACGCCTGTCGGGCACGGCAATGTGTGGGGCAAGGGACACGCTTTTCCGCAGGTGCAGATTGGCCATTTTCTCTCGATGTGCGACAGCACCGGCCTGCTCCAGCACGCCGTCCACTCGGTGCCTGACCGCGCACATGGTTACTGTGTCGACGACAACGCCCGCGCGCTGCTGTTGTCGAGCACGCTCGCGCGCTTTGGCGAAACGCGGTTGTCCGAGCCAATGACGGCAAGCTTTGCGTCCTTCATACAGCACGCCTGGAACCCGGATACGCGCCGGTTCCGCAACTTCATGAGCTACGACCGGCGATGGCTCGAAGCGCAGGGCTCGGAGGACAGTCACGGCCGGACGCTATGGGCGTTGGGTGAATGCGCGCGCTGCGATGCCGATCCGTCGCGCCGCAGGTGGGCTGCAGCCCTGTTCAAGACAGCCCTGCCCGCCGCCGAGCAATTTCAATCTCCGCGGGCCTGGGCTTTCACCCTGCTCGGCCTAGACGCGTACTGCGCGCTGGTGGTGGGAGACCTGGCAGCTGGCCGCATGCGCGACGTGCTCGTCGAAAGGCTGGCGGCCGTGTTCCATGCTACGGAAAGCAAAGACTGGCGCTGGTTCGAGGACGTACTCGCTTATGACAACGCGCGCCTGGCGCAGGCGATGATTGTCACAGGCGCAGGGCTCAAGAAAGCACCGCTGGTCGAGATTGGCCTGGCGTCCCTGCGCTGGCTCATGGCGCTGCAGACGACGCCGGATGGATATTTCAGACCCGTCGGCACGGAAAGTTTCGGTACGGCGCGCAAGGCGCCGCAAGCGTTCGACCAACAGCCGGTTGAAGCAGCGGCAGCGATTTCCGCCTGTCTCGCGGCATGGCGCGTGAACGACAGCTCGGAATGGACAGCCGGAGCGATGTGCGCATTCGAATGGTTTGTGGGCGGCAACGACCTCCAGACATCACTGATCGATCCCGATACAGGCGGCTGCCTGGATGGGCTCCATCCCGATCGTCCCAA
>CADEFX010000209.1 GCA_902826715.1 uncultured Hyphomicrobiales bacterium | reverse complement strand
CCGCCCATTCGCCCGGCTCCGCGGCTTTTTCGAACACGAACGTGTCGGACGGATCGAGACGGATGGTGCGCAGCAGTTTCACGAGCGCGGCGCTCCGGTTTTCGGGTCGAGCCAAGTGGGCGTTGCGAGCGCAGACGCCAGGACGTGCCTGTCCGGCTCCTGCTGGCCGCGCCATCGCACGAGGAGGTCGCCATTGCGGTCGAGCGATGGCATGGCGACCTTCTCAGTTGTCAGGCGGTGCAGAAACTCTCGCGTCACCGTCGCGAATTCACCAGTTCGCCAGGCATCGAGAGCAACCATCAAGTGCCGCGTAAAGCTTTCGACCAGCCGGCCGGACCCCAGATCGTCGAAGCCTTCCTCATCGAGCGCCGCCGCGAGCGGCCGCAAGCCGGCGTCCTTGTCCCCCATGGCCACCGTGCGGATGCTCGCGCCGAATACCAGCCATTCCGGTGGTGCAGTCTCCGCTGCCCGCGTTGGCCAGCCCAGCCGCCCTCCACCGACCAATCCTCCCTCCACGTGGATGGCATCGGGCCAAGTGAAGGTTATCGTCCGCTCCGGCGGCGCATGCGCCGCGAGCGCATCGCGAAGGGCAACCATGCCAGCATAAAACACGGCCCGCGCCACCTGCAGAGGCTCTTCCGGCTCGAACACGACGGCGAATTCCGCCAGGTCGAAGCGTCCGACGTGCACGACCGTGCCCGCGCCCTCTTCGGCGGCGATGGCCTTGGCGTGCGCGAAGGCGTCGCCCATTTCCCTGAGCCGCACCACATGGAAGGGCGGCGGCAGGTCGAGCGCCGGCACTTCAGTCTTCCGCTCGCGGCTTTGCATCTGCGGGGAAACTGCAACCTCCGGGATTCGCGCTTCTTCCTTAGGATCATTATAATCTGCGCAAACGCCGGCCCACAACCTCAGGCTGATGAAGACCGCAAGGAATGCTCCGGAAATGACGGATCCCGCCGGGACCATTGCCATCTGCTCCTGTGAAGGCACGATGCCTCTGGACGATGAGGCAATCCGCAAAGGCTGTCCGGCCTCCAACGTGACCACTGCGCATCACCTGTGCCGGGCGGAGATCGCCCGGTTCCGGGCCATGGCGGAGAGCGGGGGCGCGTTGACTGTTGCGTGCACCCAGGAGACCCCGCTTTTTGAGGAGATCGCGGCGGAAGCGGGGCGTACGGTCCCGATTGCGTATGCCAATATCCGCGAAACGGCAGGGTGGTCTCGTGACGCCGCCGGTGCCGGCCCGAAGATGGCCGCGCTGCTGGCGGCGGCCGCCGAGCCTATTCCGGCGGCCCCCGTTATCGGTTTCGAAAGCGAAGGCGTCGTGCTGGTCTATGGATGCGACGAGCGGGCCGTCGATGCGGGCAATCTTCTCAAGGACCATGTCGACGTCACCGTGCTGATCAGGCCGCCTGCCGCCATCGCGCCGCCGCGCAACAGCGCGTTTCCGGTGGCCAAGGGAGCGATCCGCACGGCCAAAGGCCGCCTTGGTGCCTTCGAGGTCACCGTCGACGACTTTGCGCTGCCCGCCCCTTCCTCGCGCAGCAAGCTCACGTTCGGGCCTTCGCGCAACGATGCCGAATCACGCTGCGACATCATCCTCGATCTTTCCGGAGGCACGCCGCCGTTTCCTGCCGCCGACTTGCGCGACGGCTACCTGCGTGCAGGTGCGAACGACCCAGCCGCGATACTCCGGGCCGTATTGAAGGTCCGCGATCTCGTCGGCACGTTCGAGAAACCCCGCTACATCGCCTTCACCGAGGATCTGTGCGCGCACTCGCGCTCGCGCATCGTCGGCTGCACTCGCTGCCTCGATGTGTGTCCGGCCGGTGCCATAGCTCCGGGCCGCGGCCACGTGACACTCGATGCCCACATCTGCGCCGGTTGTGGCCAGTGCGCCGCCGTGTGCCCGACGGGCGCGGCGTCCTATGCGCTGCCGCCCGCCGACGCCCTGATGCGCAAGCTGCGCACGCTGTTGCTGACCTACACTCGTGCCGGCGGCGAGCGTCCCATTTTGCTCGTGCACGATGAGGCGCATGGCGCGCCGCTGATCGATGCGCTCGCGCGTTTTGGCGACGGCCTCCCCGCCAACGTGTTGCCGGTGGCCGTCAATGAGGCGACGCAGGTGGGCCTCGAGGCCGTGGCTGCGGCGTTTGCCTACGGAGCATCGGCCATACGCTTCCTCCTGCGCGCGAGACCACGTCACGACACAACGGCGCTGGCGCGTACGCTCGCTCTGGGCGACGCCGTTCTCCAGGGGTTGGGATTTGGCGCCGATCGCATTGCGACGATCGAGACGGATGATCCTGATGCGGTGGGCCAAGCGCTCCGCACGCTCATTGCCCAGCCCGGCACGCTGCGTCCGGCGAGCTTCATGCCCTCAGGTGGAAAGCGCGGCGTATTGCGCTTCGCACTGAGCGAGCTTCACGATGCGGCGCCTGCGCCGGTCGACGTCATACCGCTTCCGGCGCTCGCGCCGTTCGGCGCCGTCCAGGTCGACGCGGCCGGCTGCACGCTGTGCCACGCGTGTGTGTCCGCCTGTCCGACCGGAGCGCTCACCGATGACCCGGAGCGGCCGGTGTTGCGATTCGTTGAGGACGCCTGCGTGCAATGCGGGCTGTGCAAGGCAACCTGCCCGGAAAAGGTCATCACACTCAAGCCGCAACTGGAGTTTCGCGCGACGCGAATGGCCCCACGCGTGCTCAAGGAGGAAGAGCCGTTCGCCTGCATCCGCTGCGGCAAGCCGTTCGGCGTGAAGAGCACGATCGAGCGCGTGGTGGCAAAACTCCAGGGGACGCACTGGATGTACAAGGACGCGCCGGGTCGTCTCGATGTCATCAAGATGTGCGACGACTGCCGTGTCGCCGTCGTGTCGGAGCAGGACTTCGACCCCTACGGCGCCCCGCCCCGGCCTGCGCCACGCACATCGGACGACTACCTGCGCGAGCGCCAAGAGGCGAAGGACAAGAGTTAGAGACCTTCTGCCTTGGATAGAATTGCGACGGGCCAAATACACCCCAGATCTGCGTCCCCGGCGATGGCGCGAGCGCGGCTCCGCCGTCCGCGCCTATCAGCCGGGGTCTTTCCCGCCAGCGACGAGAGCGCTGCGGATGGACCGAGGCGTGTGAAGATCCCGGCTCGCCGCGCAGGCTTCGCCTGCGCGCCGTCCGGGAACGCAGGGGGAGAGGTGGTTCGATGTAAACCGCATAAGCTATAGAGCAGCTACGGCTTCGTCGCCTTCTCGAGAAACGTCACCAACGCCGCGCGATCCTCGGCGCCGACACGTTGCTCGGGCATCTTCGTACCGGGCGTGTAGGCCGCCGGCCCGATCTCGAAAAGCTTGGAGACCGTCTCCGGCGTCCACACGATGTCGAGCCCTTTCAGGGCCGGCGAGAAATCGTAACCCGGCAGGCTGGCGATGCGGCGGCCGAAGATGCCGGCCAGCGTCGGCCCGGCGCGCGGCCCCTCGTCGGGCTTCAACGTGTGGCAGGCGATGCAGGCCCGGAATACCTCGGCGCCGGGATCATTCTTGTATGGCGCAAGTGGATCGGCTGGCCCGCTCATCGTCACGTCGCCCGCGTGCTCGCCCGTGAGCGCGCTCCAGCGGCGTATGAGACGATCCGTGCCGCCGGTGAGAAGCGTGTTGTTGTCGGGCAAGAAAGCGACCGACCACGCTGGCAGGCCCGGGCCCACGAGGGTGCGTTCGAGCTTATGGCTGGCGCGGTCTATGACGCTAACACCACCACGAATGCTGGAGGCGGCCACGAGCTTGCCGTCGCCCGACACCGCAAGCGCGATGACGGGCACCTCCGCCGCATCGACCTCGCTCAGCTTCTCGCCGGCGGGCGACAGAAAATAGACCTTGCCCGTGGCGCCAGACGCGACGATCTCGCCATCGCGGGCAACGGCAACGCAATTGAGCGGCGTCGGCAGCGTGACGACCAAGGGCGGGCCGCTTTCTATTGGCCATATGCGCAAGGTCAGGTCGTAGCCCACGGTCACGACGGCACGGCCATCGGGCGTGAAAGCAACGCCGTTGACGTTCTGCTGGTGGCCCTCGAGCACGCGCGCCCGTCCGCCGTCGAGCGGCCAGAGCCGCGCCGTGGTGTCCCAACTCGCGGAAGCAAGGGTTCGGCCATCGGCGGAGACGGCGAGGCTGACGATCGGAGCCGTGTGACCTTGCAGCACGGCCTCCGGCTTGTCCTGGCCGGGCCGCCAGATGGCAATGCGGCCGTCCTCACCAGCCGTGGCCACTCGCCCGTCGCCCAGAACAACGGCAGCGTTCACGGCTCCCTCATGAAAGCGGAGCACCTTTTCGGCGGTCCCGGATGCGAGCGACCATACGATGGCCGTCGTATCGAAGCTTGCGGATACGATCCGCTTTCCGTCCGGGGAAACGGCCAGCGCGCGAACCGGCCCGCCATGACCGCGCAGTTGCGCCTGTGCCGGAGCGATAGTCCACGAAGCTGCAAGCAGCAGAACCAGCGTCGTGGTGCATCGCGCGGTCAGCTTCAATCGGCCACCTCGTCGACGCTAGCCTTGCGCGCGTGCTTTCTGTCCTCCTCGCCGACACTCGCCGCATCGGCATCGAACTGGATGCGCCGCGTTCCGGCCAAGGCAATGAAGCGCTTGCCGCGCGCGCGCCCGATCAGTGTGAGATCGGCTTTCTTGGCAAGCTCGACGCCCCACGCCGTAAATCCCGAGCGCGAGACGAGGATCGGGATGCGCATCTTGACTGTCTTGATGACCATTTCGGAGGTGAGGCGGCCCGTCGTATAGAAGATTTTGTTGTCTGGCCGCACGCCGTTTAGGAACATGTAGCCTGCGATCTTATCGACCGCATTATGCCGCCCGACATCCTCCATGTAGAGCAGCGGCCGGTCTTCCTCGCACAGTACGCATCCGTGGATCGCGCCTGCCGCAAGATAGAGGCTTGGCTGTGTATTGATCTTGCGGGTCAGCGCATAGAGCCAGGAGGTCTTGATGACGGCATCGCCGGAAAACTGGATGCTGTCGAATTCCTCCATCAGATCGCCGAACACCGTGCCTTGGGCGCAGCCCGAGGTCTGCACTTTCTTCTTCAGCTTTTCCTCGTAGTTGGTCTCGCGCTTCGTGCGCACAACAACCGTGTCGATGTCCTCGTCGAACTCGATGCCGGTGATCTCATCGTCGGCGCGCAGCATGTTCTGGTTCAGCAGGTAGCCGACGGCGAGGAGGTCGGGCCGATCCCCGATCGTCATCATTGTGACAATCTCGCGCGCGTTGAGGAACAAGGTCAGCGGCCGCTCCACGACGACGGCCGTATCGACGCTATTGCCCTCGTGGTCGATGCCGGACACGGCAACAGACAGGCGCGGATCCTCTGGCTCCGGCCGTATCGTGAATTCCTCGAGCTTTTTATCCGGCATCCGAGTACACGTTCCGTGGTTCGTGGGAAACGCTACTACAGCAGCATCTCGTAAGCGAGGAAGGGCATCATAGCGCCGGCTTTTATGTCGGCCTGGTCCTCGGGTAAAACAAGCATGCCATCGGCATCGGTGAGCGACGTCAGAATCCCGGCGCCTGATTTCGGGAACAGGCGCGCCTCCGTGCTGCCGTCGGCAAGGCGCGCAAGATGGACGCGCACGAACTCTCGCCGGCCGAGCTTCTTGCGATAGTCGAAGCCCATGCGCACCGGCGCCGTGCGCGGGAACTCCGCCACCGCTCCTGACAGGCGGGCCATGACGGGACGGACGACGCAGCAATAGGTCACGAAAGCGGCTACGGGATTGCCCGGCAATCCAAGGAACGGCGTCCCCTTGACGACACCCATGGCGACAGGCCGTCCGGGCTTGATGCCAATGCGCCAGAAGAAAATCCGGCCGGCCGCCTCGACGGCAGTCTTGACGTGGTCCTCCTCGCCCGTGGAAACACCGCCCGTCGTGACGATGAGATCGCAAGTCTGCGCAGCGCCGATGAGGCGCTCGCACAGCAACGCCGGATAGTCGCGGATGATGCCCAGATCGAGAACCGTCACTTCGTCGCGCTGCATCAGGGCCTGCAGCAGCGTGCGATTGGAATCGTAAGTTGCGTTGGCCGGCAGAGATGATCCCGGCTCGCGCAACTCGTCACCCGTGGAGAAAATCGCAACGCGTAACCGGCTGCGCACGGGAAGCTCGATCTTTCCCATCGCCGCAGCCAGGGCCAAGTCCTGTGGGCGCAAACGCCGTCCCGCCGGCAGGAGCACCGATCCCACCGCCACGTCCTCGCCGGCGCGGCGTAAATTGGCACCGCGCCGCAGTCCATGCGGCAGCGTGACGTGCGTGTCGTCCCAGCGCGTATCCTCTTGCATGAAGATGGTGTCGGACCCGTTCGGAATCGGCGCGCCCGTGAACACGCGAACCGCCCGGCCCGCAACCCTGATACCCTGGGAGGATGCGCCGGCTGCAATGCGCCCGCCGATCGGCAATCGCGTCTCGCCACCGGCATTGAGATCCGCGAAGGCGACCGCCCAGCCGTCGACCGCGGAATTGTCGAATGGCGGGAGCGGCTGTGGCGCCAGCACGTCGGCCGCCAAGACACGCCCGTCCGCTGCGCCAAGCGGCACCGGTTCGGTGCCGGCGACCGGCGTCAACGTACGCTTGATGAGCTCGATCGCCTCGTCGACGGACATCAGCTTTCCGCCGAAGGCAAAACAGTCATCGCTGAGTTGCGCCATGACACTCCAGACTGTTCATCACGGCAGTCGGTGGCGGCGTTACTCGGCCGCCTGCGTTGCCGCCGCACGCTCCACCCGCGCGGCGCAGAACTTAAATTCCGGAATGAGGCCGAACGGATCGAGCGCGGGATTGGTCAGCAGGTTGGCCGCCGCTTCCGCGTAGCAGAACGGCATGAAGACCATGTTCTCCGGCACGTCGCGATCGGCGCGCACCTTCACCTCGACGGCGCCGCGTCGCGTTTCCAGGCGAATGAAATCGCCAGGTGCCACCGATAGCCGCCGCATGTCCTTGGGCGAGAGGAAGGCGACCGCCTCCGGCTCGATCTGGTCGAGCACGCCGGAGCGGCGCGTCATGGAGCCCGTGTGCCAATGCTCGAGCACGCGGCCGGTCGAGAGCACCATGGGATACTCGCTATCGGGTACCTCGTCTGGCGGCACGATATCGGCAGGCACGATCTTGCCCCGGCCGCTTTGGGTCGGAAAGCCGGTTGTGAAGATGATGTCGTTGCCAGGCTGGTCGGCGCTGTCGGCAGGATAGGTCACGGCACCCTCCCGCTCCAGGCGCTCCCACGTGATGTTCTTGAGCGAGCGCATCACTTGGCCCATCTCGCGGAAGACGTCGGCGGGTCCCGTATAGGTCCAGTCGAGCCCCATGCGCTTGCCAATCTCATTGATGATCCAGAGATCCTGCCGTGCATTGCCCGGCGGCGGCACGACCTGCCGTGCCAGCTGGACGCGCCGGTCGGTATTCGTGAAGGTGCCGGACTTCTCCGCGAATGCCGAAGCCGGCAGGATCACGTCGGCGTGGAACGCCGTCTCGGTGACGAACAGATCCTGCACCACGAGATGCTCGAGCATGGCGAGCGCTTCGCGCGCATGCTGCAGGTCGGGGTCGGACATCGCCGGGTTCTCGCCCTCGATGTACATGCCCTTGATCTTGCCGTCATGGATCGCGTTCATGATCTCGACGACGGTCAGCCCACGCTTGCGATCGAGCGAGAGGCCCCAGAACTCCTCGAACACATCGCCGACCTGGCCCCGCTCGACGTGCTGATAGTCGGGGTAGAACATCGGGATGAGGCCGGCGTCGGAAGCACCCTGTACATTATTCTGACCGCGGAGCGGATGCAGGCCGGTGCCTGGGCGTCCGATCTGCCCTGTTGTCAGGGCCAATGCAATCAGGCAGCGCGCGTTATCTGTGCCGTGCACATGCTGGCTGATACCCATACCCCAGAAGATGATGGCCGATTCCGCCGTCGCATAGAGGCGGGCCACCTCCTTGATGGTCTCGGCGGGAATGCCGCACATCTCAGACATCTTTTCCGGAGGGAAGTCCTTGATGCGCTCTTTCAGCCTGTCGAAGCCTTCCGTGTAGCCGGCGATATACTGGTCGTCGGTCAACCCCTCGTTAACGATGGTGTGC
>CADEFX010000208.1:3341-8164 GCA_902826715.1 uncultured Hyphomicrobiales bacterium | reverse complement strand
CGGCTTCGTGGTACAGCCGGGCCAGCCGCGGGCCGCCCTCTTCCTCCGCCCAGGCATGGAGCCGCAGAGGGCCGCTGCGCTCGAGCAAGGCCGAGAGGATGGACAACCCGACGGTCAGCAACAGCAGGAGCGCCGCGATCCAGTACCACGCGCCCTCGAGCACTTCGACGGCGTTCATGACGCCGCCGTTCGGGGCCACCCTGTTCTATCTGAAGGGCACGGCACCCCCGGGCGTGACGATGTCGGACGTGTATCGCGGCATGTATCCGTTCGTGGCCCTGCAGGTCATCGGCCTGCTGCTCTGCATCTATTTCCCGAGCCTGGTGCTCTGGCTGCCCAAAATCGCCGGCATGCTCGATTAGCGGAGCTTACCGGCCTTTCTTCGATCGCACCGGAGTAGGCTGATCGGTGTTGCCGGGCTTCAGCTCGGCCGCGAGGTCGTAGGTCGGGCAGTTCTTCTCAGCGAGGCGTGCGTTGAACGCTTCGAGCCGTGCACGGGTTCGCGCCGCCTCGCCGTCAGGATCCAAGCCGTAGGCGGAGCCACCTGCCACGGGCGCGGACATCTTCTGCATTTGCACGGCCACCGGCGATGGCCGATGCCGTGCCGCATCCTCGCGCATCTGCAGAATCCCGACGTGGATTGAGCCGCTGAGCCGCCTGCAATCGAGCTTGCCTTCCTGATCGTTCAGGACATAGCGCCCGTCGGGCGCCATGCCGCCTCCTTCCGAACCCTTGTGCAGCTTGTCCGCGCGGGCATTAGGCGGCGAAAAGCCAGGGGTGGCCGCCGCGCATCCGGCGAGCGCGCCCGCCGCGGCAAGTGCAATAAGACTGTAGGGCTTCAGCATGGTTCAGACCCTTGGAGCACGGCTTCCTGGAAGCCGATGATGGCGGCTGTGGGGCGGGCAGGGCAGAGCCAAGTTGTTTCCCCGGCCGTTTCCGGGCTATGACCAGCAAAACGCACCCCCACAGGAGGAGCCCGTGCCGCAGACGATCACGCGAGGCATCAAGCCGATGCTCGATGAGGCCAAGAAGGCCATCGAGGAGATTGAGCCCGCGAATGCGGTGAAGCTTGCCGGGCGCGACGATGTGGTGCTGGTGGACATCCGCGACCCACGCGAACTGGAGCGGGACGGCAAGGTGCCCGGCGCCTTCCATTGCACGCGCGGCATGCTGGAGTTCTGGATCGATCCGGAAAGCCCCTACTACAAGCCCATGTTCGGCGAGGACAAGAAATTCGTGTTCTTCTGCGCGGGCGGCATGCGCTCGGCGCTTGCTGCGAAGACCGCGCAGGACATGGGGCTGAAGCCGGTCGCGCACATCCTCGGCGGCTTCAAGGGCTGGAAGGAAGCCGGCGGACCGACGGAGGCCTACGCTCCCAAGGCCAAGAAGTCGGCCTGACCTATGCCGAAGTTGCCGAGCACCATCAATTCGCAATCCGAGGAATTCGCGACCAACCGGGCAGCAATGGCGGGCCTGGTGGCCGATCTCGCGGCCAAGCGCGCCGAGACGGCGGCGGGCGGTCCCGACAGGCTCAAGGAGCGCCACATTGCCCGCGGCAAGCTGCTGCCGCGCGACCGTGTGCTGCGCCTGATCGATCCGGGCTCGCCATTCCTTGAGCTGTCGCAGCTTGCAGCCTACGGCGTGTATGGCGGCGACATTCATGGCGCGGGCGTCATCACTGGCATCGGCCGGGTGTCGGGGCGCCAGTGTGTGATCGTGTGCAACGACGCGACCATCAAGGGCGGCACGTATTATCCACTGACGGTGAAGAAGCATCTGCGCGCGCAGGAGATCGCGATCGAGAACCGGCTGCCGTGCATCTACCTTGTGGACAGCGGCGGGGCCAACCTGCCGCACTGGACGGAGGTGTTTCCCGACCGCGAGCACTTCGGGCGCATCTTCTACAACCAGGCGCGCATGTCGGCCGAGCGCATCCCGCAGATCGCCGTGGTCATGGGCTCATGCACGGCCGGGGGCGCTTATGTACCAGCCATGTCGGATGAGACGATCATCGTGCGGCGGCAGGGCACGATCTTTCTCGGCGGGCCGCCGCTGGTGAAGGCGGCGACGGGCGAGACGGTGTCGGCGGAAGACCTCGGCGGCGCCGAGGTGCACACACGCCTGTCCGGTGTGGCCGACCACTATGCGCTGAACGATGCGCATGCGCTGGAGATCGCGCGCAACATCGTCGCCGGGCTGACGGCGACCAAGCAGCCAAGTATCGCGCTGCGCGAGCCGCGTCCGCCGGCCTACGATCCTGCGGAGCTCGATGGCGTCGTGCCGGCCTCGCTCATGACGCAGTACGACACCCGCGAGATCATCGCGCGGCTTGTCGACGGCTCCGAGCTCGACGAGTTCAAGCGCAACTATGGCACCACGCTGGTGACGGGCTTCGCCCGCATCGAAGGCATGCCCGTGGCGATCCTCGCCAACAACGGCATTCTCTACTCCGAGACGGCGCAGAAGGGCGCGCACTTCATCGAACTGGCCTGCCAGCGGCACATCCCGCTGCTGTTCCTGCAGAACATCACCGGCTTCATGGTCGGGCGCGAGGCGGAGGCCGGCGGCATCGCCCGGCACGGCGCCAAGATGGTAATGGCGGTGGCGTGCGCCAATGTGCCGAAGATCACGGTCATCATCGGCGGCTCGTACGGAGCGGGCAATTATGCCATGTGCGGGCGCTCCTACAGCCCGCGCTTCCTGTTCACGTGGCCCAACGCGCGCATCTCGGTGATGGGCGGGCCTCAGGCGGCGAGCGTGCTCGCGACCGTGCGCCGCGACAACATCGAGGCCGAGGGAAAGAAATGGAGCGCGGCTGAAGAAGACGCGTTCAAGAAGCCGGTGATGGAGCAGTACGAGCGTGAGGGCCATCCCTACCGCGCGACGGCCCAGATCTGGGATGACGGCATCATCGCGCCGTCGGAAACGCGGCGCGTACTCGGCCTGTCGCTCAGCGCCTGCCTCAATGCGCCGATCGCGGATACGAAATTCGGTGTGTTTCGGATGTGATCAGGGAGGCACCGCACTCGGTGCCGCGTTGGCTGGGCCGGGCTTCAGCCATCTGTCCAAGGGGCGTTCCAAGCACACGTGGACCGTGACGCCGACGCTCAGCGCAATAACCAGCATAGCGATCTGAGCCCCGACAGAGCCTATGACGGGAAAGGCATCCAGGCCCCGCACCGCCGTGGCGACGAAGGCCACGGAAAACAGATTCGTGAGGTACGTCGAGTAGGACGCCTGCCCGAGTGTTTGCACCAGCGCATTGCGT
Source organism: uncultured Hyphomicrobiales bacterium (assembly GCA_902826715.1). Lineage (GTDB taxonomy): Bacteria > Pseudomonadota > Alphaproteobacteria > Rhizobiales > Hyphomicrobiaceae > CADEFX01. The sequence continues at coordinate 4,896 of CADEFX010000208.1, read as the reverse complement.
TTCCAGCCCCATCGAATTTCGATCATGAGGCAAGCGCACAGCAAGCCGGTATCGATCAATCCCCAGTAGAGAACGCGTGCATGGTCACCCGGTGCCATGCCTCGACTGCCAAGCGTGGAGATTGCGATGACGGTCGCCATGATGAGACACAATGATCTGATGGGGCGGGGCCTTATCGAAACGAGCCCCACCAGCATGCCGAAGATGAACTCTGTGCTGATGGGCGATCCGTAGAAGTCGAGGAATGAGTTGACCCCGGGGAACAGAAGCCGAAGCGTCACGATCGCGATTATGGTGATCGTCACCGCGGCCACGCGCACTTCACTTCGGATGGTCGGCAACAGCATCGCCAATCCGAACAAGACATAGAAAAACACGAAATAGTTCAATGTCCATCCGGGAACCAGAAATGGACGGTCCAGCCCGGTCACGGGGTGCGGGTATGGAAGGAAGGCCAGAGATGCGAGGAAATGCTCCAGGTCGAAAACGGTCGTGTAGAACATGTTGGGGTACGCCAGATACAGCCCCAACATGAGGACGGTGAGGAACCAATACAGCGGTGCAATTCGCAACAGGCGGCGCAGCACAAAATCCGCGAACGGCACGCTCTTACCATGGCTCATATAAACGATGACGAAGCCGCTTATGACGAACAGCATGTCGGTGCCTGCGGCGGCAGCAGCAAGGCGCGGGACATAGTCTCCCGACGACAGGCGCATCAGGGGCAGCTCGGAGTGATAGAGCACGATAAGCGCTGAGGCGACGAACCTCAGGAAAATGATGCTTTCGACAACGTGCTTTCTCGATGCGTGCGCCAAGCCGTGTTGCTCCCCGGTTGCCGGGAAGACCGATGCGTTGCGGTTCTCCGGAAACGCAACACTGTCCCATGGCGAGGATGGTCCTGCCAGCTATCCCTTGGGAGAAGTTTAGACGCTTGCAAAGTGAGCGGTAACGTTAATTGACCGCGCGAGGTCGAGTCGCCCGACCGCAATCCCTGGGGGACCGCAGGTCAGGCAGCGCCGCCGTGCTCGCACTAAGGCGTAGGCGATGGATTTCCGGCCTACTCGAGTTTCACGTTCGCAGCCTTGATGAGAGCCGTCACGCTCTTGATGTCGTTTTCCCAGTGCGTGTTGATATCGTCGAGCGCCTGAACGACCGGTACGGCGGCGACGCGCTGCAGCGTGTCCTTCAAGTCCTGTGTCTTGGAAATTTCGTTGATCTTGGCGTTGAGCTTTTCAACGATCTCCTTCGGTGTGCCGGCCGGCGCATAGATGCAAAACCACACCGGGCAATCGGAGTCGGGATAGCCGAGCTCGACGAGCGTCGGCGCGTCGGGGAACTCCGCGAAGCGCGTGGGATGGTTGATGTTGAGCAGATTGAGCTTGCCGGCCTTGACGTGCGGCAGGCTCGAGCCCTCGTTCATCATCTGCACGTTGTTGGCGAGCAGGTCGTTGAGGCTGTCGGCGCCGCCGCGATAGGGTACATGCAGAATGTCGACGCCGGTGCGCACTTTGAGCATCTCGAGACGCAAGTGCGGGTTGGTGCCGGGGCCCGA
>CADEFX010000208.1:2141-3331 GCA_902826715.1 uncultured Hyphomicrobiales bacterium | reverse complement strand
TGGCGTAGTCCACCATCTCTTGGAAGGTTTTCGGGCCAGCCGAAGGATGGATGACATAGCCGCATACGACATCGCCGACGCGCCCGACGGCAATGAAGGCCTTGGGATCGTATGGAAGCGGCCGCAACAGCGGCAGCGTCACCGTCGCCGTGTTGGACGAGAAGAAAAACGTGTAGCCGTCCGGCGGCGCCTTGGCCGCGGCTTCGGCCCCGATGACACCCGACGCACCGCCGCGGTTCTCGATGATGACCTGCTGGCCGAAAGCTTCGGTGAGCTTCAGCGCCCACGGCCTCGCAACCAAGTCGGTGGCGCCGCCGGCCGCGAATGGGACGATCAGCTTTACGGGCTTGTTGGGCCAACCCTGCGATTGGGCCCGGGCTGCGGCAGGGGTCAGGCCGGCTGCAACCGAACCTGCAGCCAAGGATAGGAATTCGCGCCGACGCATTGGACTATCGTCTCCCGTGGTTGTTCTTTTTTGCGCTGGCCGGCGAGAACGCGGCCACCGTCAACCGCGGATGTTCGTGGCCTACCAGCCCTGCGTCAACAGATAAACTGCACCAAGCCACGCCCTCCCAGTATGGGGCCAAGTCTCGGGCGCGACAGCGGCCGTGTCATGGTCGTGGAACACGCCCTACCGTGGGCGCGAAATGCGCGGGCAGCTTTGTAGGGCTGTGGAAATGCGCATTGCCGCGCCCTCGGCCCTTTGCGATAACGGCGCATGCTCCAAAGGGTTCTGATCGCCAATCGCGGTGAAATCGCCTGCCGCATCATCCGCACCGCGCGCCGTATGGGCATCGCCACGGTGGCTGTGTATTCCGACGCCGACAGGAATGCGCTGCACGTGGCGCAGTCGGATACGGCCGTGCACATCGGTCCGTCGCCGGCGCTCGACAGCTATCTGCGGATCGACAAGCTGCTGTCGGCGGCGCGCGAGACGGGTGCCGACGCCATTCACCCCGGTTACGGCTTTCTGGCCGAAAACGCGGACTTTGCCGACGCTTGTGCCAAGGCCGGGATCAAGTTCATCGGCCCGTCCGGCGATGCCATGCGCAGGCTCGGCGGCAAGGCGGCGGCCAAGAGCATCGCGCGCGCTTCCGGCGTTCCCGTGGTGCCGGGCTACGACGGCGACGTGCAGGACGCACGCACGCTGCAGAAGGAGGCGGGACGCATCGGCTATCCGGTCATGATCA
>CADEFX010000208.1:0-2113 GCA_902826715.1 uncultured Hyphomicrobiales bacterium | reverse complement strand
GCCGTAGCCGGCGGCGGCGGCCGTGGCATGCGTCTGGTCGAGACGGCCGGCGACTTCGCCGCGGCGCTCGAAAGCGCCCAGCGCGAGGCGCAAAGCTCGTTCGGTGACGCCCGCGTGCTCGTTGAAAAACTGGTCGTGCGCCCGCGCCACATCGAGGTGCAGGTGTTCGGCGATTCCCACGGCAACGTCGTGCACCTGTTCGAGCGCGACTGTTCGCTGCAGCGGCGCAATCAGAAAGTCATCGAGGAAGCCCCAGCGCCCGGCATGTCGGAGGCGCTGCGCAAGAGCATGACGGATGCCGCGGTGCGTCTTGGCAAAGCTGTCGGCTACGAGGGCGCAGGCACGGTCGAGTTCCTGGTTGAGGGTGGCGAGCTCAAGGCGGATGCGCCCTGGCATTTCATCGAGATGAACACACGCCTGCAGGTGGAGCATCCCGTCACAGAGGAAATCACCGGGCTCGACCTCGTCGAATGGCAGTTCCGAATCGCCGCTGGTGAGAAGCTGCCGAAATCCCAGGATCAGATCACCATGCATGGCCATGCCATCGAGGCGCGGCTGTGCGCAGAGGATCCCTCCAACGGCTTCATGCCGAGCATCGGCCGCATCGTCGCGTTCGACGATGGCGCGCTCGACGGCATCCGGCTCGAGAGCGGCGTGCGCGCGGGCGATGAGATCTCGCCATTCTATGATTCCATGATCGCCAAGCTTATCGGCGCGGGACCCGATCGCGCTGCGGCGCTCCGCGGCGTCGCCGGCGGGTTGTCGTCGCTGATGGTCGCCGGTCCCCGCACCAATGCGCGCTTCCTGCGCAACCTGCTGGTGCTGCCGGATGTCGTGACAGGCCGCATGGACACCGGTCTCATCGCCCGCGATCTCGCGGCCCTCACCGATGCCACAGTGCACGCCGACGCCGTCAGTCGCGGCGTCGCAGGACTGTTGCACGCTGCGCAGCCGGTGACACCGTCGCCGGCTCCAGGCGGCTGGAGCGACCCCTGGGCGAGTGGCGATGCGTTTCAATTGGGCGGCGCGCGCCGGCTGAGTTTTCCTCTCGTCATCGGCGAGGCCGAACGGCAGGTGTCGGCGATCTGGGAACGGGGCGAGGAAACCATCGAGTTGCCCGTGTGGGATGGGTTGGATCGTCGCCCGTCACCCGGGGCTGTCTGCGTCTACGCCGATGGAACGGCGCGCATTCTGGTGCTCGACGATCTGCTTCAATTGGAGATCCGGCGGCCGGCCTACGACGCCGCAGGCGATGACGGCGGGCACGCCGGGGACAGCATCCGCGCACCGATCAACGGCAGGGTGGTCAAGGTGTTCGTGGCCGAAGGGCAGGCCGTGGCGAAAGGCGAGCGTATCGCCGTCGTCGAGGCCATGAAGATGGAGCACGTGCTGCACGCGGCACGCGACGGGATCATCGGCAAGCTCGCGGTCAAGGAAGGCCAGCAAGTCAATCAAGGCGCCTTGATCGCGTCGCTGGCGGAGGAGGGGGCTCCTGCATGACCATCCATCTCGTCAAGCTGTGCGTCGGCTGCGACTCCATCGAGGATTTGGCGGCCTGGCAGGCCGAGCGCCTCAAGCAGATGAAGAAGGCGCGCCAGAAGCCTGAGTTATTCCACCGCACGTTCCAAAGTCCCAGGCGCCGCGACGAGCTGTTGGATGGCGGCTCGCTGTATTGGGTGATCAAGGGCATCGTTCTCGTGCGTCAGCGCCTCACTGATCTGCGCGAAGGTACCAAGGACGACGGTACGCCCTGTTGCCTGCTGATGCTCGACCGCAAGCTCGTGCCGGTGCGGCCGACGCCACGGCGCGCCTTCCAGGGCTGGCGCTATCTTGCGGCCGATGAGGTGCCTGAAGATCTGGCCGGCGGCGAGGCGGACGGCATTGCCAGCATGCCACCCAGGCTCAGGAAAGAGCTGGCGGAGCTCGGGCTGATCTGACGCAAGGGGCTGGGCGCGACGGAGGGCTCATCACACGAGAAGAAGCCTCGCTATTGCGCAGCGGCAGAATTTTTTTGCGCGAAGTTATCCCCGGGCTTCGCCGTGCACTTATCCTGTGCTCATCCCGGATCTGACCACCCAGGGCGCAGGCAAGAGCTGGTTGTCTGCGATTGGAT
>CADEFX010000207.1 GCA_902826715.1 uncultured Hyphomicrobiales bacterium | reverse complement strand
CCGAACTGCTTGCGGTCGAGCGTGTACTGCCGCGCCCGCTGCCAGCAGTCCTCCGCCGCGCCCATGGCCCCCCAGGCGATGCCGTAACGCGCTCGGTTTAGGCAGCCGAAGGGTCCCTTGAGGCCCGACACGTTGGGCAGTATCGCGCTTTCAGGCACCACCACCCCATCCATGACGATCTCGCCGGTGATCGAGCATCTAAGCGACAGCTTGCCGCCGATCTTCGGCGCGGACAGACCCTTCATTCCCTTCTCGAGGACGAAGCCGCGGATTTCGTTGTCGTGCGCCGCCGACTTCGCCCACACGACGAACACGTCGGCGATTGGCGCATTCGAGATCCACATCTTAGAGCCGGTGAGGCGATAGCCATCCGACACCTTCTCGGCGCGCGTTTTCATTCCGCCCGGATCGGAGCCGGCGTCGGGCTCCGTCAGCCCGAAACACCCGACCCATTCGCCGCTGCCCAGTTTTGGCAGGTATTTCTGTCGCTGATCCTCGGAGCCATAGGCGTTGATCGGGTACATGACGAGCGAGGACTGCACGCTATTCATCGAGCGATATCCGCTGTCGACGCGCTCGATCTCACGGGCCACCAGCCCGTAGGATACATAGTTGGCTCCGGCGCAGCCGTATTTTTCAGGGATCGTCACGCCCAGCAGCCCGAGCGCTCCCATCTCGTCGAAGATGGCACGGTCCGTCTTCTCCTCGAGATAAGCATCGATGACGCGTGGCAGCAGTTTCTCCTGTGCATAGGCGCGCGCCGTGTCGCGGATCATCTTCTCGTCTTCGGAGAGCTGGTCGTCGAGAAGGAACGGGTCCTCCCAGTTGAAGGCCGCCATGCTCTTTTTGGAGGCCGGAGCCTTGTCCTGCATTGGTGCGTCTCCTCGAAACACTGCCTGTCGCGTGAGCCTACTTTATCACGCCGATGAGATCCTTGAACTCTGGGATGTCGCCGCGCTCCAGCCATTCGAACGCGACCATTTCGTGGGAAACGATCTCGGCCCCGCCGCGCGCCATGCGATCGACTGCGAGCTGGCGCACTGCTGCGTCGCGCGATCCCACGGCGTCGGCCACGAGCAGCACGTGGAAGCGTTCCTGCAGCAGGTCCAGGACCGTCTGGCAGACGCACACGTGCGCCTCCATCCCCGCGACGACGATCTGGTCGCGGCCGTCGGCCTTGAGTTTCCGCAGGCGGGTCGAGATGGCTTCATCCTTGAGCGACGAGAACGTGATTTTGCCGAACACCGGCGCACCGGATCCCGCAGCAACAGCAAGCTCCGCGCAGGTCGATCCCAGCCCTTCCGGATAATGCTCGGTAATGGTGATGGGGACGCCCAGGCACTGCGCGTAGCGAAGGAGCCGGCCGCAATTGCCGATGACCGCGGCCGGTCCCGCAATGTGCGGTGCAAGCTTTTCCTGCACGTCGATGATGATGAGCTGGGCTCGGGAGCGCGTGGCGAGCATGGTGGACTCGGTCAGCGAGAGTGATGAGGCCTCGTGTGATGATCGAGACATTCGCCGCATCTGCCGGGCGAACCTCGAACCGGGACACGGGCAATAAGCCCCGGGAGCACCGTTATGCCTCGGCTGCGACGGAATATGCAACTTCCGAGCGTTTGCGAAGTTATATCGTTCAAGGCGTAGGAATAGCTTTCCTCCGCGTCTCTTTCGTACCGGAGATTTCTGATGACAAAGACTTATGCAGGCGCCGCCTCCCTTGCGGCAGCGCTGATGTTTGGTGTTGCGGCGCACGCTGCCCAAGCCGTCGGTCCCGTTGCGCCGTCAGATCGCTCTTTCGCGTCCCCCGTAACGAAGATCCAGGGCCAGCGAGAGGGTGGTGGTGGCGCGCTTAGCGGCGGCGGAGGAGGGCGCAGCGGCGGTGGTGGTGGTGGTGCGACCTCAGGCGGTAGCCGAGGCTCTGGCGGCGGCGGCGGAGGCCCCCTGAGCCGTGGCGGTGAGGGTGGCGAGCGTGGCGCCGTGAATCGCGGTGGTCGCGGCGATGGTGGTATTGCTCGGCGCGGAGGCGGCCAACGTGATCGTGTTGGCAGCGGGCGCGGACGCGGGGAAAGTCAAGGCGACCGAGGCGGACGCCATCGCTACTCGCGTAATCGCGGCGGTGTACGCATCTATCTCGGGCCTGGTTACGGCTACTACGACGGCGCGTACGACTATAGCTGCGAATGGCTGCGTCGCCGCGCGATTCAGACCGGAAGCGGCTATTGGTGGCGCCGTTTTCGCGACTGTGTCTACTGAGAACGAGAAGAGTAGCGGGAGGCTAAACGACATGAATTGGCCGGGCCTGGCGTTGGTAATGCGCGCTCGGCCAATTTGGAACTTGTCATCCTCTCCATAAGGATCTTGTTGCCGTGGTAATTGAGCGCCATTTCGACAAGACGCTGGGGCGAAGACACTCAAATTGGAGGACCCGATGTTAAATAGGCTAGTTGCTGTCGGCGTGGTCGCCGGCGGCTTATTTGCGCTATCCGGGGTCAGCGAACCGGTGCGCGCAGCACCCACGGGTTTGGCCGTGACCGGGGACGTGCCAAGCGCGATCACTGACGTGCGTCAGCGTGGCCGCGGCTTTGGTCGCGGCGGACGGGCTTTGGGGGGAAGAGGGTTCGGCAGACATCGCGGTTTTGGAGGAAGCCAATTCCATGGCGGCCGCCGCTTCGCCGGCCGGGGATTTTACGGAGGCCGAAGGTTCCACGGTGGCCGTGGGCTCTACGGCGGACGCCACTACGGGTGGCGGCGGCATCGCGGCCGGAACTTGTTCCTGTACGGCGCGCTGCCATTCATCGGCTATCAGGCCTATACGAGCGGTTACGGACACAGTTGCCGGTGGCTATGGCGCCGCTACCAAGCTACCGGCAGCCGCTATTGGTATCGCCGCTGGGCCCGCTGCCGTTATTAGTGATGGGATTGGGCAGACAAAAAGCGCGCTGGTCTTAAACCAGCGCGCTGCTCAGGAGGCCCGGAAAGGGACCTGCTAGCGCTTCCCGAAGTGCTTGCGGAAAACGACCTGCGACGCTTCCCCTGGACCCATGCCGCGCGAAACCAGTGACTCGTAGTGATCGGCAGCGGCCTTGCCTTCAGCCAGCGCGCTGAAGAACTTCCGCACCGGACCGAACAGGGTTCCGATCAAGCTCTCCTGCGTTTCAGGCAGGAAATCCAATGCCGCATTTGCCTGTTTGATGCTCATGTCTCATCTCCTTTTTTGAGGATCTGATGTCCTCGATGTGACATATGGTATGTGGCATGCCACACCGCAATGCAATATGAGATTGTGCGTCGCAGACATGCGCGTCTTGCATGCCTCAGGATACGGCCATAAGCCTATATTTTCGCGAGAAAAATTACGGGCGCATGGGACCGCGCTCACCAACGAAGGGGGTTAAGGCAGAATTTTCTGGAGTTGCCTATTACGTGAACGCAGATCGCGAAACCTCAGCGCGAGCGGAGTCTGCGCGGGCTATACTGGAAATTCGATGTCCTGGGCCGAAGTCTAACGGCGCAACCGCTGATGGAACGCGCGATGCGCGAAGCTGACGAACGATCATCCGGTGGTTCCGCCGTTCGTGTCGGCCGGCTGATGGACATATGCGCCGGTCCGCTATTGGTCAGCGCGTCTGAGGTGAGCCAGATCGAAGGGATCTTTTTCACGAGCAGCAACGTCCAACAGTTCCGCGATGCGGCTGAGCGCGCAGCTTTCCGCGAGCGCTGGCTCGGCCGCTACCTCGATCATTGGCCTGAGCACGTCTTTGTCGCCAGCACACCCGATGGCCGTATCGTCGGATACTTGACCGGGTGCCTCGACGATCCCGCGACGCATCCCATGTTTGCCGATATCGCTTACATGCCTGCGTTTGCGGACTTGTCGCGATCCTACCCGGCGCACCTCCACATCAATCTTGATCCCGGATGGCGCAGTGTCGGCATCGGCGCCCGGCTGATCGAGGCGTTCTGCGTCCATGCAGCCGGTCGCGCTCCGGGCGTGCACGTCGTCACTGGCCAGACTTCCCGCAATGTGCGCTTCTATGAGCGCAACGGCTTTCGCCTTCTACGCAGCACGCGCTCGCCATGGAGCGACGCCGAAATTGCGTTCCTCGGGCGACCGCTTGGCGCGGCGGCTCCCATCTGATCGTTCAGTTCGCGCCTGCTTTGCGATAATGTCCCGGCAAGATCACCGGGAGGCAATGGAGCGGGATGGCGTCTGATAGCGACACTTACGACTACATCATTGTCGGCGCCGGCACGGCTGGTTGCCTGCTCGCCAATCGCCTCTCCGCCGATCGCAACACGCGCGTGCTGTTGCTCGAAGCCGGCGGCAAGGACAACTACCACTGGATCCATATTCCCGTCGGCTACCTCTATCTCATGGGCAATCCGCGCGCGGATTGGGGCTTCAAGACCGCCGAAGAGCCGGGCCTCAATGGCCGCAGCCTCAACTATCCCCGGGGCCGGGTGCTGGGCGGCTGCTCGTCCATCAATGGCATGATCTACATGCGCGGGCAGGCGCGCGACTACGACCTGTGGCGGCAGATGGGTTGCCCCGGATGGGCCTGGGAAGACGTGCTGCCCTACTTCAAGAAGCACGAGGATCAGCGGGCGCTGGATCCCGCCGATTTCGACGGCCTGCACGAGCAGGGCGGAGAATGGCGCATCGAGATGGCGCGCATTCAGTGGGACATTCTCGACGCCTTCCGCGATGCGGCCGAGCAGGCCGGTATTCCGAAGGTCAACGACTTTAATCGCGGCAATAACGAGGGTTGCGGCTATTTCCACGTCAATCAGAAATCGGGCATCCGCTGGAATACCACCAAGGCGTTTCTGCGCCCCGTCCGTGATCGGTCGAACCTCGCGGTCGAGACGCATGCCGTGGTCGACCGCTTGACGCTCGATGGGCGTCGCGTCTCCGGCCTGACGTTCCGGCAGGGAGCCGCAAAGCGCAACGTCATTGCGCGGCGTGAAGTCGTGCTGGCGGCTGGTTCTATCGGCTCGCCGCAGATCCTTCAGCTGTCCGGCATTGGTCCGGGCGCACTGCTCCGCAAGCACGGCATCGATGTCCGCCACGATCTCCCCGGCGTCGGCGAGAACCTGCAGGATCATCTTCAGGTGCGCTGTGCCTATAAGGTCAGCGGCGTGAAGACCATGAACGAACGCTACCAGAGCCTTGTGCAGCGCGCGGGCTTCGCGCTCGACTATGCGCTGCGCCGGCGTGGTCCCATGACCATGGCTCCGTCGCAGCTGGGCGCCTTCACCAAGTCCGATCCTTCGCGCGACACGCCCAATATCCAGTACCACGTACAGCCGCTGACGCTGCCGAAGTTCGGCGAGCCGCTCGATCCGTTTCCTGCGTTCACCGCGAGCGTGTGCAACGTTCGCCCGACCAGTCGCGGCCACGTACGCATCACGTCGCCCGATCCGTCAGCCCATCCCGAGATCCGGCCCAACTATCTCTCGACCGAGGAAGACCGACGGGTTGCTGCCGATTCCATTCGCGTCACACGGCGCATCGTATCGATGCCTGCGCTCGGGAAATACCAGCCCGAAGAGTTCCGCCCCGGCTCCGACATCGACGGCGACGACGCGCTGGCGAAAGCGGCCGGCGATATCGCGACGACGATCTTTCATCCCGTCTCGACGTGCAAAATGGGAGCGGACGACTTGGCCGTCGTCGATCATCGGCTCAAGGTGCGCGGCCTCGAAGGTCTGCGCATCGCCGACGCTTCGGTCATGCCCACCATTACATCGGGCAACACCAATGCCCCGACCTTGATGATCGCCGAGAAAGGGGCGGCCATGATGCTGGCCGATCGCCAGGCGTAGCCGGGCCTCGCTTAAGGCGAGTTGCGGCTCGGCCGCTCGATCGTGAAATAGCGCGGGCTGTGCCCATCGAACGCGACGTACTTGGTGCTTGCGACACGGCTCGGTCCAGTCCGTGAGCGTCCGGCGCGGGCAACTTTTGGCCGGGACGTGTGGGATGTTGTGACCTGCCCCTTGTGGCTGGATTTGGTTGGCTCCTCCGTGCCCACGGGAGGCGGTAGGATCCGGGCAACTTCTGCCTTCGCTTGCACCTCGGACGCCGTCGTCGTCGCTGCAACGGTGTCCTTGCTCTCTTTACTCTCTTGGGCCGGCTGCTCCGCCGCCCCATTCGCAAGCCTATCGACCGCTTCTGACTTTGTGTCTCGGCGGACAACTTCAGTGACTGGTTCCACGAGTGGGCGCTCATCCGCCTTGGGCTTGTTCTCCACCTGTTGAGGCTTGTTTTCGACGTCGTGAGTCGCTGTCTGCTGGACAGGCTGCCGCGCGATCATCGGTTCAGCCTTCTCCTCTACGACCTCCTCGACCGGCTTCACCTCCGCCGCGGCCGTCACAGTCCCTATGCTGCGCCAGGCCGCCTTGACCTCAGTTTCGGCGCGATCGCGCATTTTAAGCTCGGCCAGCGAAGGTTCCCGAAGAGCTGCGCGCCGTTCAACCTCGCCCGCGTGCTGCACCGCGGCGGTGGTCAGGGTTGCCGCCCATAGCAGCGGGATGGCGCGACGCAGAAGCGACGGCGCGGGCTTCGATAATGCGTCGTCGTCGAAGTCCGTGGTTTCATCGTCATCTGAGCTGTCGGGCCAGCTGCCGGAAGCATCATCAGTGCGGTCATCGGCGGTGGCGCCAAGCTTGTCCTGGTGCAGATACACAATCCCGGTGGGTGTCCATGGGACGTTGGCCACCGGCACGATGGCCGGGTCGCCGGTCGCCGGTTGCCGGTCCTGCTCGCCGTTGGCGATGGTGCCCTGGGCACTCGCCATCTGTTCGCGCGTCGCCATAGGTCTTCCTGCCGCTGGACGCCTGGCGTCCTCGACTTCCTCGCTCGTCGGTTCTGAAACGCTCGAAGCCCGTCTCGGCCGATACCGGCCGCACATTCACTACCAAGCGTCACGGCGATACGCGCCGCGGAGCACCCGTGCGCGGGCCACGCACGCTGCAGTCGGAAAGGCACGGCTCGCAGCCAGGCATCGGATCGCGCATCCCTCGATCGCGCGACTCGCTGGCAGACTACGATGATACGCATCATCACTCGATGCTTCAAACGTATGATTATATTATTTATTTTGTGTTTACGATCCTGGCAGTCGGTTGTGACAGCAAGGCGACCCTCCGACAAGGTCGCAGACAACATCCCCGTTGCACCGCGGTCAACGCAGATCGCCGATTGAACTAAAGTTGCCTCGGGGCACGCGCGCCAACGCAGCGTGGCGATTGCGTCGCGCGACTGGTTCCGTCATATTTGATGGGCCGGAATAACCAAGACCATGTCCTCAGGTGGCTGAGCCGGCGCTTTATGGAGGGTTCATGGCCGAAGCTCGCGCTGCCCAAGTAGGCGCCACCCAGCAGACAAGTTCGCCTGCTGCAATACAGATGATCGGCCTGCACAAGTGGTACGGCGAGTTTCACGTTCTCCGAAACATCAACCTCGTCGTTGAGCAACGCGAGAAGATCGTCATCTGCGGGCCATCCGGCTCCGGCAAGTCCACACTGATCCGCTGCATCAATCGCCTCGAGGAGCATCAGCAGGGTCAGCTCATCGTCGAGGGCACCGAACTCACCAACGACGTGCGGCAGATCGACAAGATCCGCGCCGATGTCGGCATGGTGTTTCAAAGCTTCAATCTCTTTCCGCATCTGACCATTCTCGACAATCTCTGTCTGGCGCCAGTGTGGGTGAAGAAAATGCCTCGGGCGCAGGCGGAGAAGACCGCCATGCAGTACCTCGAGCGCGTGAAGATCCCAGAACAGGCCAACAAGTATCCCGGTCAGCTCTCCGGCGGTCAGCAGCAACGCGTCGCTATTGCGCGGGCGCTGTGCATGAACCCGCGCATCATGCTGTTCGATGAGCCGACGAGCGCGCTCGACCCGGAAATGATCAAGGAAGTCCTCGACGTCATGATCGAGCTGGCGCGCTCCGGCATGACCATGCTCTGCGTCACCCACGAGATGGGGTTCGCTCGCTCGGTCGCCGACCGGGTCATTTTCATGGTCCGGGGCGAGATCGTCGAGCAGGGCACGCCGCAGACGTTCTTTAACAACCCCCGTGAAGAGCGCACCAAGCTGTTCCTCTCGCAGATCCTGAATCACTAGCGATGGACACCGGTTTCAGGCCAATGCAAGATGTTGGCAACGCTAAGTTATTCGACTTCTC